>JAZRPM010000011.1:0-68542 GCA_045649185.1 Candidatus Ornithomonoglobus sp. | reverse complement strand
GATTGTTGTTTTTCCGGCACCTGTTGGTCCGACAACTGCTATTGTTTTTCCTTGCATAGCATTAAAGGATATGCCGTGAAGGATTTCATTTTCAGGAACATAGCCAAAATATACATTGTTAAATTCAACATGACTATCGAGGTTGTCAGAGCCAATTGCATTTTGTTTATCTTCAGTTTCGGGCGATTCATCAAGAATAGTAAACACACGTTCCGCTGCAGAAAATGCCGACTGAAATTCGCTGAGAATATTTGCAAATTCGTTGATTGGTCCAGCAAATTTTCGCGAATATTGTACAAACTGTGCAACACCTCCAAGAGTTATGAAAAACAGACTTCCCGTTACAACTGTTCCGTTTTGTGAATACATATACAAAATTCCGCCAAGAATCATTACAAAAGAAATTGATAAATTATTGATAAAATTCATAGAAGGGCCCATAGCTCCGCCATAATAGTCAGCACGATAATATGCATCCATTGCATCTCTATTGCGCTTATTAAAACGACCGGCTATTTCATCTTCACGCGTGTATGCGGCTATTGTTCGACAACCTGAGAGCATCTCCTCTGCATAACCGTTTAACTCACCAAGCTTTTTGGACCGCTTGCGAAAAAGCGGACGCACGTGAATTGAGCGGTAACGAGTAAAGATTATTGCCACAGGAACAGTTACAATAAACACGACAATGAGAGGTTTTGAAATGTTCCACATAAAGATGAGTGAACCAATAACTGTATAAAGACTTGTCATAATCTGAACGAGATCATGAGAAAGAGTGCTGTTGATTGTGTCAATATCATAAGATATATGACTTATTATATCTCCGGTAGGATGGGTATCAAAATACCCTACAGGGAGCGAAACTAATTTTTCAAACAGTTGTCGGCGCATAGTATAAACAATTTTTTGACCCATAAAAATCATCAACGCTGACAATCCATAAGACATTACAGCTGACAAAGCATAACATATAAGCATTCGGACAACATTATACCATACAGTCTCAAAATTCACTCCTGAGGCACCGGATATGGCATCAATAGCATCCCCTGAGTATTTCGGTCCAAGAAGCGAAAGCTGATTTGATAAAAGAGTAAGTATAACTGCCACACAAAAAAGATACCAGTATTTCAAAACATAACCCATCAGGCGAATAAATATGCCCTTGTTATCTCGTTTGGGAGAATTTGATTTATTATTCAACGAAAGCACCTCCCATCTGTGATTCACTTATCTCTCGGTATTCTTCACATTCCTCAATAAGATGTGCATGTGTACCCATTCCAATTATACTACCCTCGTCCATAACGATTATAAGATCTGAGTCTTTAATTGAGCTTACACGCTGAGCTACGGTTACGACGGTTGTGTTTTTCATATTTTCTTTAAGAGCAGCTCTTAACATAGAGTCGGTTTTATAGTCAAGAGCTGAAGAGCTGTCGTCAAGAATAAGAATATCAGGATCGCCAGCGATCGCTCTGGAAATCAAAATACGTTGCTTTTGACCGCCTGAAATGTTGGTTCCATGCGAAGAAAGAAGATGATTATATCCATCTGCAAAATCGGAAATAAAATCATGAGCCTGAGAAATCTTGGCGGCAGCTTTTATGCGTTCGGATGAAATATCTCTGCCGAATCGGATATTTTCTTCAATTGTATCTGCATACAGAAAATCAAACTGCATTGCTGAACCAAACATAAGATATAATTTTTCTTTATCGATTGTGCGGATATCTTCTCCGTTTATGTATATTTTCCCCTCACTGACATCATAAAAACGCATAAGCAGCTTTATAATGGTGGACTTACCCGAACCGGTGGCACCGATTATTCCTAAAGAACTGCCTTTCGGTATGGAAAAATTTATTCCTTTCACATTATTCGATTTGCCTGTATAAGAAAAAGAAACGTTGTCGAACAAGATATGAGCATCAGTTGATGTATCAGGATATTTGCATTTTGATTCAACAACAACATCAGACTCCTCTCTAAGCACCTCTGAAATACGCTTTGCAGACGCAGCACATTTTGTATACATAACAAACATTCTACTAACTGCCATCATAGCCATTGAAATCTGAGTAAAGTACTGCATAAATGCTATCACTGTTTCTGGTTTCGACAATCCATCCGCCACTCTACCTGCGCTAAGTGCAACAACCGCTACACAACACATATTCATAAGAGTTGTCATTATAGGGTTTGCGCTACCCATTATAATACCGGCACGTATTTCATTTTTCACAAGAGCACGGTTTACCTCATCGTAGCGGCGATGCTCATAATCGGTTTTTGAAAGAGCTTTGATAACCCTAATTCCCTGGGCATCCTCTCGAACTACTCTGATCATAAAGTCAGTAGCTTTTTGAACCTTTGTGTATAACGGCACACCCATTTTAGAAATAAAACACACTATAAGCATTGTGAATGGTAAAACAGCTATCATAACCATAGAAAGATAGGCATCCATAAAAAGCGTTATAACAATACCACCAAGTAGCATTATCGGTGCACGAACGCCCATCCTCTGAACCATATTTATAAAACTGTGGACATGGTATGTATCAGTTGTAATACGTGATTCAAGTGACGGAATCGTATATTTGTCAGTTTGAGCAGCAGAGAGATGAAGTGTTTTTTCAAACAAATCGCGGCGCAATTTTTCTGCAAATAATCTTGAAACTTTTGCTGCCATACGGTTAGCACAAATATTAAACACACATGCAAACACAGAGCACAATATCATCAATAAGCCCCAAAGGAGAATATCATTAACCCCTCCGTTTATAACATTTGAGAGTACATATGTCAATATATATGGAATCATAAGTTCAGAAATAGTACCAATAACCTTTATCATGAACCCAAAAACCATTTTAAGGTAGTATTCACTTAAATACTTAAATATGGTCTTCATGTATATACTCCTTTCAAAAGCTTATACTTGAGTATCTCCCCATGGAGGCCTCCCTTCATATACGGTCAATTCACCTTCCGGCTCCGCTGCAAGCGGTGGTGAAGTGTAGATTGCACAATAATCATTTACCTTTTTCACCTCATCCGTCAGTTTTCGCTGACACCTTCTCCTCAAGGGAAAGGCTTTACTTATTCGACATAATTCGACACCCTTTATATTGCGAGATGTAAGGTTTAGATGCAGCCCTTTTGGGTTATATTTCGTGTCAGGTTAGGAATAAAAAACATCAAAAATACCTTTTATACATTTCCTGCAAAAATTCTTTTGTAATAGAAAATCCTGAACTCTCACCAATAACTGAATCTATACCGCAAAATGGACACAATGCTGTCCCGTCTGTATCTTCAACCCATTCTTCAATAATATTTGGATTAAAGATTTCCAAACAATAAAAACAACCACAGACATTATCTTTTAGCAATTGAGGTCTGTTGTTTATACAATACTTATGTGCCAAATCATACCTATCCATATTATCACCTTTTTTACATTTTTCGACATTCTTTACATTGCGACACATAAGGTTTAGATGCAGCTAATTTTAAGAAAAAGTTCGTATCAAGTTGGGAGAACAGTGAATAATAGGACCTACTACTTTTTCCTGATTTTTTCACTGTATTTTTTCTGAACAAAATTCCTTAGAACCCGCGAGAATACTAGATTTCCTCGCTCCCGATGATATATGTAAATATAATAAATCGGCAAACTAATGTTTTAAATTGTATGAACTTGATACGAGTAAATTCAATGGAATTTCTTCCTTGCGTTATTATTTATAAAGTTTCAAGGATTCTTTTCTTTTGTTCCTCAAATTCCTCATCAGAAAGAATTCCTGAATCACGCAATAATATCAACTTATCAATCTTTTGTTTAAAATCTGACATTGGTTCATTTGATTCAGGCAAACATTTTTCAGAAGAAGTATCAATAATTTTTTTGCTTTCTAACGAACTTGTAGAGTTATAAACAACTGATTTTTTCTCCAACTCTTCAACTATACTATACTTTTTCTCTGGCAAATAAGTTTGCAAGAAATTGTATATATCATTTGGTAATGAAATATCTATATATTGTTTTTTCGAATCAGAATAGAAATTCAAAAGTATATTTCTATCATCTATTTTATTAACATCTGAATCAATTTCAAAACTCGTATTTATAGAATCCTGTTTGGCTGGCTTATATGAAAGCAATGCTCCAGCAGCCATACCCATCATACCGAAAAGAAGTCCTCCACCGGCGGTAAGCAATTTAGAAAAATTCGCTCCGGTAAATCCACCACCATAGTTTGAGTATGTTCCATGAATTTGTGTTGTATAATGAACATTCCCTACTTTTTCGTAATAATGAATTTTGTCATACTCAATTACACCAGTACTTTCTTCTTTTGCATATCCATCAATCTTTAAAAAGTTTATGGATTTATCTTCTCCAATATAGATTAGTGCAGTTTTGTTTGTTTCTTCAAACAATTTATAAGTCGGTGTGTTCTCTTTTATATGAAACGAATAACAAGATTGATAAAAATCTAAAGCATTTTTTTCTTTTTCAATCGCTAGTTGTTTTTTATATTCTTCCCTTTCTGCTTCCTGTTGTTCTTTTTTCGATAGAAGTTGCAGATAACTACTTTTAGCATCGTTAATTGTAGTTATCCATTTTTGATTATCTTCAATTCCAAAAAATAAAAGTGTCTTCGAGGCATTACCAACTATGGAAGAATATTTATACTCGACTAAAAGAACTTTTTTACCGTCATATGTGCTTTCATATATTTTTGTTATATCAGAGTTTGGAATGTTAAATGATATTGTGTTTGAACCTATAACACCCTTGTAAAGGTCAAGAGCGTTTCCCTCTATGTATGATGGATAAACAAACAATTCGAATTTGTATTTCTTTCCAAACAAACCACTTTTATATTCATCATAATAAAAATCTATTACTTTTTCCGAATCATATCCCATAATAATTTCTCCTTATTTAAAATTAAATAGTATCAACAAGTTTTAACTCTCCATATTTTTCTATGTATATATTGCAAAGCGTCTCAAATTGTAGAATATTATCAAATAGAACATCCTTAGATTTTTCTAGTATATCTAACTCTTCAAACTTTTTCTTCAAAGCATTACCACTTGGAATGCTTTTACAGTCTTTAATCATATTAGTATTACCTTTAAAAACATAAATCGGTTCTGTGATTGAATCTATCTTCTTCCGATCTACATCATTATCAATATTTGAAGAAAGATGATCAAACGCCTCGCTTAATAACCTTTCATATGCCAACTTAATTGGGCCATGGATTATATCTTCTGCATTAGTGGATTTAGCTGTATTATACAATTCATTCACTAATTCTAATGAAACTTTGACGCTACTTCCTCCCCAAAATTTATGCCTATATAAAAGTTCGGTTGCCACTTTTGTAAGCGTATATTGAGTGCTATTTAACTGTTCTATAGTAGCATTAGCTTCTTCAACAATATCTTTAAACTCTAACTCTATATCTTTCATTTTTATAACAGATACATTTTTTTTCAAATCTTCGAAATTCAAAAAAACAACACCGATTATAGAAGGAATTAATATCAATCCCATTTCTGTTGATTTACCTAATACTCCAAAATATACACAAGGAACAAAAAGAACTAAAAGTGTTATTAAAATTTTTACAAATCTTTTCATTTTTCCACCTCTTTCAATGATATTCGACATAATTCTTACTCGTGTCAAGTCAGGACTAAACCTTTATTTCCCTTTCAGTGTCACAAACACAAGTTCAGGTCTGTTGAATATTCGTGGCAGGTTTATATTTTCTCTTGCCAGGCCACGGCTTACAATCATTTTTCCGTTTTGGAAATCATATTCACCGCCTGCAAGCTTTGGGAAAAAGCCCTGATTCGGTGCAAAGAAACCGTTCATAAGAAACGGGATTCTGAACTGTCCGCCGTGTGCGTGACCTGATAAAACCAAATCGAATTTATATGCAAAATAGCTCTCTGCCAATTCAGGACGATGCGAAAGCAATATGTTATAATGTTCACGGTTTATGCTTTTGCCTACATTATCAAGCTGTTCGCTAAACGGTGTATAATTGTCATAAACATCAACCTCAGGGTCATCAACGCCCGAAATTGCTACTGTGTTACCACGAACTTCAATTATATCCGTATCACCACGCAGAATGATTACGCCGGCACTTTCAAGATATTCGAAATGTTTATACATTTCACCGCCCCACCATTCGTGGTTACCGCTTACATAATAGGTTTTATATTTACTTGCAATACTGTCTATCAATAAACGGCTGTTATCGTTAATATATACATTATCGAAAATATCACCACTAAGCAATACCGCATCGGGATTTGCCTTTTCAATCGCTTTAGTAAACTTTGACTGATTTTCGCCGTATAAGCAATTATGCAAATCGCTTATCAAAGCCAACTTCACTTCGCCTGAAATCTTGTCGGTTTTAATTTCGTAATTCACAACTTTAAGGCGTGAATCAAAAGCTATCAGCAAAAACAGAACCAAAAACGCAAAAAATATCAAACAAATTTTTACTATTTTTTTCATTGGGTTCTCCTTTACTCAATATAAAACCTCTGATACTATCATACAAATCATAGAAAGCGCCAATCTAACAAGAAGAATAAACGCCTTTTCATATTCTCTATGTTAGTTTAAATTGTTTCTGTAAGCATTTCATATGTAACGCCGTACTTCTCTGCAATATCCCTTGCATAAGACATTCCGTCCGGCGGTGCAACCTCTACCTTAAAGGAACGCTTTCCTTCCTCATTTATTGCTCTTAAAGATGAGGCCTTGGCATCGGTATCTTCTTTGTTAAGCTCATCCACATCCGCACCAAGCTTATGCATATGCGTATTATATATAGTCCTTACCGACTTTTTAAGAAGTGCCCTTACCGAATCCTTTGCTATGTAGTAACCCTCTTCAAATGAGGTTGTAGAGAATGATTCATTAAGAAGATACAAACTGTCTTTTGTGCAGGCATTGTAGCTTTCCTTAAAACGGATACATTCCTCGCCAAGTCTTCCCAGATCAAGTGTTTTATCCTCGTCTGCCGGAAAATGTGTATATATACAATCCACCGGCTTATAGCTAAACGATGTTGCCGGAACAAATATACCGCCCTGTGCAAGAACATACATAATTCCGACAGCCTGAGTTATGGTTGTCTTTCCGCCACGGTTTGCACCGGTCAGGATGTAAACGGTGTGCTCCTTATCAAAATCAAGGTCATTTGTAATAATGTCTTCCATTGCTGAACCTGAAACTGCAAGCTTAAGGTTGTAAAAGCCTCTTGCTTGCATCAAAGCGCCGTCATCAGCAATGACATCGGCTTCAGAGAACACATAGCCCGCTCCGATGTTCTTTTCAATAAACTCAGCAAGTCTTATATAATAAATGAACTCAGGAATAAGCTGTGAAATATTGAGAACCGCAACGTCGGCATATTTATTGAGTACGTCACGGAGTTTTCTTACCATCATATCAAGCATTTTGGTTACGATGGTGGAAAGATAAAATGTAGAACTTGCCGTACCGTCGCCATCAGGGACATTTGCCATGGTTGCACGCCTTTCGGCATCTTTTATAAATGTCATCTGCCCTATTATATTGTCGCTTGCACGCATTTTCGCAACACCGTTCACCAAATTCTCGATACTTATACCATTTTCAACGGTGTGATAGTGCATATCACCATTCCAGTCGGTTCCGTCCTGTATCTTTTGCTTTCCTCCTATGGCATCTGCAAAATTGCTTACTATACCGGATTTTTTAAAGTACTTGTTGTTAATAGAAATAAGTCCTAATCCGGTCGCCTCAAAACGCTCATTTACGTTTATGCCCACTGTGACGCTCTTGATTTCTGAAGTATGAACTCTTAGTCTGGAAATATCTTCTTTCATTTCACCAAAGCAGGCATCGTGATATAATTGATTAATGTATTCCTTAAACCCTTTGAGTCCTTCCGATTCAACCTCATTTTCCGTAAGACATTCCTGCATTGACTCTACGCAGATGATATAATCGTTTAACTCATCCATTCTGCTGAGCAGGTTTGTGATTTCCATTTTTTCGTCGTTATTTCTATGCAATACACCGAAATTACGGATAAACTCAAACTTATCAAAAAGCTCTATCATCTTTTTACGGAGATTTGGAAACTTTAAGATATCACAAAAAACACGGTGTCGGTATTGAGCTACCCGCACATCTGCTGTCATATAAGATATAACTTCCATTATAAGTTTTGATTCCTTGCGGTCGCTTGTGACCTTTTCGCACAGCATATCAAGTGCTAAATCGTGACAGGCCGTTTCTGAAAGTCTTTTGTATTCAACATTTTCAAAATCCGGATAAAGGATACTGTATTTTCTTTTGATTTCCATTTTTACACCTTCAATCTTTTACAAAAAAATCCATACACCTTTTAGTATACCACATAACATTACTAAATGCAAGAAAAAAAGGTTACAGTTCAATTTGAACTGCAACACCTTTTCTCACATATTTTTCATATATTCGGTTGGAGTAAAACCCATATTGGCACGGTACGCATTGTTGAATGTTCGTATACTACGGAAACCGCTTTCGTATGCCGCTTCATTAACGCTCTTTCCGCCCTCTATAAGTTCGTTTGCTTTTTCTATACGGAATCTTAAAATATATTCTCTGAGAGTTATTCCTAAATACTGTCTGAACTTTTTATTCAGTGCATTTCGCGATATAAAAAAATCTTCTGATATTTGCTGAACCGTTATATTTTCCTTGTAATTTTTGCCTATGTAATCAAGAATCCCCGAAATTTCTCTTTTCTCTTGTGTGAGAAGCACACCGCATCTGTCGGCATATTGCTGTATTGTCAAAGTATCACGCATTGAGCTGAAAACTTCGTTCATAGGAAGGATTACATCCTTTTCGCCATTTACCATACGGTAAAAATCGGTCAGATATTCTGTTCGTATTTCAGGCAACTCTAATTTCAGTGGCGTAGCATTACCTGCAATATAGCACTCCATATCATTGGCGTGAAGATTAAAGTGTATGACACCTTTTGTACCCCACACATAAAAACTCCAGTAGTATGGTAAACCAAACTCTATTCCGTCAGGAATAGCATACGATACATCGCCGATTATTCCCGCACCGTTATCCATAGTCAGCATCAACTGTGCGCTGTCCTTAAAATTCTTATGTTCTGTGGCATACCTGTTCCAGCATCTTGCACCGTTTACATTATCAAGTCTTAATGACAATGCATACCGTAATATATCTATTCCGTGAATTGCAATATCGGTTATTACCCCACCGTGTCTGCCATCTTCATAGTACCAGTCAGGTCTTCTTCCGTACATAAGCGGATGCTGACCGCCAAATGTCACAGCATTTATCTCGCCGAGTGTTCCGTTTTCTGCAAGTTTTTTTAACGCGTTAACGGTTTTTTCGAATCGCATTGCATACATACAGCTCACTTTTTTGCCCGTTTCTTTTGCGAGCTTTTCAATTTCGTCAAGTTCTGAAAGCTTTGTGCATAACGGTTTATCTGCAATAACGTGCTTGCCTGCACAAAGTGCTTTGATTGCCATTTCACCACGTTCGGCAAAGCATCCGCCAAGTGCAACTACCTCTATTGAAGAATCTGACAAAAGCTCTTCGTATGAGCTGTAGTTGCAGTCAACATCGTACACGTCTTCAGCACGTTTTTTTGCTGCCAAATCTGACTCAAAAGCACCTGCTATATTGTACATCGGATTGTGTTTAGCCTCGTTATACAGCATAAAAATATGGTCATGCCTTAATCCGGCAAATGCAATATTCATATACTTATCTCCTCTACCCTCGGATATATCTGAAAAGCTGTGTCGCTTTTAAACTTTATGCCGGAAAGTTATATATTTTTTCTATAAGGCTGACTGCTTTTTTGCCCTCGTTTGCATCAATAAAAAGCTTTTCTGTGCCATTTATTGCACCGATAAAGTTGGATATCTGCTTTTTATGCGGGATATTAGACATAGCCATCGGATCTGATGCACTTTTAACATCATGTTCATCTGTTCTTTCTATAACCGTCTCACCGTTAAGGACAAGCTTTTCTATGCGGTTTTCCTTTATAATGACCGAGCCGGTACTTCCCATAATTTCTATTCTTCTTTCATATCCCGGGAATGAACAGGTAGAGCCTTCAATAACACCCATAGCACCGTTTTTAAATTCAAGAAGCGCAAGAGCGGTGTCTTCTGTTTCAATATCGTGATACATTGTTTTAACCTTGCCGTGAAGGAGTTTAGCATCGCCCATAATGTAAAGCACAATGTCAACGCCGTGAATACCCTGATTCATAAGCGCACCGCCACCGTCCATTGCTATTGTACCTTTCCACGGACTACTTGAATAATACTCCTCGCTACGCCAGTATTTCATATACAAATCACAGAACGAAATTGTACCGAACGCATTCTCGTCTACTAATTTTTTTACATAGCGGATATCATCTGAAAACCTGAACTGTGATATGACAGTAAGAATGCAGTTGCTTTTTTCGCACGCTTCTATAATTCTGTCAGATTCCTCCGCAGTAAATGCCATAGGCTTTTCCAGCACGACGTGTTTTGAACTCTCCAACGCAGCAAGTGCATTTTCTGCATGGAAGCCGCTCGGCGTACAGATGCACACCGCATCAATTCCGGGATCTGAGAGCATATCTTCATAGCTCTCGTATGCTTTTATTCCGTATTTCTCTGAAAACACCTTTGCATTTTCCGGGTTTGGATCAAAGAGCCCTACAAGGTTTGCATTATCAAGATTTTTTATTGCATCAGCGTGAAATGTAGCTATTGCTCCACCGCCAAGTATTCCGAAATTAATCGTCTTTGACATTTTTACACCCCTCGTTTAAAGTTTAAGAATATTTATCGCATTTTCGCGTACAAGCTTCTTGTAATTTTCCTCTGAAATCATACCATCGCTGCGCATTTTATTAAGGAAATCATTAAAACCAAACATATGGTTATTTATTGTTGCACAAATGTCACAGCCGTACATAAGTCTGTCAGAAAATTCTTCGATGAATTTTGCAGCATACTCCGGATCACGCATAAGAGCATTGGCACCGCTGTGTGCCGACAAATCACCGTACAGGTTCGGATATTCACGCATAAGCTCAATTATGCGTCCCTCTTTGATTTTAGTTGTCGGGAAATCGTTACGCATATCTTCTGTAAGATCTGATGACATTTCTGCCCAGAACGGCTGTGAATGACCAAGAAGCTTAAGTTTCGGATGTCGCTTAAGTGTTCCTTCAAGTCCCGGTAGACCTATTTCATCAATCAGTCCATAGCATCCGCCCATCCGCGGAGCAATATGTATAATAACCGGCATATCAAGCTCTTCACATGCTGAGAAGAGATTGTCAAGTCTGGGATCATCAAAATATACCTGTGAGGTTATCTCGCCTACACCTTTTGCGCCCATTTCTTTATACATGCTGAGCAATGTTATAAGATCAGTTGACGGATTATTGCCCTGTGCACGTGGGTCAACATTACAGAACCAATAGAATCTGTCTGAATGTTTGTCTGCAAGATATTTGCAGGCTTCACTCGTCATCGGTGTCACCTGTGCTTCAGGTGATGAAATCGGCAAAAGTATGCCTTTTTCAATATCAAGCTTATCGTAGAACTCTATTACTTCTTCTGCTGAAACAAATCTTGTATTGTCACGGCACGGTGGGAAATACTGCGGAAACGCTGTAGCGTGTGCGTGAATATCTATTTTTTTAATATTTTCCATAGTGATTACCCGTTCTTTTTCTTTTCAAGGTAGTAATCAGCAACCTTTTTGATTGCCTTTATAATATCCTCGATATCCTCTACTGTTGAAAACTCATCAAGTTCAAGCTTTAGAGAAGTCTCAAGTATCTCCTCTGCAATCGGGCATATTCCTGTATCATAAGATACGTTACCGCCATAATACTTTGAATCAAACGGAGCATGTGTACCCTTGTATGCCGACTTATTCTTGAATATAGGATACTCATACACGCATTCGGGCAAGTATCCACCTGAACATTTAATGCCCTCAGCCGCAACCGCAGCACTAAACTCTTTAGCCGTACAACCAAATACATCCGGCTCTATTCTGAACATATAGAGCCAGAATGATGATTCACAACCTTCAAGTACCTTATGCGGTGTGATACCCGGAATATCCTTGATACCCTCTGTAATTCGCTTACCGTGTCTGTTTCTTATCTCAAATATACCCGGTAATCTTTCAAGCTGTGCCAATGCGACAGCACCTGTAAGCTCGTTCATTCTGTAGTTAGGAGCTATACATGTAAGATTTTCTCTAAGGTTACCACCAAAACGGTTATAGTTCTTATCCGCAAAACCGAATGCAGTCTGATAATCAGCTTCGTTATGTGCGAGCACCATTCCGCCATCACCGGCTGAAATGTGCTTAAAGTCGTTTACACTAAAGCATCCGAAATCACCGATTGTACCGGCGAGTCTGCCCTTGTAATAACACATAAAGCTCTGTGCACAGTCCTCGATTACCTTAATATTGTGCTTTCTTGCAATCTCCATAATCGGGTCCATATCCGCGGCATTACCTGCAAGATGAACTACAACGATTGCCTTAGTCTTATCGGTTATGCGCGCCTCTATTCCCTCAGGTGACATATTGTAGCTGTTCGGGTCAAGATCAGCAAAAACAGGTATTGCATTCTGATAAAGAATACCAATGACTGTGCCCATATCTGTGATAGGTGATGTTATTACCTCGTCACCTTCCGATACACCTGCCGCACATAATGCAACGTGGATTGCCGCTGTACCTGATGATGTTGCAACACAATACGGAACATCGTACATTTCTGCAAATTTCTTTGTGAACTCCTTTACCTTGTTACCACTCCAGTAGAACAAGGTGTTCTGATCCAACGCTTCCTTGAGCTCCTGAAGCTCTCTTTCGCCGAATCTCTTTCCTGTGCCGTACGGTGTTGTTTTTGTTTTTTCTCCGCCAAATATTGCTAATGCCATTGCAGATACCTCTTTTCTTAAATTTATACCTTCATAATAACTCATAAAAAAACAAAAATCAATGCACTGCATTGATTTTTATTTGGACAATATTGCTCGTTTTTCGCGAGGCGAAACACCTGTATTCTTTTTATAACATCTGCTGAAATATGCCGCATCTTCAAAACCGCACTGTTCTGCAATTTCGGCAATGCTTTTATTTGTGTTTTTTAAGAGTGCGTCAGCGATACGTATTCTGTATTCCGTCTGATAGTTCATAGGCGAAAACGTTGTTACTTCCTTGAATATTCTGCAGAAATGGTACTTGCTTACGCAACACATTGCAGCAAGCTCGTCAACATTGATTTTTTTAGCATAATCTTTGCGTATTCTGTTTATTGCAGGGTATATAAGTTCATAGTAGCGGAGATTTTTATCCTCAGGCAAATCAAGTTGTTCATCAAGCTTGTAGCATCGCAATAATAAAGCAAAAAACTCCAAGAAAAGCCCATAAACGACATCTTCCCAGTTTCCCCTTTTGTTCCTGAGTTCATCTACTGCATTTTTCAATATACCACTAAGTCGGGTATCATTTTTTATCAGCGAACAGATTTTTGTGCGCTCTTTGATGAACATCCGACGCAGATTTAGTCGCGATTCTTCCTCAAAAAAGTCAAGACCTATCATCAGGATATGATATACACCTTTTGTTTCGCCGATATCTACAGTAGAATGGAATTCGTACGGGTTTATTATTACAACATCCCCGGGTGAGGTTATTACTGTTTTATTTCCTATTATAAGTGTTGATGTACCGTGTGTGAAGAGTTTTATCTCGATATCTTCGTGAAGATTCTTTGAGATATCCTCACGGCTGTCAATACTTGATATTATGTCAGGTATCAAGTGTATGTCAAGCGGTCTCACGGTTTCAATATTTTCTTTTTCTATCGGCATAACATCACTCCCTTATTTAATGTTACCAACAATTCAGCATTGAAAAGGCTTTTTATCATAGCTATTTTCTTTGATATGTATTCATTCCGGTTGAACACGCGATATGAACACCGCTTTTTTCGGAAACTATTTTTAAAAGCTCCACATCTCTACCGATATTATACCATTGTCTAATTTCATATTATTCTCCTTGTTATATTTCGACCTTGTTATCGTGAAGCGTATCAAGTCCCTCTGCATATAAATGCGATATATCAGAAAAACAGAGACATTTTGGGGCTGTGAATCCGTTTTCGTTGTTTTTGAATTCAAGAACGGTGACGCTTGTATGCGTGTTATGGAACGATGCCCACACTATATGAAGCGGTATATGTAACAAAGATGACAACCACGCTTTCGAGAATGCAGTATGACAGAACAACGCTACCTTTTCTTCATTCTTGCGCAAGATGCGATACACTCCGTTTTCTTCTTTATATCCAAGTCTTTCAAGGAATTCGTTTCCTTTTTCTTCAATATATTTTACTATCGATTCCATATGGGATTCCTTGATACCTGCACATTCGTATGTTCTCTCATACGGCAGATTGATGTTTCCGTTTTCACGATAGTATGTATTCTGTACATCGGTAATGGATTTGAGCTTGCCGTCAGGGAATGGTGTCAGGCGTTCATCTTCTATTTCGTGAGTCCATTCTTCAATAGTTTTGGGAAGCCCTAACAGTCTGCACGCCGGCTCTGCTGTTTCCTGTGCACGACCCATGGGTGATGAGAAAATTCTGTCTATCTTCGTTTTGTACATTCTCTTTCCCACTGCCTCTGCCTGTAATTTTCCTCTTTCTGTGAGGCAATCCTTTTCATAATCCGGATCACCGTGTCTTATTATATATAATAGCATAATTTAGCCTCCTTCAACTTGGGATAATTATACCATACCGCATATTTAAAGTCAAGAAAAAAGATGCACCTTACAGTGCATCAAAAACCTTTAATTTGTTGATGTTTACATCATATTTATACATATCCGCTTTATAGATATTACTGCTCTCATAGGTCTTATAATAGTATATTCCCTTGTCGGCATTTATGCACGAGGAATACACCGTATGCTCAAGTCCGTTTTCCGTCACAACACAACCTTTTGGCATCTCAACTGCAGACAGTAGATGAAAAAACTGATTCACGCTTGCTTCTTCCGTATCACACTCTGTCGCATTGTGCGATACGAACACACCACGCACAAATCTTGACTGCGACGAATAATCGCCCGGAAGTCCGATTGCACCCATACCTTTTGAATATTCTTCAAGATTGAGTTTGGGCGAAAAAGTGTTTCGGGGATCTTTTGGAGAAAGTGACATATAATTATTAAGGTTATGATACTGCATCGGAAACGGCGGACTGTTTGTCAATACCCCCGTCGGATTATCATAAATCATAAGTCCGTTATACGTTGGTTCGGCAACTACCGATTTTTCACCGTCAGATATCAGCCAGTGCATTGGAGTCAAGCCGTATTCACGGTTAAAACGTATGTCTATAATGTTTGCTTTTGAAAGGAGCATTTTTGCTTCATCTGTTGTTTTGCACTGCGATAAGACCCATAAAATTACCTCGAACGGTGCGACGTTGTATTTACCGTCCATCGGCACATTATATACTGCATTGCCAGGGAAATTAAGTCCTGCAACGCAAAGTCCCGCCTCGTTTACTGCATCAAAATACAACGGATAATTGTCACTTACTATCCCCATTCCGATTATCGCATAGTGGTTAAGCATCGGAGTTTCTTCTCTGAAATATATCGAAAAATTCCGCGGTGTTATTATAACCCTCTCACCGTAAGAATGTTCCCAGTCAAGGTTACGCCCGAAATAATGCTCTTTTGATTTAAAATTTAAAGCCGTACACATACTCATCACCTCTTAGTGTTAGTATGCCATACGGCTTTTATTTTATTTATTTTTCTTTCCAAGAAGAATAAGTCCGAAAATCATCAGTATCGGGAAAATGACACTGCAAAGTATTCCCAGACGTAAATTATCACCAAGCACGCCCATCATAAATCCTGCAAGCGCAGGGCCTGTTGTACAGCCTGTATCTCCGCCTAATGCACACAATGCATACATTGTTGTTCCGCCTGATTTAACCCGCTGTGATGCCATTGAAATTGTGCCCGGCCAGAACATTCCCACAGATAATCCGCACAGAATACAGCCTAAAAGTCCAAGTCCCGGATGCGGCGCAAGTCCGATAAGAAGATAACTTATGACGCACAGTACAGCACTTGCGATTAAAGTACCACGCAACGAAATCCGTTCCGAGTATTTGGCGTAAAGTGCTCTTGCAATACCCATACATAAAGCAAAACCGCATACACCGATAAGGTCTCCCACACTTTTATCAAGCCTGAGTCCGTCCTCAACAAATGTTGATGCCCACTGACCTACAGTAAGCTCTGATGCACCTGCACAGACCATAATCCCCATTATTACAAGGAAATTTTTCTGCTTGAAAAGCTCCTTATAGTTTGCTTTATCATTTGTTTCTTCAGCAATCGGATAGATAGGAACAGTTGCGAAAAATATCGCATTTGCAAACGGAATTATTGACCATATACAAGTTACTATCTTCCAGCATCCGATACCCATTCCTGCAAAAAATGCAGTTGAAACCAACACGACCATAACCACTCCCCAACAATAGAAAGAGTGCATAATGCTCATTATCCCTGCCTTGTTTTTAGTCGGACACGCTTCTATAACAGGGTTCAATAAAACTTCAAGCAGTCCTGAACCCACTGCATACACACACGTTGCAATTATAAGTGCCGCTAACGGATTCATAATTCCCGGAAGAAATGCCATACCAACCAATCCTGCCCCGCATAATGTGTGACACAGGACAAGGCACGTTCTGTAGCCGACTTTTTTAGCATATTTTGATGCGGCAAGGTCGGTTAAAAGCTGTGTTATGAAATTTACGATTACAAGGAATGTAATCTTTTCAAGCGGTATATTATATGTATTATGAAAAGTAAGAAATAATAACGGTGGAAAATTCACCGTTATTGCTTGCGATATAAAGCCTATAAAACAGGCTGCGACTGTCTTTTTATACGCTGTATCTTTCATTTTCTCAATCTGCCACAAATCTTGATTTTGCAATTACATCTTCTGCTATTGCCCATATATCTGACTCAATATCGGATATTGTACGGACATTGCCGTCATTATCAACACACGAGATAACGTTCCACAAAAGCTTGTCGGCAATACCCTTGGCATTTGTATAGCTTTTCTTAAGATACTCGCCGTTACGTTCGTGTATATCCTTTTTATCGGAATTGTCAATCTTATTTGCACGCTCTGCCATAAGCTTCTGTGCAGTTTCTGTCGGCATATCAAGAAAGATTGTAGCATCGGGACGAGGAAGTTCATATTTTGTGTATTCAAGGTCTTCAAGCCACTTTATGAACTCGTCCTTTTCCATGTCACATTCTATCTTTGACGCCTGATGTATCAGATTTGAGGGGACATATCTGTCAGCAACGATTATAGTGCCGTCATTGTAGTCCTTTCCCCAGTCCTTGCGGAATGTCGCAAATCTGTCCATTGCATAGAATGTTGATGCAGTATACGCATTTACATCTTTGGGGTCTGTTCCGAACTCGCCTGCAAGATACATTTTTACAAGTGCAGATGAATCGCACTCATATGCAGGAAACGACACAAGTCTTGCGCGAAAACCTTTTTCGCACAATGCTTTATATAAGAGTTCTGACTGTGTCTGCTTACCGCTTGAGTCGGTGCCTTCAATAGCAATTAAAATTCCCATAATTATTCCTCTGACTGTTTAAATTTTCTACCCTTAAAGAGAACAGTTAAGCCAAATTTCGGCAGTGCAAGCATACGTCCTGCACGGCTGGGCTGTTTCATAAGCCTGTAGAACCATTCAAGTCCGTGCTTGCAGTAAAATTCAGGCGCTCTTAATGCCGTACCTGCAAATACGTCAAGGCTTCCGCCAACGCCCATTGCTACCTTTGCATTAAGCTTATCCTTGTACTTATCTATCCAGAGCTCCTGCTTCGGTGCGCCAAGGCATACAAAGACAAGGTCGGCACCTGATGCGTTTATTTCATTGACTATTTCTTCCTCTTCCTCGGGTTTGAAATAGCCGTTGCGCATTCCGGCAATAACTATTCCCGGATAGCGTTCTTCAAGTTTTTCTTTTGCAATCTCTGCAACGCCGGGTTTTCCGCCGAACAAGAATACGCTTCTTGATGTACCCTTGATACGGTCTAAAACCTCACAGGCAATGTCATAGCCTGCGGCACGCTCACTGATTGGTTTGCCGAGTATTTTTGATGCATATACAACGCCGATTCCGTCAGCAGTAAGGAGTTCTGCATTGTTTAAAACATCACGGAACTCATCGTTCTTATACGCCGCCATTATTATTTCGGAATTGGGTGTATATACCTTATGCAAGCCGTCCTCGTTAAAGAACTGCATTATTCTGTCCGCCGCACGGGGGATATTTACCATATCCACCCATACGCCGAGAATATTTACTTTATCTTTCATTACAGATTATCTCTCCTCTATCGGGACATATTCTCTCTTTTCAGCAATAGATTTATACGCCGGACGGATAATTCTTGAACATCCGATTGTCTCTTCAAGACGGTGTGCACACCAGCCGGCAATTCGTGATATTGCAAATATCGGTGTGTACATTTCCGGTGCAATGCCAAGCATCTTATATACAAAGCCCGAATACATATCCACATTTGCACACATAACCTTGTTGTTGTTCTTTACACGCTTGAAGCAATCAGGTGTAAGCTTTTCAACAAGGTTATATAAAGCAAACTCTTTCTGCCATTCAGGGTTATTATCCGCAAGTGATGCTGCGTGTTCTTTTAAAAGCACGCAACGTGGGTCTGAATATGTATAAATAGCATGGCCCATACCGTAGATAAGACCTGAACCGTCATACGCCTCTTTGCGAAGGATTTTTTCAAGGTAAGCTGTTACTTCTGCCTCATCTGTCCAGTCAGATACGTTTTCCTTTATTTCTTCCATCATACCAAGCACCTTTGCGTTGGCACCACCGTGTTTCGGACCCTTTAATGAGCCGATTGCCGCCGCAATTGCACTGTATGTATCAGTTCCCGATGATGAAACAACACGTGTTGTAAACGCACTGTTGTTACCGCCGCCGTGCTCTGCCTGAACCATAAGCAATACATCAAGCATTTCTGCCTCTTCACGTGTGTATTTGTTATCAGGACGGAGCATATATAAAAGATTCTCTGCAGTTGAGAGATGTTTCTGCGGAACGTGAAGATACATACTCTCACCGTCGTGATAATGTCTCTTTGCCTGATAACCCACAGCCGCCATAACAGACAGACGTGAGATAAGCTCGATTGACTGTCTTAATATATTTTCAACTGTTGTTTCGTCCGGGTTATCGTCATATGAATACATTGCAAGTACGCTTCTGGCAATTTTGTTCATAATATTGCCGGACGGAGCCTTTAAGATCATATCCTCTGCAAATCCGTCAGGAAGTGTACGCAAATCGCCCATAAGGTCATTGAATTTGTCAAGCTGTTCTTTTGTCGGTAATTTACCGAACAACAGCAAAAATACAACCTCCTCATAGCCGAAACGGTGTTCCTTTTCACAGTTATCAACGATATCTGCAAGGTTATAACCACGGTATTTCAAAACACCGTCTATTGGTTGTTTCTCACCGTCATCCAAATAATAACCGTTAACCTGACCTACTGCGGTAAGTCCTGCCATAACACCGGTTTCGTCTTCGTTACGAAGACCTCTCTTTACGCCGTAAGCCTTAAATAAATCCTTTGGAAACGGTTTGTATAACTCGTTTGCGTCTTTGTCAAAAATATGTCTTTTCTCGTCCATTTCTCTCTCTCCTATCAATTATCTTATATGTCAAACTTTGAACCTGCTATCACATTATAAATGCACAGGTGTTTACTTTTTCTTTCGCTGTTTTCGCTTTTTCTCGCTACTACTCTGACTTTATGATGATCGTCAGCTAAATCGGTAGTTAAAAAACTCAATGCAAGCTGGTTTGTTCTGAAATTATCATACCACGGCTCACCATATCCGACAATCGCACCGTCAACATATACATCAAATGCACAGGTGTCACTGTGAAGTCCGCCTTCAACTGCTAAAACATTTCCGTCAAACTCAAATTCGAACCAGTCATCAGGGAAACCGAGCATATATTTTCTGTCACGGTCTTCTATATAGAACTCGCACCAGCCGTCAGATTTTTCGAGTGTTACGGCAGGTATGAAATCTACACTCAAAGATACAGTTTGGGGAATTAGTTTTTCCTTATCCTGTGGTCTTTTATAATACGCAGGAAGTGAAAGACATCTTTTCATTTCCTCAAAATAGACCGCATAGCCTGCGTCTGTAGGATGAACGCTGTCCATAAGACAGCCTGCCTCACGCGCATTTTCACCGTCAAGGTGCTTTTTAAGGGCATCCTTTAACGAAATTTCGGGTATGCCGTAATATTCTGCAACCTCGCTAAAATAGCGAGTGTCGGTTGTGTATTCCTCGTTTGTTGTATAGAGGAATGCCACATACGGCTTTGCCGGAAGTGACGAAAGTCCGCGCACAAGACCTTCTACATACTGTCTTGTGTCACGGTCTGCATCGTTTACCGCAAACTCGATAAATACCAGATGCGGATTATGCGATGCAACATCTCTCTTGAAACGTAACAAACCGTACTTTGACGGTGTTCCGCCAATGCCCATATTATAGTAGTTGAGTCTGTCAGCACCAAACATGGTTTTGAGCCACTCACCCGTCATATTGGCAAAGCATTTTGATTTTTCAGTTGACCCTGTTCCATACGTTATCGAGCCGCCAAGGAATACAACGTTAATTTCATCCTGACCCTCAAACTTCTGAAGAATTTCAGTAGTCATTTTGCATTACCTCTTTTCGTTATATCAGACTCATCTGTCCGTCACCGTCTTTAAGTGTTTTTGCCGCCGCAGGAATTGTACGTGCAACGTACTTTGGTGCATCCGGAACAGTAGTAACTGACGCAAGCTCAACCTTTGCCGGCTTTATACCGCCTTTCGGCTGACGCAGTACCTGAACGCCCTGTGTGCTCTTTGTGCTCTTAAGAGGAACAAGAGATGTGTTCATATAAAGGACACGGTTGTTCTCTGTAATTAAGACAATGTCCGTTTCTTCTTTGAGGTATTTTATGTCGCAAATCGGCGATTTTGCCGAATATGCGGCGATAAGCTTCTTTCGGTTGTTCTTTGTTTCGTAGTTTTTAAGCTCTACCTTTGCCATTTTACCGTTCTCGAAAGTGAACAGCATATTTCCGGCAAAGTCTTTTGTAACAACCGTATAGATTATCTTCTCGCCCGGTTCAAGTCCCAGAAGACTCGGCAGGTACTCACCCATTGCCGCAACCTTGGAGTCGGGCATATCATAGGTTTTGAGCTTATATACGTTTGCCTTGTCGGAGAAGAATACAAGCTCTGAAATGTTTGTTGTTTCTTCTTCAACTATAATCTCGTCATCCTCTTTGAGCTTATGCTCAGATGTTGTTGAACGTAAAGATATTGCAGGAACTTTCTTCAGATACTGCTCCTTTGTAAAGAAGATAGTGAGCGGATAGTCCTCGATATGGTCCTCTGCTTTGTATTCTGTAAGCTCTTCGCTCTTTATAAGCTCTGTTTTTCTGTCCTGACCGTATTTCTTTGCAATTTCCGTAAGCTGTTTTGCAATACGGCTCTTTACGGTTCTGTCGCTTGATAATAGTTTATTCAGCTCTGCAATCTCTGATGTGAGCTTATCTATATTATCAACGTTCTTTAAGATATATTCCTTGTTAAGGTTACGCAAGCGGATTTCTGCAATATATTCCGCCTGTACCTGATCAATACCAAAGCCTGCCATAAGATTTGGAACAACCTCTGAATCAAGCTCTGTATGACGGATAATCGAAATTGCCTTATCAATATCAAGAAGGATTTTCTTAAGACCCATAAGAAGATGAAGTCTTTTGTTCTTCTGCTCAATATCAAATTTAGCACCGTTTCTTATACAGGTTATTCTGAACTTAATCCATTCATTTATTATCTCACCGACACCCATTACCTTCGGAACAGAGTCGATAAGAATATTAAAGTTACAAGCAAAACTATCCTCAAGCGGTGTCAGCTTATAAAGCTTTAGCATAAGCTCTTCGGGATCTGTACCACGCTTTAAGTCGATTGCAATCTTGAAACCGTTAAGATCTGTTTCGTCACGTGCATCGGAAATCTCACGGAGTTTGTTTGCTTTTAAAAGCTCCATTATCTTTCCGATTATCGCTTCTGATGTTGTTGAATACGGAATTTCAAGAATTTCTATACAGTTACTGCTCTTATCGTAACGGTACTTTGCACGCATTTTGAAACTGCCTCGTCCCGTTTCGTAGATTTTACGCATTTCTTCTTCGTCATAAACAATAGATGCTCCAAGCGAGAAATCGGGCGCAGGCATAATGCTTAAAAGGTCGGTCTTGTCGTCTTTCATATATGCAATTGTTGCTTCACATACCTCACGGAGGTTGAATGAGCATATATTAGACGCCATACCAACAGCAATACCCTGGTTGGAGTTTACAAGAATTGACGGGAACGCAGCCGGAAGCAGTGTCGGCTCCTTTAGCTCGCCGTCATAGTTATCAACGAACTTTACCGTGTTTTTGTTTATGTCGGTAAAAAGCTCGTTACAAATAGGTTCAAGTCTTACCTCGGTATATCTTGATGCGGCATACGCCATATCACGAGAATATGCTTTACCGAAGTTACCCTGCGACTCTACAAGCGGGTGCAAAAGTGCTTCGTTACCTCTTGTTAGTCGTACCATTGTTTCGTATATCGCACTGTCGCCGTGCGGATTAAGCTTCATTGTTGAACCGACAACATTTGCAGACTTTGTAAACTTACCGCCTAAAAGTCCCATCTTATACATTGTATAAAGGAGCTTTCTGTGTGCAGGCTTAAGACCGTCTATTTCAGGAATAGCACGTGAAATAATAACGCTCATTGCATACGGCATATAGTTGATTTCAAGTGTTTCGGTTATCGCCTGCTCTGCAACCGGTGCAGGGATAATCTCAACTTCAAGCTCTTTTTTCTTTTTTGCCATCAGTAAAACTCCTTTCTCTTATGATAAATCCAGCATTTCCATATACTGTGAACCGTTATCGGCAATATACTGCTTACGGTCTGATAAGTTATCGCCGAGCAGTACGTCAAACATCATTGCAGTACGCTCTGCATTTTCCGGTGTTACACGGATAAGACGGCGTGTTGCCGGATGCATTGTTGTCAAGCTCATCATATCCGGCTGGTTTTCACCAAGACCCTTTGAACGCTTGATATCAAAATCGTCCTTATCCTTTGAAAGTCCGTCTGCGTTAAGCTTTGTAATGATTTCTTCCTTTTCACCGTCTGTATATGCAAAGAACTTTTCGTTCTTTCGCTTGCCCTTTGTGATTGCAATTTCATAAAGCGGTGATTCGGCAATATATACCTTGCCAACTTCTATAAGTGTCGGCATAAGTCTGTAAATCATAGTAAGAAGAAGTGTACGTATCTGGAATCCGTCAACGTCGGCATCTGTACATATGATTACTTTGTCCCATCTTAAATTATCAAGTGAAAAGCTGTCAAGATTTTTGTTATGTGATGTTTTTATTTCAACACCGCATCCCAAAACCTTTATAAGGTCAACTATAACGTCACTCTTGAAAATTTTCGGATAATCTGCCTTTAAGCAGTTTAATATCTTACCTCGTATCGGCATAATAGCCTGGAATGACGCATCACGTGCAAGCTTACACGAACCCAAAGCCGAGTCACCCTCAACGATATAAACTTCACGCTTTGTAACGTCCTTGCTTCGGCAGTCAACGAACTTTTCAACACGGTTTGTTACGTCCATTGAGCCTGTAAGCTTTTTCTTTATATCTATTCTTGCCTTTTCTGCATTCTCACGGCTACGCTTGTTAACAAGCACCTGATTTGAAATCTTTTCGGCATCTGCCTTGTTTTCTATGAAATAGATTTCAAGCTGATGACGCAAGAACTCTGTCATTGCATCCTGAATAAATTTGTTGTTTATCGCTTTTTTAGTCTGGTTTTCATAGCTTGTTTGCGTTGAGAACGAGTTTATAACAAGCGCAAGACAATCTGCCACGTCATTGAATGTTATCTTTGATTCGTTCTTTGTATATTTACCCGACTGCTTAAGATATTGGTCAATTGCATATACAAACGCATTCTTAACAGCCTTATCGGGTGAACCGCCGTGTTCAAGGAAACTTGAGTTGTGGTAGTATTCAAGCAAGGTTGTACGGTTTGAGAAACAGAACGCAACCTGCATCTTCATCTTGTAATCGTCCTTGTCCTCACGGTCACGACCTGTACGTTCACATTCCCACGTTTCGACCGTTGTCATTGCAGTTTCGCCTACTGCCTCTGAAAGATAATCAACAATACCTTTTTCGTAGTAGTATTCATACATCTCTATGCCGTCTTCAGTTTCGTTGTAGAATACAAACTTAAGTCCGGCATTTACCATTGCCTGCTTGTTCAAGACATCCTTGTAGAATTCTACAGGAATCCTTATGTCCGTAAATACTTCTGTATCAGGACGCCATTTCTGGATTGTTCCTGTCTGAATACTGCGTGTAGGCTCTTTTGTAAGTCCGCCCACATTTTTACCTTTTTCAAAATGGAGAGTGTACTTTGTTTTGTCACGCACTACTTCAACATCCATATATTCCGATGAATACTGCGTAGCACACGCACCAAGTCCGTTAAGACCGAGACTATATTCGTACTGACCGCCCTTGTTGTTTTCATACTTACCGCCTGCATACAATTCACAGTAAACAAGCTCCCAGTTAAAGCATCCCTCTGCCTCGTTATAGTCAAGGGGTATACCTCGTCCGTGGTCACGTACCTCGATAGAATTATCCTTAAAGCGGGTTACCTCAATAAGCTTACCATAACCCTCTCTCGCCTCGTCTATAGAGTTTGACAAAATTTCAAAAAACGAGTGCTCACAGCCCTCAAGACCGTCTGAACCGAATATAACCGCAGGACGCAAACGGACACGTTCTTCGTCTTTTAATTTTACAATCGATTCGTTGCTGTATTCGCTTTTCTTCGCCATTTTTAACTCATTGTCTCCTTTCAATATCAACATCGGTGTGATATCAATTTTTAATTTGCTTTATAATAGGTAATAATATACTCAACTATTTTATACCATTTTTTGTGTTTTGTCAAGTAAAATGGCACAATTTGTAGTGTTTTACAAAAAAAGAACCTCAAAATGAAGTGGTTTTGAGGTTCTCTATTTCATTAAAAGCATAGCAGCGGTAAGTATTATAACAAATCCGAAATTCACCGCCGTAAAAAGTCCTATATACTGCATCGTAACACCGGGATTGTGCTTTATATATTCACGGAACGTTATAAGGCTTGCAAGCGACGCAATGAGTGTACCTGCACCGCCAATATTTACACCCCATAAGAGGTCGTGATAATTTGTTGTAAACTGTGAAAGCAGAATTGCCGACGGAACGTTACTTATAAACTGACACGAAAGCACACTGTATATGAGCGTGTTCTTTTCAAGGAGTCCACCCAAAAATTTACGCACCACGTCAATTCTTGCCATATTCCCTGCAAATATAAAGAAGAACACGAACGTCAGAAGTAACGGATAATCAACTGCTTTAAGTGCTTTTCTGTCTAGGAACATAAGTGACAGAGGTATTATTATAAGTCCTGTCCAGTACGGTACGGTTCTGAAGACTATCGCAATCGAATATACAAAAAGCAGAAGATAAAGAACAGTACGCCATTTGGGAAGTTCCACCTTTTCATCCTCTATCTCAAGCGGTTCGGATTTTACACACAAACAGCAGATTGTGATTATAACAATCGCCAGAACAAACGGCGGTGCCATTATTGACATAAACTCACCGTTTGGAATGTTAAATTTCGTATACAAATACAAGTTCTGCGGATTCCCGAACGGCGTAAGCATACCGCCAAGATTTGCGGCAATGTTCTGCATTATAAAGGTAAATGCCATATACTGCTCTTTGTGGGTTGTTGCAAGAACAAAGTAGCCCAACGGCAAAAACGTCAGAAGTGCCATATCGTTTGCAATGAGCATTGAGCCGATAAAGGTTATGTACACAATTGCAAGTATACTCATACGTGTAGTTTTAAAGCACTGTACTATTTTTCTTGCTATCAGATAGAAAAATCTGATATTTTTTAAGGCACATACCACAGCCAGCACACAGAAAAGGCACGACAGCGTCTTAAAATCAAAATATCCGATATATTCTTTATCTATCGGCACAAAAAAGCAGGTTATAAGTGCTGCAAAGAACGCAATCATCATAACTGCATTCTTTTTAATAAAATTTGTCAGTAGTTTCATTTTCAACCTCATTACGGATGCTTTTTGTTTAACTTTGTACTTCTACTCTTTTTCTTTCATTATGCGCTGCGGTTATGACATACTGCATCGCAATTGCTGTAACAAGCATAATAACAGCCGAGCCCACGAGCGCAACAGTGTAGTTACCAAATATATCAAACGAAAGGTTTACAACAGGTGAACCTACGGCATAACCCGCAGTATTTACAGACACGAAAAGTCCCATAAACTTGTTAAACGATTTCTGACCGAAAAGGTCGCTTGCAAAAATCGGGAGCATTATAGTTTCAAGCGGTAATGCAAGTGCGGCGAGAATACTGTATGAAAATGCAAACATTCTCCCGGCAAAAGTGTTATTCACAAGCATCAGTACAACCATAACCGCTATGGTTGCAATAAAGTTTATTGATGTTGTTATTCTTAACCCGAAACGGTCATAGCAAAGTCCCGTAAGGAATTTCAGAATCGAGAGTGCTATCCAGTGCACACTCATTACGGTTGCAATGTATCCGGCATCAATCCCCATATCACTCATATGCGCCGCAGAGATTCCCGTTATTCCCTGCAGTACGAAGCCCGTGAAGAATATACAAACTGCCGCTATAAAGAAATATGGTTTCTTTGTGCCCGTTTTATAGTCTATGCCTACCCAGTCAGCACCACGTTTTTTCTCCTGTACATTTGACGCTATCTCCTTTTGTACTTTGGGGTTTTCTCTGAAGACTGCAAATATCAGGATACCCACTGCAAGCATTATTATCGCAGTCACAAGGTATGCGTTTTTATAACCGAAGGGGTTTCCTTCCTCATAAATAATCGGAGTTACAATCTGTGTTGCAAGTGCACCGCCGACACCGTTTGCAGCGAGTATAATGCCCATAACCGTGCCCTTTTTCTCTTTGCACCACTTGTTTACCACACAACCTACCATCGTCGTCGTTGTCCATGCAAGTCCGAGTCCGAGAAGAATTCCGCCGATACAAAATACAATAAAGTTTTTTGCAAAAGCGTATGTGACACAAGCAAGAATCAAAGCAACAAATCCAGCACCTATAAGTTTCTTCGTTCCGAACTTTTCAACCAAAACTCCGAAGAAAACGTTTATAACGGCAGTTGCTACAAATCGGCAGGTGTCGTTAAGAGAATACACTCCTCTGCCTATCCCCATTACCTCTGTAATCGGCTTCACGTACAGTCCCTTTGTTGAACTGCAGAAACCGAGTGCGGTAAATATCATCAGTATGCACGCACCGATTATTACCCATGTATAGTCAAATGTCTTTTTCAAAGTTTGCACTTCCCTTTAATTTTTATACCTTTCTAATTCTACCACCCTCAAATAACAGTGTCAAGAGATAAATCGTCCGAAAAAAGCGTCTGTAATTCTCATTATTTGGCAAATAACACAAAAACCTCCGTATAAAAACGGAGGTCTTGGTCTTATAACGGTTTAACTACAGATAATGCACTGTTTTCTGCTGTAAAGTGGTTATTGAATCTGTTTTTTATGTCTTCAAAAGTAACAGAATTATATACATCGTAGTAGTTGAAATAATCAACGCCCATAAAAAGATACTGCATAAAGGTTGTTGCAAGGTCCTCTATATCGTTATGAGTACGGATATATCTGCCCCATATAACCTTTTTTGCACGTTCAAAATCTGCTTCACAAAGTCCGTCTTTACGCACCTTACCAAGCTCGGCAAGGATTGTGTCATATACCTTTTTCGGATCCTTTGATTCGCCGTCAAGGCTCGTGAAGCCGTAATCAGGCTGAAGCGTATAATCAAGTGAGAATGTGCTGTTTATAAGATTTTCGTCATAAAGCTTTTTATAAATATCCGAGCCTTTTGCAAAAAGCATACGCATAAGGATACGGATTTCTATATCCTTTTTCAGGAGTTCATCGCCTGTAAGATTCACGTCGTTGTCCTTAAATCCCATCATAAACATCGGTGATGCTATTGCCATTGATTTTTCTACATACTGCGTTGCAACCTTTTCGGGCTCATCGGGATAAAGTTTCTTTATAGGCTCTGTAAACGGCTCATTGTTCTTTATGCCTGCCTCAATTACTTTTGATGCACTTTCTACATCAACCTTTCCTGTAATAACGAGTGACATATTTGACAGGTTATAGAATGTGTTATAACATTTATAAAGATAATCAGCTGTTATCTCGCTTATGCTCTCAACCGTACCTGCAATCTCTTTTTTAACAGGGTGCTCGTTATAAAGACAGTTTATAAAGTTAAAGAAGAGTTTCCAGCCGGGGTTATCGTCATACATACGGATTTCCTGACCGATTATCCCCTGCTCCTTTGCAACAGTTTCGTCAGTATAATACGGACTCTGAACATAGTCAAGAAGTGTTGCAAGGTTTTCTTCAAAATTTGCAGTTGAAGAAACAAGATATGCTGTTATGTTAAAAGATGTGAATGCATTGGCATTACCGCCGTACTTTGAGAACTTGTCAAACACGTTACTACCATCGGGCTGGTCAAACATTTTATGCTCAAGATAGTGTGCAATACCATCAGGGACAGTAATTGCTTCCGTCTCACCGGGGACAACAAATTCCGAATCAACAGAACCATAGCGAGTACCGAAAATGGCATAGGTACCGCTATATTCTTCTTTCGGGATTATATATACACCAAGTCCTGATTCGTGCTTTGCACTGTAGAGCACCTCACCTGTATACGGATTTTCCTGTTTTGTAAAGTTAAGCATATTATTCTGCCTCCTTTCCTGCGAGGAAATATACTGTATCCAGCTGTAGTTTCTTTGCTACTGCTACTACATCCTCTACTGTTACTTTCTTGATGTTTTCTATATAGTCCTCAAGGCTCGTGTTTGTACCTGCAACAGATTGCGAGAGATAGAACGTAGCAAGTGCACGCTGATCATCATAATACGAGCTCAAAGTATTCAAAATTGCGTTTATACTTGATGTGAATTCGTGCTCGGTGATGTTACCGTTTTTAATCTCTTCAAGCTGTGCCATAACCTCATCACGTGCTTTTTCGAAGTTTTCAAACTCTATTCCTGCATTAACTATAAGCATGCCCTTATTCTTTTCAAGCTGTGATGATGCATAATACGCAAGCGAAAGCTTTTCACGCACGTTGTTAAACAGTTTTGAATGTGCACCTGCACCGAAAACACTGTTAAATACAGTCTGTGCATAGCTGTCACTGTCATTCGGCTTAATATTGGTTATATAGCCCATTGCCAGCTTGCCCTGTGTTACATCCATACGCTCTGTAACTTCGTTTATATTTTCGATATCTCTGTTTATTATCTCTGTTTTTGTAACAGAAGCACACCTAAACTCAATACCCGAAATATATTCACGTACAGTTTTTTCTGCTTCAGTTATATCCGCATCACCGCAGATATAAATATCAATAACAGACGAGTTTATTATGGACTTGTAATAGTCATACAAAGATTTCGGTGTTATCTCCGACAAAGTTTCCTTGTCACCAAAACGCATAATTTCAAAATTTGTACCACGTGCGGTTTCTGCTTGACAACGCAATGACGCATACTGACGCTTATCGTTTATAACAGCGTCAATCTTGTCAAGTGCGTTCTTTTTTTCCTGCTCTGTTATTGTCGCATCAAATCCGCCGTTTTCTGTTTTCGGGTCAAATATAACCGCCATTAAAAGCTTTAAAAGCTCCGATAAAAGTTTCTCACCGTTCGGAGTATATTTATCAGATATTGTTTCGGCATCAAAATAAATAATATGGTCCTCGCCTATCTTCATTGCGGCAGAACCCATGGTCGCACCGTAGAGATTATCAAGATGCTCGGCTATTGCCTCACGTGACGGATAAAGACGTGACGCACTTTTTAAAACCATCGGCAACAGTGCATTATAAGATGCATCCGTACGGCTTAAGGGACGGTGTATATATACACCGACCGATGTGGTTTTGAGTTTTGTCATACTGATATAGTTCAGTTTGATATTATTATTGATTTTTACTGTTTTCATATTACAGTTCTCCTTTTCAGAAAAAACCTGTCAGCCGACAAGCTCTTCTGCTTCTTTTAGGCTCAGGTTTTTATGAAGTGCCATATTTATTCCGTTTGCAACGGTTTTTGACATACGTTTAATTATGAGGTCGATATCGTTTGTTGTGACCATAAGTGATTTGAATTCCTCGGCAAGGTTCTCACCGCCCAAAAGCTCTGCAGCAATTACCGTAGGAACACCTACTGCAATTACCTTAACTCCGAGAGAGTCTTCGTTAAGTCCGTTACGGTGATTACCCACACCCGAACCCGGTGCAATGCCGGTATCGGCTATCTGTATACTTGTTGTGACACGGTTTATATCAGCACCTGCCAAAGCATCGATAGCTATTACTGTATCGGGTTTTACGGTGTCTATAACGCCTTTAACAATCTCAACGGTTTCTATTCCGGTTGTGCCCATAACACCGGGCGCAATTGCCGATACGTTGCTGTAGTTTTCGTCGAAGACATCCGGCATATATTTTTTTATATGCGATGTTATAAGAAGCTTGTCAACAACCTCCGAACCTAATGCATCAGGCGTGATGGCACGGTTACCAAGCCCTACAACGAGTGTTGTTTTGCTGTTATTGCACATTTCCCTTAACTCGTTTGCAAGCATAGAACATACCTTTTCGTAATCGTCACTGCAGTGCTTTAAATCAGGTGCATCAATTGTCACATATCTGCCCTTCATTTTGCCAAGAGTTCTTGCGCCGTTATCGTCAAGTATGTCTACAATAGTTCGTGTTATACTGCCGTGTGCAAGCGTTTCAAGCTTTACACCGTCAATTTCCTTTGCCTCGCCACGTGAAAGCTCGTGCGCCTCAACCGCCATATCTGTTCTTATTCCCATTTTACAAAACTCTCCTTATACTTAAAATATAAGGTTAGTGTTTGCTTTACGGGAATTTTTTATGTATTTACAGTGTCTGTCAAAATAACTGTATTCTTTGCCGGCTCAGCACCCGTTTCATCGTTGTTTTTCTTTTCTGAACCGAATATAACACAGAATACCGTTATTATACAAAGAATCGCAACTAACGCCACAAGGTAGTATTTTACTTTCTCATTTACATACGGCGCCATCGACTCCGGTTCGTTGTTCGTTTCTTTTTCTTTGATTTCTGTTTCTTTCATTGTAAGTCCCTCTTGTTTTTTAAACATTTGTCGGTATCTTCTTTATTTCAAGAAGTGCACGTTCTGCGATTTTCGCATAGCGTTCCTGTTTCTTTCGGATTTTAATATCGAGTCCCATAACTATACCGAAATTGGCGTTCATGGGTTGGAAATCCGTTACTGCTTCGTTTGAGATATAATTTACCAATGCACCCGTAACTGTCTTATTATCAAGCTCTGCCATCGGTTTTCCGAGCAGGTCACATGCCATATTATAACCTGCCATAATTCCGCTTGATGCAGACTCAACATACCCTTCAACACCCGTTATCTGTCCTGCAAAATACACCTTGGGATATCTTCGCATACGATAATATTTATCAAGCAGTTTCGGTGAATTTATAAACGTATTACGGTGCATAACACCGTAGCGGATAAATTCAGCATTTTCCAGTCCCGGTATCATCGAAAATACACGTTTCTGCTCACCCCATTTGAGGTTAGTCTGAAATCCTACAAGGTTATACAGCGTTCCCTCGCTGTTATCCTGACGAAGCTGAACTACTGCATAACTATCGTCCTTACCCGTTTTGGGGTTAGTAAGTCCTACAGGCTTTAGCGGTCCGAAAGTTAGCGTTTCAAAACCACGCTTTGCCATAACCTCAACCGGCATACATCCTTCAAAAACCTTACTGTTTTCAAAGCCTTTAAGCTCTGCAGTTTGGGCGTTTACAAGCTCGTTATAAAAGTCTGTGTACTCTTCCTTTGTCATCGGACAGTTGATATAATCGGCAGTTCCACGGTCGTAACGAGCCGCACGAAAAACCTTGTCCTTGTCTATACTCTCTTCTGTTATTATAGGTGCCGCCGCATCGTAAAACGAAAGTCCGCTCTCGCCCGTAAGGTCGATAATTGCATCAGATAAAGCATCTGATGTAAGCGGTCCTGTTGCGATTATTGTATATTCATCGGGGTTAATCTCACTGACCTCGTCTGATATGACTTCTATACACGGATGTGATTTGATTTTGTCAGTTATAAACTGCGAAAAAACATCACGGTCAACAGCCAGTGCACCGCCTGCCGGAACACGGCTTATATCCGCCGCCTGCATCATAACAGAATTGAAGTGACGCATTTCTTCTTTTAAAAGTCCGCAGGCGTTCTCAACCCTGTCGGCTTTTAACGAATTAGAACATACAAGCTCGGCAAAATTCTCACTCTTGTGTGCAGGTGAGAATTTTTTCGGTTTCATTTCATAAAGCTTTACTTTTATGCCTCGGTCTGCAAGCTGGAGCGCTGCTTCACAGCCTGCCAGACCTGCACCGATTACTTTTACTGTTTCATTCATTTCTTTGTGTTCTTTCGTTCGTAATTACAGTTTTCGTTATAGCAATATGTCTTTGCACCTCTGCCTGTTTTCTTCATAAGAACTCCGCCACATTCAGGACATTTTTCGTCCTTTAACGGTTCGTCCCATGCCATAAAGTCGCACTTGGGCCACTTCTCACAGCCATAGTAGGTCTTGCCCTTCTTTGACTGCTTAACAAGCACTTCGCCGCCACATTTCGGACACTTTGCGCCCGTTGTGACACGTATTGCCATTGTGTTTTTACATTCCGGATATCCGGGACATGCAAGGAATTTACCGAATTTACTTACCTTGTAAACCATATTTCTTCCGCACTTGTCGCAGATAACATCTGAAACCTTGTCTTTTATCTCGACCTTTTTAACGGTTTCGTGTGCTACTTCAAGGCTCTTTTCAAAAGGCGGATAGAATTCCTTTAATACCTTTACGTATCCTGTTGCCCCGTCTTCAACATCATCAAGCTGTTGCTCCATATTAGCAGTAAACTCAACGTCAACTATATCCTTAAAGCTCTGCTTCATAATATCGGTTGTGACGTTTCCGAGCTCTGTAGGAATAAGCTGTTTCTTGACTCTCTGAACATATCCTCGTGATACAATTGTTGTAATTGTCGGAGCATATGTTGACGGTCTGCCTATGCCGTTTTCTTCAAGCTCACGGATAAGTGATGCATCAGAAAAACGCGCCGGAGGCTGTGTGAAATGCTGTTTGCTTTCAGATTTCTGCAATAGCACTTCTTCTTTATCTGATAATTTCGGCAATGCCTTTGTTTTTTCTTCTTTTGTATCCTGTGATTCAACATATACGCTCATATAACCCTTGAACGTAATCTCTGAACCCGTTGCACGGAATGTGTGTCCTTTTGCATCTATCTGAGCAGTTGTTATTCTGTATTCGGCACTCTCCATCTGGCTTGCCGCAAAACGTTCCCATATGAGCTTATACAGCTTATACTGGTCAGTTGTAAGCTTGTTCTTTACATCATCAGGTCTTATATAGATTGATGTCGGACGGATAGCCTCGTGTGCATCCTGTGCACTCTTTTTCGACTTGTACTGTCTTCTGTGCACATTCTCACTACCGTAGTTTTCCTTTAAGAACGCATTTGCCTCAAACAAAGCATCGTCTGCAATTCTCAATGAATCGGTACGCATATATGTTATAAGACCGACTGTGCCGAGTTTTCCGCCAAGGTTTACACCTTCATAAAGAGTCTGTGCAATCTGCATTGTACGGCTTGCCTGATACGAAAGCTTTCTTGATGCATCCTGCTGAAGTGTACTTGTGGTAAACGGCGGTTGCGGATTACGCTTTTTAAGTGTTTCCTTAACCCACTCAACATTGAATTTTGCACCGTTTATATCATTAACCACCGCCGACGCCTCGTCGTTTGTTTTAAGTCCCTTTTCCTTGCCTTTTTCGCCGTAATAGCTTGCAGTAAAGGTCTTTGCACTGTCCTTTTTCTTAAGCGTTACGTCAATTGTATGATATTCTTCAGGGACAAAGTTTAAAATGTCCTCTTCTCTGTCACAGATAAGACGTGTTGCAACAGACTGAACACGGCCTGCTGAAAGTCCTCTCTTTACCTTCTCCCACAAAATAGGACTGATTTTATATCCTACTATTCGGTCAAGAATACGTCTTGCCTGCTGTGCATCGACAAGATTCATATCAATTGCACGAGGATTTTTTATAGCCTCTTTTACTGCAGTTTTTGTTATCTCGTTAAATGTTACTCTGCATTTTGATTTGGGGTCTATGTCAAGAGCACTTGCCAAGTGCCAGCTAATTGCTTCTCCCTCACGGTCAGGGTCGGTCGCAAGCAACACTTCATCGGCTTTTTTAGCCTCTTTTTTGAGTGTTGTAAGCAAATCACCTTTACCGCGTATAGTGATATATTTAGGCTCGAAATCGTTGTCTATATCCACACCGAGATTACTCTTGGGCAGGTCGATAACATGTCCCATTGATGCCATAACCGTGTAGTTCTTACCTAAATATTTCTGTATTGTACCTGCCTTTGCAGGTGACTCAACTATAAGTAGTATATTCTTTGACATATTTCCCTCCATCAATTTAATTCATATATATTACCGTTAAGCTTCGTGACTATTCCCTGCAGTTCAAGCATCACAAGCTCGGAGTTTATTTCAAAGCTTGCAACGCCCGTTATGCGTGCGATTTCGTCAATATGTAACGGTTCATTATTCAGTTCTTTAACTATCTTTATCTGCAAATCATTTAACACAGATAAATCAAGGTCCTTGAGCTTATCACGCTGTTTTTCCTCTGTGCGTTTTTCAGACAGTGGTATTATTTCCAGATACGGATATTCGTTTATAATATCGTCTGCTGTTATTACGGCTTTTGCACCCTGCTTTATGAGTCTGTTTGACCCGACGGAATTGATATTGAATATATCTGCCGGTACAGCGTACAAATCACGACCGTTTTCAACTGCATAGCTGGCAGTTATCAACGCTCCGCTTTTCTCCGGTGCCTGTGTAACAAGTATGCCGTATGAAAGACCTGCCATTATTCGGTTTCTTCTTGGAAAGTTTTCACGAAGCGGTCGTGTACCCGGCGGATATTCCGTCATTACCACGCCGTTTCTGCGTATCATCTGATAGAGTTCTGCATGCTCGGGCGGATATATAACATCAATTCCGCTACCGAGGACTGCAACTGTTTTACCGCCACATTTTATTGCGGTTATTCCTGCAACGGAATCTATACCACGAGCCATACCGCTAACCACAGTTGCACCCGAGAGTGCAAGCTCACGTGCGAGCTGTTCGGTTACACGCTTGCCATAATCGTCGTGCAGGCGTGTGCCTACAATCGTAACAGTAAGCAGTTTTTCCCACTCTATGCGCTCGCCCATACAGTAAAGCACATACGGCGGATCGTATATGTTTCTTAAAAGCGGTGGATAACCTTCATCATCAATTGTGAGGATATAACCGCCCATTTTCTCAATTTTAAGCCTTACATTATTGGCTTCAATAAGCGACTTGTCCATAAGCGCTTTAAAAGCTTCGTCTGACAGGTTATGAATACCGTCCATATCCGTCGCATTATACACATCCCTTGCGTTGCCGTACTTTTCAAGCACTGCAATGCGTTCTCTTGGCTTTATATCACTCTTTAAAGTAAACCATAACCAGTAAATTGCATTTTCATTCATCGCACATCACCTCTCTGACGTCGTACCTCGTACATCATTATTGATGCTGCCACGCCCACATTCAAGGATTCCGCTTTGCCGTATATCGGTATAATTATATGCTCACACTCACGCAATATGTCACGAGATACCCCGTTTGCTTCATTTCCTACTATTATAATTGTCGGTTTTGTAAAATCGGTTTGTGTATAGTCGATGCTGTCCTCAGAAAGTGCACCGCACACAAGCCTGAAACCTTTTTCTTTCAGTTCAAACAATGAGTCGTAGTCAAATCCTGTAACAATGTCAATATTAAAGAACGACCCCATACTCGACCTTACAGTCTTGGGACTGTATGCATCAGCACAGCCCGGTGAAAGCAACACACCGTCAAAACCTGCGGCATCTGCCGTTCTTATAATTGTTCCGAGATTTCCGGGGTCTGATACATTATCACAGTAAATATAAAGCTTTTCTTTGTCGGCAGAAAAGACAGTATCTTTCTTTTCAATCACCGCAATTATTCCCTGCGGGGATTTCGTGTCACACAACCCGCCAAAAAGTTCATCCCGTACAACAACACATTCTATATCTTCACAATCATATTGAAAGCTTTCACTCATAGCAATAAGACGCACACCGCAACCTGATGCAATTGCATCATCAACCGATTTTTTTCCCTCTACGGTATAGACACCTTCAAGATCACGCATCTTCTTTTGCAAAAGCGATTTTATATATTTGTACTTTTTATTCTTTGTTGTTGTGATTACCTCTGACATAGAATTTTCCCTTCACGCCATTTTTTATTACTATATACCAAAATAATTTTTTTTGCAAGTGTTTTTTTATGCTTGTTTTTTGTAGTTGAGTAAAATTATACCTCCGCTTACAAGAATTATTGTAAGGATAAGGTTTAGCGGTGTAACATTACTTGACTCTGTAAGCATAAGCTCTGAAAGGATAACGCCCATAACAGGTGTCATAAAGCTGAAAATCGAAACTCTTGATACGGGGTTGTGCTTTAAGAGTATGCCCCACAGTGCATATGCAACTGCCGAAAGCAGGGCAAGATATGCCATAACTCCTGCTGCCTCCGGCGTTGATATTTTTATCGTACCGCCAAACACCAGCCCTATTATTATCATAAATATTCCGCCCATCACAAACTGATATCCGCTTATAATGACAGGATCTTCGTCCTTTGAGAATATCTTCATAAGCGATGACGAGAAACCGTACGCAATTGCCGAGAATAAAACAAAGCAATCGCCAAGAAGGTTCATTTCAAGTTTAAGTCCTTTAAGATTAACAAGGATTATGCCCGAAAAACCTATAAGACACGCAACTGTTTTACGAAGCGTAAGCTTTTCCTGTCTGAAAACAAGACAGGAAACAAGTATCGTACAGAATGCAGTTGAACCGCTTATTATCGTTCCCTTAACGCCTGATGTGTGAGCAAGTCCTATGTAGAAGAATATATACTGGATAACCGTCTGCACACTTCCTATAAGTGCAACCTTGCCGACGTTTTCACGTTTGGGATACAAAAACTTACGTCTTGCAATGCTGTATATTAAAATAGTAAGAATCCCTGCAAAAGTGAAACGCACGCCTGCAAAAAGCATGGTTGACGGCACGTGCTTGGGCGGTATCATAAGTGCCGAGCCAATCTTTATAAAAGGCGTCGCACTGCCCCATAACGCACAGCATAAAAGTGCCGCAAACGTTACAAATATCATATTTGAAAATAGTTTTGAACCTGTTTTTTTATCTGTCATTTTTTCTTTTCCTCCACTTCATACGAAAACTATGATAACATATTAAATTCAATTTTTCAAGTGTTTTTTGTAACAGAAAATTCCAATCACAGTTTTTCGGGCTTTTGAGTAGTATATCTATAGCAAAAAAATACAGGATGTGATTATGATGGATAATAATGTTATTTATGCCTTTCTTCTGACATTATTCGCAGGATTAACAACCGGTGTCGGAAGCATTATAGGGCTTTTTGTACCAAGGACGAACACGAAATTCTTATCAGTCGCTTTGGGGTTTTCGGCAGGTGTTATGCTATATATTTCCTTCATTGAAATGTTTGCAAATGCACAAGATTATCTTAACATTGCTTTTGGAGAAATCGGCGGAATTTGGTTTACGTGTGGTGCTTTCTTTTTCGGGATGGTGCTTATAATGGTTATTGATAACCTTATCCCCTCGCCCGAAAGTGATTTGACGGCACAAAAGACGGGACAGCACGCATCGGGGCTTGAAAGAATGGGGATTCTTACCGCACTTGCGATTGCGATACATAACTTTCCCGAAGGACTTGCAACATTTGCATCTACGCTTGATGATGTATCTCTTGGGCTTGCGATTGCGGTTGCGATTGCAATTCACAATATCCCCGAGGGTATTGTTACCTCCGTGCCAATCTACCACGCAACAGGAAACAAGAAAAAAGCGTTCTTTATTTCTCTGTTTTCAGGTCTTACAGAGCCGTTGGGTGCGGTTATCGGGTATCTGATTTTGCGACCATTTTTAAGCGATACAGTCTATGGAATCATCTTCGGCGGTATAGCAGGAATTATGGTATATATTGCTATCGAAGAGCTTATACCAATGGCACGGGAGTACGACAAAGGCAATTCAATGATCCTCGGGTGTATTGCCGGTATGGTTATTATGGCTATAAGCCTTATTATGTTTATGTAGATAGAAATTTCACTATTTCTATTGATTTAGGAATCAAAGTGTGTTATAATGAATATGTAGTTTACAAGTCATGCAACGAGGTATTTTTATGAAAAAAAATCTTTCAAAATTGCTATTATTTATACTTTCAATATTCATTTTCACAGCTTGTTCAAAACAAACGCCCGAAGAAAAAAAAGCTGTCGATATAGCAAATCAAGCAATTAAAACAATGGATTCTTATTTAGATTTTGAAATTGATGCAAATAAACTTGCTGATGAACTGGACATTTTAGGAAATCGCCTAGGCGATATTCCTGATGATTCTTCAGCATTATTAATCGATATTGAAAATCGTTTATTCAACTGTAGCATTTATGCTAACAGCGTTTCGTGGTACACAGTAACTGAATCAAATGAGTTATCTGAATCTGAAAAAGATCTCATTGATTCAAGAAATAATTTAGCGGAAATTATTGGTGCAAAAAAAAGATAATTACAAATTATAATCAACAAATAATCTACCATATAAAAGGAGTCGCTTAAGCGACTTCTTTTATGTAGTTGTACTTTTTTTATTTCTGCGCTTAAAAAAGCTTGAAAAAGCTTATGGAATATGATATACTATAGTGGGTTTATATGTAATATGATAAACAGTTGTATATTTTACGAAAGGAAATACATCTATGGATTTACCATTAAAAGAAATTGAGCTTGCCGCAAAAAGGCTCAAAAATACAATCCACAAGACAAAACTTGAAAAGTCCACTACTTTCTCCAATATGACCGGAGGAGATATTTATCTGAAATATGAGAACCAACAGAAAACGGGTTCATTCAAAATCCGTGGTGCTTCAAATAAAATTGCCGCACTTGTTGAGCGTGGCGAAATAAAGTCAGCCGTTGCATCGTCTGCAGGAAACCACGCACAGGGTACTGCATATGCATCAAAGGTGCACGGCATTCCTGCCGTAATATGTATGCCTAAATCAACCCCTATTGCAAAGGTTGAGGCAACAAAAGGCTACGGTGCAGAGGTTGTGCTTAGCGGTGACTGCTATGACGATGCATATAAAAAGGCTCTTGAAATCGCAGAAAAGGAAGATGCAACATTCATCCACCCTTATGATGATTTAGAGGTAATGGCAGGTCAGGGCACTATCGGTATTGAAATACTCGAAGCCCTCCCCACTGTTGATATTATAATAGTACCTGCAGGCGGAGGCGGTCTTTTAGCAGGCGTTGCGGCGTGCATAAAGCAGATTAACCCACGTGTAAAGGTTATTGGTGTTCAGGCAGAAGGTGCTCCGGCAATCGCTTTGTCATATGCTGAAAAGAAGCACGTTACAACCGATTATTCACGTACTATAGCAGACGGTATCTCGGTTAAGATACCCGGCAAGCAGTCGGTTGAGCTTATAAATAAATACGCCGACGATGTTGTAACAGTAACAGAAGCCGAAATTTCAGAGGCTATTCTGCATCTTATAGAGCGCACAAAGCAGGTTGTTGAACCGGCAGGTGCAACTACTCTTGCGGCAGTGCTTTCGGGCAAAGTTGATGTTAAGGGTAAAAAGGCAGTATGCGTACTTTCGGGCGGTAATATAGACGTTTCGTTCATAACACGTATTATCGAACTTGGTCTTTCATCACGAGGCAGAAACTTCAAGTTCCGTGCAAAGCTTCTCGATATACCCGGAAGTCTTGTGCATATTTCAAAGGTTGTAAGCGATGCTAACGCAAACGTTATAATGGTACAGTATGACAGAATGAGCAAGGACCTTGACCCGAATGAGGTTATTATACATATGGGTTGTGAGGTCGGCGGTATCGAGCATGCAAAGAAAGTAATAGAAGCACTGGAGAAAAACGGCTACAGTATTACTATTGAGTAAATCACTCATATAGCACTTCTACGCTCACTCGCATAGACCACTATAGCCTCGCTCTCGTATCAGCACTCTCTGAGCAATTTACTCAATAGAAAGAAACACAAGAAAACGATTATATCTTGAAAGGAACATCTGTATTATGATAGATAAATCTCTCATTACACTGATATATGAAACAGCGTCAATCCAGCGCTGGAATGACCATATCCGCCCGTCGGCAGGCTTTACGGAGCTTGATAAGCAGGCACATAAGATGTTTTATGCATATGTACTTGCAAAGTGCGAGGGCGAAGAACATATAGATATGCAGAAGCTCGTTGAGGGCGGTATTGCAGAGTTTTTCCACCGTTGTATTCTTACGGATATAAAACCGCCTATTTACCATAAGCTTATGCAGGAAAAGGGCGAGCAGATAAATAAATGGGTGATTGAACAGTTGCGCCCGTCAATGGAGAAATTGGGCGGTGGATTCTTCGAACGCCTTGAAAAGTATTTCCTTGACGATAGTTATGCTGTTCTTGAAAAGAAAATCTTAAATGCTGCGCACTACTACGCAAGTAACTGGGAGTTCAAAATTATCTATTCAATGAACAAATACACATATGACATTGAAAAGGTAAAGGCAGGAACATACCGTGACCTTAAAGCGTGCAACACATTCGACGGTTTTACACGTTTTGAGCGTGATGCATTTCTGCAGGAGTTTATGTCACTTATAGGCAAGCTCCGCTATCAGCAACGCTGGGCAAAGGCAGTAAGAATGCCTCAGACATATGTTATGGGACATATGCTCGTTGTTGCTATTCTTTCATATTTTATGACACTTGATCTTGAGAGTCCGTGTAAAAAAAGACTTGTCAATAACTTCTTCGCAGGTCTGTTCCACGACGTTCCCGAGGCATTGACACGTGATATTGTGTCACCTATCAAAAAGTCCGTTGAGGGACTTGGTGATATACTTGCAGAAATTGAAAGCGAGCAGATGCATAAGGTTGTATATCCTATGCTGCCCGAAGAATGGCACAGCGAAATCGCATACTTTACAAACGACGAGTTTGCATCAAAGATACTTGTTGACGGCGAGCCTGTTATAAAGAGCTCCGACGAAATCAACGAAACTTATAACCACGATAAGTTCTCGCCTATCGACGGACAGATTATCCGTGGTTGTGACCATCTTTCGGCATTTATTGAGGCATTTATGTCTATTTCCTACGGTGTAAGTTCAGAACCGATTGTAAGCGGTTATAACCAGCTTCAGAAGGATTACAGGGACAAGGTAATCGGCGGTATCAACTTTGGAGTACCGTTCGGATATTTTGATATTTGATTATGAGAAAACAACAGACTTTAGATACTTATGATAAGGTCAAAGAGAAAGCGTTAAGGCTTTTGGAATTCCGTTCACATTCAGAATTTGAGCTTAAACAGAAGCTACGCCATCAGGGTGCATCGGAAGAACATATAGAAGACACACTTGAGTTCTGCCGTCGGTACGGTTTTGTCAACGACCAAACGTACGCCGAACGCAAGGCACACGACCTTATCCATCTTAAAAAGTACGGCATACGCCGTGTCAGAAACGAGCTTATGGTAAAGGGTATAGATGACGGAATAATTGAAAATGTTATCTGTGCACTTGACCCTGATGCCGAAACCGATGCACTTGTCGGACTTGTCGAAAAGAAACTTCACGGTGATTTCTCGGACAAGAGCTCCGAGAAATGTATCCGATACTTTATATACAGAGGCTATGACATCTATGATATAAAAGATGCTATGAGAACAGTTAAAGAGAGGAGCGATTGCCCCGATGAAATATAATATAGGTATGGTATCACTCGGCTGTGCAAAGAACCAGACTGATGCAGAAACTATGCTTGCAATTTTACAGGATGACGGCTACCAGATAGTCAATGACCCCGAAATTGCAGATATAATAATCGTAAATACCTGCGGATTTATTGATTCGGCAAAGCAGGAATCAATAAATGCCATACTTGAAATGGCAGAATATAAAATAGACGGACAATGCAAGTTGCTTATTGCAACAGGTTGTCTTGCTGAAAGATATTCTAAAGACATAGCGGACGAATTGCCCGAAGTTGATGCAATTTTAGGCACGGGCGATTATGATAAAATAGCAGAGGTTATAAAATCTGCTTTTGAATCGGACAAGATGCCTGTTATTACAGATAATATTGACCGCACGCCCGAATGTGAATTACCCAGAGTACTGCTTACCCCACCCTATTCGGCATATCTCAAAATCGCCGACGGATGCGATAATAACTGTACATACTGTGCTATTCCCAAAATACGAGGCCATTTCAGAAGCCGTAAGACAGAGGATATAATTGCCGAAGCAAAACAGCTTGCAAAGGACGGTGTTAAGGAGCTTATACTTATTGCACAGGACACCACACGGTACGGAAAAGATATCGGTACATCACTTGCCAATTTACTTGATGAGCTTGCAGAGATTGACGGTATAGAATGGATACGTGTTCACTACTACTACACCGAAGCTATAACAAAAGAGCTTATCGACACAATGGCAAAGCACGATAAAATCTGCAACTACATAGATATGCCGATTCAGCATGCAGATAACTATATTCTGCGACGTATGGCACGCCGTACAACAGTAGAGGAAATCGAAGAAAAAATCAGTTATATGCGTAAAACCCTTAAAAACTGTTACATAAGAACTTCTATAATTGTAGGTTTCCCGGGTGAAACAGATGAGCATTTTGATAACCTTTATGAGTTCACAAAGCGCACACGTTTTGACCGTATGGGAGTATTTACCTACTCACAGGAGGAAGGCACTGCGGCAGCAAGCTTTGATGATCAGGTAGATGAAGATATAAAGACATCACGATACGATAAGCTTATGAGTCTGCAACAGAAAATTTCACTTGAGCTTAACCAAGCCAAAATAGGAACAACACTTGAAGTTCTCGTTGAGGGCTATGATGAGGATAATTACCTTTTCTACGGCAGGTCACGTGGTGACAGCATTGATGTGGACGGAAAAGTTTATTTCGGCACAGAAGACGAGGTTATGCCGGGAGATATTATAAAAGTGAAAATTCTCGATGCGTCAGAATATGACCTTACGGGACAGAGAGTTTAAGGAGGATATATACATATGAATTTACCAAACAAACTTACATTACTAAGAGTCATACTAGTACCCATATTTATAGCTTTTATGACAGTTAATGACACACGTGCAAACATTGTAGGACTTGTGATTTTTATAATCGCATCACTTACGGATATGCTTGATGGCAAAATTGCACGTGCAAGAAATCTTGTTTCCGATTTCGGAAAGTTTGCTGACCCGCTTGCCGATAAGATGCTTACAACTGCGGCATTTCTTGTGTTTATGCAGAAAGATATAATCGGTGCATGGCCGGTGTTTATAATCCTTGTACGTGAGTTTGCAGTATCAGGTATCCGTCTTGTTGCTGCGGCTGACGGAACAGTTATTGCCGCATCATTCTGGGGCAAGTTCAAAACTGTTACACAGATGATTTCAATAATTGTCGGTATTGTACTTATGTGTATTCCGGCTATCCCTTATACAGAGCTTATAACTGCAATTCTCGTATGGATTTGCGTATTCTTCACCGTTGTTTCAGGCGTTGAATATATTGCAAAGAACTGGAAACTGATGAAATTAAATTAAGTGAGGCAAAAACAATGGAAAACATTTTAAAAGAACTAAAATTTGACGATAAAGGACTTATAACAGCTGTTGTTCAGGACAGTGCAACAAAGGAAGTGCTTATGGTTGCATATATGACAGCCGAAACACTTGAAATGACACTAAAAACAAAGAAAGCAACTTTCTTCTCACGTTCAAGAAACGAGGTATGGGTTAAGGGCGAAACATCAGGACACTATCTTGATGTAGAAAGCGTTAAGGTTGACTGCGACGGCGACTGCCTTGTAGTATTTGCTCATCCCAACGGTCCGGCGTGCCATACAAATAACCGTTCATGCTTCTTTAGAACAATTAAGGACGGTGAGCTTGTTACAGACACACGTCAGGGTGGCGCAAGCGATATTCTTATGCGTGAGCAGGCGGTTATTATTGACCGCAAAAAGAACCCCGAGGACGATTCTTACACCAATTACCTCTTTAACAAGGGTGAGGATAAGATTCTTAAAAAAGTCGGCGAGGAAGCCGCTGAGGTCGTTATTGCAGGCAAGAACCGCGATAAGGACGAAATTAAGTATGAAACTGCCGACCTTTTATATCACCTTTCGGTTATGCTCGTTGATAACGATATGACCTGGGACGATATTTTTGAGGAAATGGAAAACAGAGCGTAATATTAGTTCAGACTGCGAAAAAGGAAGTTATATTTTGCCGAATTGAATTCGTCGGCGTACATGTGTACGTTAGAGTTCAATTCGGCAGAAAGCAAGCAACCACAAGGAAAATTCGACGTTTTCCTTGTGGTTTTTTCTGTTTAAGTATTAATATTTTAAAAACTTGCTTTCATTATTTTAGAATTTGCTTGCGGTAGAACGACTTTTTCGTCGGTCTGATTAACAAATCGCCTTCGGTTTGCATAATATATACTACTATACAGGCCGGAGGTGTTTTTTATGGTTAATTTATGTATGTGCGGTGCATCAAAAGCTATCGGGTTATCCATACTGACCTTTACGGTCGGTGTGATAGTCGGTATGCTCTGCCCTATCCAGGTTCTGGCAGTTTTAGAGCTCGTGATGCTTGTACTGTTAGGGTATCTATGTCTTTTTAAGTGGTAAGGAGGTTATCTTATGAAAATTGTTGTCAAGAAAGTACCAAAGGCGTTGTCGGGAATTGTTAAGCTGATTTTCGGATTTTAACTACATATAAAAATATGAGAGCATCCGCTCTCATATTTTTATATTTCTTCGATTATCGGCAGTATCATCGGGTTACGCTTTGTTCTGTCATAGATGTATTTTGCAACAGCAGATTTGATACTGTTCTTCATCATCGCCCAGTCAACATTGCGTCTTGCAAGGCTCGTTTCAACAGCTTCTGCCGAAACATCCTTAATACCCTCGATCAGCTGTTCTGCTTCACGGACATATACAAAGCCTCTTGAAATAACATCAGGCTTTGATACAATCTCACGCTTTTCGTTGTCGATTGTTGTTACGATTATTATAAGACCGTCCTGCGCAAGATGCTTTCTGTCACGAAGCACGATATTGCCTACATCGCCTACACCAAGTCCGTCTACAAGCACCTGCCCTGCCTGAACATTACCCGTTACCTTTGCGCTCTCGCCGTCAAGCTCAAGCACAGAGCCGTTTGTAAGCACGAACGAGTTTTCTTCGGGAATGCCCATATCCTCTGCAAGACGTGAGTGAAGCACCAGATGACGGTGTTCGCCATGAACGGGAATAAAATATTTCGGTTTCACAAGTGACATTATGAGCTTAAGCTCTTCCTGACACGCGTGGCCCGATACGTGAACATCCATAAGTGATTTATAAATCACCTCTGCGCCAATCTTAAACAGCTCGTTTATTACGTTTGAAACCGCCTTTTCGTTACCCGGTATGGGTGATGCCGAAATTATTATGAGGTCATCTTTTGTGATCTCAACCTTGCGGTGGTCTGAAAACGCCATTCTTGTGAGTGCACTCATCGGTTCGCCCTGCGAGCCGGTTGTTATTATTACTATTTCATCAGGTCTGTATCTCTTAATGCTGTCCAGGTTAATAAGTACACCCGGTGGTACTTTCATATATCCGAGCAGAATAGATATCTCTACTATGTTTTCCATGCTTCTGCCCGAAATTGCAACCTTACGGTTGTTCTTTGCCGCCGCGTCAATAATCTGCTGAACACGGTGAACATTTGACGCAAATGTGGCAACTATTATTCGCTTGTTGCAGTCTTTGAATATGCTGTCAAATTTCTGTCCTACAGAACGTTCACTCATCGCATATCCCGGTCTTTCAACGTTTGTCGAATCCGACATAAGCGCAAGCACGCCCTCTTTTCCCAATGCACCCAGACGTGCAAGGTCAATCACATCGCCCACTATCGGGGTTGAGTCTATCTTAAAGTCGCCCATATGCACAACCGTGCCTGCAGGTGTCTTTATTGCAAGTGCAACAGAGTCTGCTATTGAGTGGTTTGTCGTAACAAACTCAACCTCAAATAATTTTCCTGCAGTTACTGTTTCGCCGTGACGCACACGAACAAGCTTAACCGAGCCGAGCAGATTATGCTCCTTGAGCTTATGTTCTACAAGTCCGAGTGTCAGTTTTGTTCCGTAAACCGGAACATTTATCTCCTTTAGAAAATACGGCAGACCGCCTATATGGTCCTCGTGTCCGTGAGTAAGAAATATGCCCTTTATTTTCTGATGATTGTTTATGAGGTATGTTATATCATTTATAACCATATCCACACCGGGCATATCATCGTCCGGGAATGCCATACCGCAATCCACTACTATGATTTCGTTGCTGTACTCAAAGGCGGTTAAGTTTTTTCCGATCTCATCAAGACCGCCTATGGGTATTACTCTCAGCTTTTTAGTTTTTGCCATTTTATCCTCCTATTTTTATTTTTTGTCCGACCTGATTACAGCACCAATTTAAGTGCCTCACTTCTATTATTATACCACAAAACGGGTATATTAGTCAAGTGATTTGGAATTAAACAATAAAATTAACAAAAAAGCGGCTTTCGCCGCTTTCTTATCTTGATCTGTAATCTTCTATTATTGCATCGGATTCGTCTTTGAATATATACTTCGGTGAAAGTACAAAGTCACCAATTACGTCATATGCACGTCCGTAGATTGCAAAATCATAATTAAGGTTCTCGCCATTTAAGAGTGAGTACTGCAAGTCATAATACTCATCAAGAGCCTTATATTCATCATGCTCATGCCATACTCCGTCATTGTCAAAGTACCCGAACGGGTTCAACTGCATTATGTCAGTCTTCAAATCGTCAAGGTAAAGCTGAACACGGCTCTTTGGAAGCTCTGCTGCTTCCATAACAAGGTTTGAGAGGAAGCACGGACTTGTACGCACATCCGTCTGCTCGTTTATGTCATAGTTTGCCCAAATCATAAAGGGTGTTGTATACATACGGGTTTGTTCCTCTGTGGTAATATCGTCCAGAGATTGTCCGTAGAGTTCTTCAAAAAACTCATTCTCCACCGCAGGGAAATGGTCGCCAAACATTGCAACCACTACAGGCTCGTCATAGTTTTTAAGCTCTGTTAAAAGTTCTTCCAGCGCAATATCCGACTGGCGTATACATGAAAGATACTGTTCCGCCTTGGGGTATGAACCGTTCATTCCTTCCAAAAGAACATCTTCTTCAAAATCTTCATAGTCAAAACCACCGTGGTTCTGCATGGTTATATTGAATATAAATGCTTTTTCATCCTGTTCCTTTGAATAAAGCTTTTCAAGCACTTTTTTGTAGTTGCATCTGTCACTGATATAATTACGCAGGTACTCCGGTTCTTCTTCTCCGCCTTCAAACTCATCAATACTTATAAACTCGTCAAATCCCAGATAATCGTATATAATATTTCTCTGCCAGCCTTTTGCATAATACGGATGAATGGCAGTTGTTGAATAACCCATATTCTCCATATGCGATACCAAAGAATACGGCACCTTACTGTCGATTATATGCATATAAGGCACTGTCTGAGATGACAGCAGTCCTGTATTCATGCCTGTAAGAAACTCATATTCGGAGTTACATGTGAATCCACCGAACGGCGAAACCAACGTCTGACCTTTTACCGTGTTCTCTGTTAACGAATTAAAATACGGCAGATATTCCTGACTGGTTTTAAAGTCGTTTATGGTCTTGAAATCACAAAAACTTTCGTTCATGATTACAATAACATTCGGCTTATTTTTCAAATCTATATTCGTTTCAGTATATCCCGAAAGCTTTTCGTTGATTTTATTCGGGTTATAGTTTTGTTTTTCTTTAAGCCCCATCTTTGTAGAGTTTACGTAAAAGCCTACAGCAGAACCCGTGTCACGGTTTGCGTTACGCTGGCTGAAAACCGAAACATTGTACTTTGAATAGTCAATATTTGTAACAAACGCCACGAGAAGTACTCCTGCCATAAGACCAGAAAGATGCATAACCCAGCGACGTTTTTTCAAGTCTATTTTTATCGGGAACTTTATTGCAATCATGAAATGGACTATCGCCATTATGGTTGCAGTTATAAGCTGATATTTAAGCTTAAACTTATACTGTGCCGCAACACCCATTGCCGTGCCGAGTGCCATAAAGTCGGTAGGCATAAGTGGCGAGCCTCTGAACGAATATATTATAAAACTTATTGCGTTATACAAAAACGATACCGATAATGCACACACAGCCGAGACTCGCATACTTCCCGTAAAGAGCAGTCCCAGCGCCGCAAATACGGCATAGAATGAAATGTTTACAAGATACAAAAACGGGCTTCCGAAAAATGCATCATAGAATATTATGGAAATGTTCATTGTTCCGGCAAGCACAACAATATATGCCGCTATTGATACTATTTTCTCGGTTTTCTTACTGAAATTAAATTCAAATCCGCCAAAAAACAGTATTAGTAATGAGAATAGCAATGACATAATAAAGCTCAAAAGCTGTTCCGGACTTTTTCCTACCTTGAACAAAACAAAATTCGCACATGAAAATGACCAGAAAAATAATGCCACTGCAAGTGCTATACCAAATTTCCATTTACTGGTTATTTTAATCATCTTTTCTCCCTCATCGTGTGAAATCACAAAATGTATATGAATATATTTTAAATTTCTAATTACAACACAACCATTATACCATACATTTTCTCTTTTTTCAAGAATATATTTTGAGAAAAAAGCATATTCTAATATTATTAAATATATGTATGTCGAATTTTGCGGTTTTCTATATATTTTTACTAAAACACGTTTTCTTTTGATTGACATTCCGAGAAATTTATAGTATAATAGATATATCTATAGGTTAATTTAACCAATCTAAATTAAAGGAGAACTACTATGTCAAAAGTATATAAGTTTCTTGCATTTGACTTCGGAGCATCTTCCGGACGTGCAATGCTCGCAAAATTTGACGGCAAAACCATTCAACTTGAAGAAAAACACCGTTTTTCAAACGACCCTGTTGAAATCAACGGCGGTTTGTATTGGGATGCATTAAGACTTTTCTTTGAAATTAAACAGGGCATTTTAAACTGTGCACATTCAGGTGACGGTGACATTGATGCTATTGGTATCGACACATGGGGTGTTGACTACGGACTTCTCGATAAAAACGACAAGCTTCTCTCTAACCCCTACCACTACCGTGATACAAGAACAGACGGTATGTACGACAAAGCGTTTGCAGTTGTGCCGAAAGAGGAAATCTTTAACGAAACAGGTATTGCGTTTAACTGGTTCAATACAATTTATCAGTTGCTTGCATCAAAGCTTGAAGATGATTCTGCGCTAAAAGAAGCAAAAACTATGCTCTTTATGCCTGACCTTTTCAACTTCTTCCTTACAGGCAAAAAACGTACAGAGTACACAATTGCTTCAACGTCTCAGATGTTTGATTCAAGAACTTATGACTGGGCATATAATCTGCTTAACAAACTTGGCATCAAGACAGATATGTTTGCAGATATGATATATCCGGGCGAAATCGTTGGAACACTTAAACCTGAGCTTGCAGAAGAGCTTGGCGTAGGCGAAATCCCCGTAGTTGCAGTTGCATCACACGACACAGGTTCAGCCGTTGCATCAGTTCCGGTTATTGATGAAAAGGATTTTATTTACATATCATCAGGTACATGGTCACTTATGGGTGTTGAGCTTGATACACCGAATGTATCAGAAGATGCTATGAAATATAACTTTACAAACGAGGGCGGAGTTAATAAGACTATAAGATTCTTAAAGAACATCATGGGCTTATGGCTTATCCAGGAATGCCGCCGTCAGTGGCAGCGTGAGGGTACTCTCCTCTCATTTGATGAGCTCGAGCGTGAGGCACGTGAGGCAGAGCCATTTGCAAGTCTTATTGACCCTGACTACCCTGCATTCCAGACACCGGGTAATATGCCCAGACGTATCCGTGAATATTGCGAAAAGACAGGTCAGAAAGTGCCCGAAACAACAGGTGCAATCATCCGTACAATCGCAGAAAGCCTTGCTTTCAGATACCGCAGTACTGTTGAGGGTATGGAAGATGTTACCGGCAAGAAGTACAATGTAATAAACATCGTCGGTGGCGGTATAAAGGACAAGATGATTTGTCAATTTACAGCTAATGCAACTAACCGTACTGTATCTACCGGTCCGGTTGAGGCTACAAGTATTGGTAACATAATTGTTCAGGGTATTGCAATGGGTGCAATAAAAGACCTTGAAGAAGGCAGACAGATTGTACGTAACAGCTTTGATATCACTGAATATAAACCTGAGAACACAGATGCATGGGATGAAGCTTATGCTAAATGGAAGAATATAATTTTAAAAACACAGGGGTAAAATTATGGGAAAGAAATATAAATTAAATAATTTCAAAGAACTTGCTGATTTTATATCAAAGCGTGATCCGAACGGAGTATGCATCAAATGGCTAGAGGGCGATGAGGAAATATCAAGAACTTATTCAAAATTCCGTTCAGATATTGATGCATTGGGAACATATTTCTACTACAACGGCTTTAAGAATGCCAGAATTGCTGTAATCGGAGAAAATAGCTACAACTGGATACTGACTTATTTTGCGACCGTTATAGGCGGAAATGTTATAGTGCCGATTGATCGTGATCTCACTGCAGATGCTATAATCAATGTTTTAAAGGACAGTGATGCAAAAGCACTCATCTATACCGATTCTTACAAGAAGATTATTGATGAAATAACAGATGCAACTAAGGTTAAGGCAATAAACGTCAACCAGTTTGACGAACTGCTTGCTGAGGGCAACGAGTTGCTTGAAAAAGGCAAAAATAAGTATCTCAAAGCAGAAATTGATGATGATGCAATGTCAACACTCATCTACACATCAGGTACTACAGGCAAGCCCAAGGGTGTTATGCTTTCACAGCATAATATTATAAGCAATGCCTGCAATGTTATCGAGTACGAAGACATTTCCGGTACATCAATGCTTGTACTCCCCATCCATCACACATTTGGATTTACTGCAAGTGTTGTTGCCGTTATGATTTTTGGTCAGCCGATTGCAATAAACACAAACTTGCGTACATTCCTGCCTGAGCTTAAGATTTATAAGCCGCAGAGTGTTTACGTTGTGCCTATGTTTATAGAAGCAATTTATAAAAAGATATGGAAAGGCATCGAAGACAAAAAACTCACTAAAGTCTTCAAAGGTCTTATAAAGACAAGCAATGCGCTTCGCAAAATCGGAATCGACAAACGTAAATCAATGTTCAAGTCTGTAACAGAAAACTTTGGTGGTGAGCTTACACTTCTTGTAAGCGGCGGTGCACCGTTAGACCCCACATATGTTAAATTCTTTGACGCAATCGGTGTTACACTGCTTAACGGCTACGGCATAACTGAGTGTTCACCTATCGTTGCAGTTAACCCGCTTGATAACATCAGGCACGGCAGTGTCGGTCTTGTATTGCCAGAAACTGAAGTTAAGATTATCGACAAGGACGAAAACGGAAACGGAGAAATCTGTGTTGCAGGAAGCGGCGTAATGCTCGGCTACTACAAAAACAAAGAAGCTACCGAAGAAGCGTTTGAAGACAGATGGTTTAAAACAGGTGACCTTGGCCATCTTGATGAAGATAACTTCCTCTACATTTCAGGAAGAAAGAAGAACCTCATTATCCTTAATAATGGTAAAAACATTTACCCCGAGGAAATCGAGGAAGTGCTTATGAGAATACCTGAAGTTATTGAGGTTATTGTTTACAGTGAAAATGATGTTATTACTGCAGAAGTTTATACAGAGGACGAAGAAGCTGTAAATACAGCAATCCGTAACCTTAACAAGGAGCTTCCGAACTACAAGGCAATAAAGAACATCAAGTTCCGTAAAACAGAATTTGAAAAGACAACAACAAAGAAAATCAAAAGAAATACAGTTATTAAAAACTGATACAAAAAAAGCGAAGCACGCCGGGGATAGTGGCGTGCTTCACTTTTTGGGGATGCTTCCGTATGGGGGTACGGAAGCGTATGAAAAAAGGATGGTATTTAGAATTGCTTAAATGCAATTCATCAATTAAAACTGTAATTCTTAGTTATTCTCTTCGGTGAGTTCTACTGATATTTCCATAGTATTGCGTTCGCGCAATATTTTGAATTTCAGCTTATCACCCGGTTTTTTCTTGTCACGTATTTCATTGATTTCAGATGTCGAAGTAACTTCCTGTCCGTCAACCTCTAATATCATATCGTCTACTTTAAGTCCGGCTTTTTCTGCTCCGCTTCCCTTTTGGATGCTACTGATAAAGAGTCCGTATCTCGTTTCGGTTATACCAATACCTACGTACGGTCTGCCTGTTACATATCCAGAATTCATCAAGTCATCAATTATCGGTTTCGCTTCAGAAATTGCTATTGCAAATCCCATACCCTCAACGCCTGTTGTTGAAAGCTTAACTGAGTTTATTCCGATTACTTCTCCGTACTGATTTATAAGCGCACCGCCGGAGTTTCCATTGTTTATTGCCGCATCTGTCTGAATAAGGTTATATGTTCTGTTTTCTATAGACATTGTACGGTTAACAGCACTTACAATACCTGCCGTTACAGAACCCGAAAATTCCATTCCCATCGGGTTTCCTATTGCAACTGCCAACTCACCTACTTCAACTGTAGTCGAATTACCAAGCACTGCCGCTGTAAGTTTCTCATTCTTATCAGGAGTAATTTTCAAAACTGCAAGGTCTGTTTTTGCATCCTGTCCTATTATCTGGGCTGTATATGTTTTTCCGGTGTTTAGGACAATTTCAACCTCTGACGCTCCGTCTATAACATGCTGATTGGTAACAATATAGCCATCAGTGGTTATAATTATACCGGAACCTGAGCCTTGTTCAACAAGCTCTCCATCCTGTGATGGATCCTGGCTGTAATAATACTGTCCACTGAACGGGTTCCAGAACGGCTGTACCTGCATTTCTGTTTTATTTATAACTCCTACCACAGACGGGCCTACCTTTGTTGCAATTTCAGGAATTGTTAAAACATCTCCTTCTTTTTTCTTTGCAAGCGTCTGTGCAGCATCACCGGATTGATTTTCTTCTCTTGTAGAATAAACCACTCCGTTTGTTCTTTGCTCAACAGGTCTGTTTGTGCTGTTCTTATAGGTTATTACACCCATCATAAGTCCTGCCGTAAATACACTCGCCATTGCTGCAGAGCACACTGAAACAAGCCATGTCGGTGCTCCTTTTTTCTTCTTTCTCTCCGGTTCTCTGTATATAATTACATCGGTAGAATCACTGTATGGATAATGTTTCATATCTATCCCCTCCTGTTATTTTCTGTTTAAATGATAACATACACTTATTACCTCCGTATGACAACATTGTAAATATATAAAATATTTTTTATGAACAAATTGTGAACAACCAAAAACTGTTGTTTGAGCAAGGAAATACTTGACAATGCTTTAAATGTGAGATAAAATATAATAGGTAATTTATTTTCGGAAAGGAATTTACTGGCAATGAAAAAAATCCTTGTTCTCGATTCTAACAGTATTATAAACCGTGCATTTTACGGTATACGTACACTTAATGCACCCGACGGCACTCCGACAAATGCAATATACGGTTTTCTCAATATTCTTATGAAGCTTATTTCGGAGCATAAGCCCGATTGTATACTTGCGGCATTTGACCTTAAAGCACCCACTTTCCGTCACAAAATCTATTCGGAATATAAAGCTAACCGTCACGCTATGCCGGACGAGCTTGCGGTACAAATGCCCATTACAAAAGATATTCTCTCTCAAATGAACATTCCTATTCTTCAGCTTGAAGGTTATGAGGCTGATGATATAATCGGAACCGTTTCACGTATGTGCGAAGAAAAGGCAATGCAGTGCTTTATTGCTACGGGTGACCGTGACGATTTACAGCTTGCAGGCGGCGGAACTACCGTTATTCTAGCATCAACAAAGTCCGGACAGAGCATAACAGAGCTTTATGACGAAGCTGCAGTTTATGAAAAATACGGTGTTAAACCTGAAGAATTTATTGATATGAAAGCTCTTATGGGCGACTCGTCTGATAATATTCCGGGTGTTAAAGGCATAGGCGAAAAGACTGCATCAAAGCTCATTTCACAGTTCGGAACAATTGAGAATATGTATGAAAACATCGACGATGCAAATGTTTCGGAGAAAATAAAAAACAGTCTTATAACAGAAAAAGAAACTGCATTTTTGAGTAAAACTCTCGCTACCATAGACAAATTCGTTCCTGTTGATGTAGACCTTGAAAATACACTTTTTTCTGATGATGCATCAACATATTCACCGGATTTATACACCCTGCTCATGCAGTTGGGGTTAAAGAGTACAATCAAAAAGTTCGGAATTACCCCGACAGAAAATGCAACAACTGCACTTAACAACAGTTTCTTTGACGAGAGAAAAAGTGAGTGCATATCATCACGCACAGAGTTCGCAAAGCTTGTATCACTGCTTGGCAAAAAGCTTGCAATGTATATAAAAACAAGCAATAATATGCTTACTGCAATTGCATTTTCCGACGGCAAAAACGCATATTGCGCATCACCCGAAATAACAGACAACACTCTGCTTGAAATTTTGTCGCCTATTCTGTCAGATTCCAACACAGAGAAATATGTTTATAATATCAAGCCTGCCATCGTTGACCTTAACGGGATCACAGAGATAAATGGCGTTACTTTTGATACAAAACTCGGTGCATATCTTATAAATCCATCTAAAAACACAGACCTTGAATCATCTGCTGCAGATTATCTTGGTGTGTACCTTGATAATTCCGAAGTTGCACAAATGTCGCTTTTAGACGATACACCGCTTGATACGGATGCTAAATATGCACATATCATATACTCATTATCCGAGTTTATGGCAAAGAAAATCGACGAGAATGACCAGCACACGCTCTACTATGATGTGGAGCTTCCACTTATAAACGTACTTGCCGATATGCAGATTGAAGGCTTTAAGGTAGACGCAGACGAGCTTAGAAAATTCGGCGATTTCCTGCAGGACAATATCGAGAAATTCGAAAAAGAGATACACACACTTGCAGGCGAGAAATTCAATATCAACTCACCCAAACAGCTTGGCGAGATTCTTTTCGGCAAGCTCGGACTCAAGGGCGGCAAGAAAACAAAAACTGGCTATTCGACAAAGGCAGATGTTCTTGAAAAGCTTGCTCCCGATAATGAGATAGTACGTATTGTACTCGAATACAGAACATATCAGAAGCTCAAGAGCACCTACTGCGATGGCCTGTCAACACTTATTAACCCGCAAACGGGACGTATTCATTCAGTGTTCCATCAGACGGGCACAGTTACAGGACGCTTAAGCTCATCAGAGCCGAATATGCAGAATATCCCGACAAGAACAGAGCTTGGCAGAGAATTAAGAAAGATGTTTACTGCAAAAGACGGCTGTGTTCTCATTGATGCTGACTATTCACAGATAGAGTTGCGAGTTCTTGCACATCTTGCAAAGGATCCTGTTATGACAGAGGCATTCATAAGCGGTGAGGATATCCACGCAGTTACTGCGTCAAAAATCCTCAACATACCGATTGATGAGCTTACAAAAGACCAGCGTAACAGTGCAAAGGCTATAAATTTTGGCATTGTCTACGGCATGAGTGAATATACATTGTCACAGGACCTTGGTATCTCATTCAAAGAAGCTAAAAACTATATGAACGAATACTTTAACAAGTATTCAAGCGTGCGTGATTATCTTGATTTCCTCAAGAAATTTGCACATCTTCACGGATATGTGAAGACGCTTATGAACAGAGTTCGCTATATCCCCGAACTTTCATCACAACAGGCTATGGTACGTGCGTTCGGCGAACGTGCAGCTATGAATACACCTGTTCAGGGCAGTGCCGCAGATATTATGAAATGTGCTATGGTACGCGTATATAACAGGCTAAAATCAGAAAATCTGAAAGCAAAAATCATTCTTCAGGTACACGACGAGCTTATCGTCGAAACACCGTATGATGAAGTCGATGCGGTAAAGGCAATTCTTAAAACAGAAATGGAAAGTGCCGTAAAACTCGACGTGCCGTTAGTTGCTGATATGGCATCGGGGCACAGTTGGTACGATGCAAAATAGGAGATTACAATGAAGAAATTATCAGTATTTATACTTGCATTGATACAGTTGGTTTTATTTTCGGCTTGCGAGAGTTCAAAAACCACTTCAGATAAACTTCAGGTCTACACATCATTTTATGCAATGTATGATTTTGCAAAGCAAATAGGCGGTGATAAGGTAGATATTTATCTTCTCTGCCCTCCCGGTCAGGAACCGCACGATTTTGAGCCTACGGCTAAAGATATCGCTATGCTTTCAGAAGCTGACGTATTCATTTATAACGGTATGGGAATGGAACACTGGACAGATTCTGTAACTGCAACTTTAAGCAGCGATGTCGTTACGGTAAAGGCATCAGACAACGTTAAGCTTACAAAGATTTCTGCAGGAGATCCCCATGTATGGCTTAACCCTGACAATGCGTACATTCAGTTGGAAGCTATTACCGATGCGTTCAAGGCAAAGGACAAATCTAATTCAGAATATTACGATGAACGTTTGTCCGAATGCAAATCAAAGCTTGACAAACTCAAACAGGATTATCTTGATGCAGGTTTTAACGGCAATAAAATTGTTGTATCTCACTATGCGTATTCACATCTCTGCGACGTGATTAACATTTTACCATATGCAGTTAACGGCACAGACAATTCACAAGACCCTACACCGCAGAGAATGGCAGAAATTGAAGATTATATAAAAAGAAACAATATAAAATACATTTTCACCGAGCCCATGGGTACAAGTGATATTATGAAAACAATAGCAAAGGATACAAACTGCGAAATTCTTACCCTTGACCCGTTTGAGGGCAATTCCGAAAACAAGGACTATTTCACGGTTATGTACGAAAACCTTGAAGTGTTAAAGAAAGCGCTTAACTGAAAGGACCCCAATGAATAACGAAGTTATAAATGTAGAAAAACTGACTTTTGAATATAGCGACACGGCAATTTTAAAGAACGTCAATTTCAAGCTGTATAAGGGTGATTTCCTTGGAATTATCGGTGCAAACGGTGCCGGAAAATCAACACTTATCAAGCTTATTTTAGGGCTTCTCTCCCCCGACAGTGGTAAAATAAGCCTGTTTGGCACAGATTTTTCAAAAGCACGCAAGAAAATCGGATACGTGTCGCAAAAGGCGAATTCGTTTAACTCCGACTTCCCTGCAACCGTTAAAGAGGTTGTGCGTGCCAACCTTTTTGCTGAAAAAGGACTTTTTAAACCGTATACAAAAAAGGACGATAAAAAAGTTCTCTCGGCACTTGAGCTTGTTGGTATGACACAGCACCGTGACAAGCTTATAGGCACGCTTTCAGGCGGAGAGCAACAGCGTGTGTTTATTGCACGTGCACTTGTGCGTGAGCCCGAGCTACTGCTTATGGACGAGCCGACAGTCGGAATTGACGCAAATTCTGTGCGTGATATTATGGATATAATGAAAAAGCTCAACCGCAACGGAATGACAATCATTATGACAAACCACGATACTCCTGCACTTCTTGAGGTATCAAACAAGCTCCTTATCTTCTGTGAGCATGGCTATGAGGAGTTTGTTACAATGTCAGATTTGTCACTTGACAGGATATCAGATATTCTTGCAGGAAAGAGGTTGCATAAGCATGATTGATATATTCACATACCCGTTTATGATAAAAGCGTTTGCAGTAGCTTTTATGATTGCACTTTGTGCACCGTGTATCGGTTTGCCGATTGTTTTAAAACGCTTTTCTGCAATCGGCGATGCAACATCACACTCGGCACTTGGCGGAATTGCGTTCGGACTTATAATCGGCATAAATCCGATAATAGGTGCCGTGGTATTTTCTGTCGCTGCGGTATTGAGTGTTGAAAAATTGCGTAAGGCGTTCGGTATATACCACGAAATCGCAACAGTAATAGTAATGTCTGCCGGAATCGGACTTACTGCTGTTCTTTCGGCATTTATCAAAAACGGCTCAGCAAACATCAGCAGTTTTATGTTCGGCTCAATCGTTGCAATATCGGATTTTGAGCTGTGGCTCTCTCTGATACTTTGCGCTATCGTATTGGTTGTAACTTTCCTTTTATATAAAGAGAACTTTGCGATAACGTTTGACGAAGAAACCGCACTCCTAAGCGGAATACCTGTACGGCTTGTAAACTTTATAGTAATGCTGTTGACTGCAATAGTTGTTTCTGTTGCATCACGTATAGTAGGTGCACTTATGATTTCATCACTCCTTGTAATCCCCGTTGCAAACGCTATGCTTATTTCAAAAAGCTATAAACAGACACTAATTTTATCAATTGTATTTTCAGAGTTTATAACACTTGCAGGTCTTTTCATTTCGTTTTATCTCGACCTGCGACCGGGCGGTACTATCGTACTTCTCGGAGTTGTGATTCTTGTTATAACAGCAATTTTTAAACCGAAGAAATAAAAAATACTGTCGACTGAAAATTCAGCCGACAGTATTTTTTTAGTTATACATTAGTTGATGCGATAATCTTATTGGCAACCTCCATAGGTGCTCTTTCATATCTTACGAATTCAAATGTGAAAGTACCTCTGCCGCCGCTCATTGCTCTTAGGTCTGTAGCATACTTATGCATCTCTGACATCGGAACTTCTGCCTCAACGAGGTTAAGTCCCGGTCTGTCACTCTCGCCCATACCCATAATTCTGCCTCGACGCTTATTGATATCACCGATAACGTCACCCATTATTTTTTCGGGCACATAGCTCTTGAGGTATCCTATAGGCTCAAGAATTACCGGACCTGCCTGCTTTAAGCCTTCCTTGTATGCAATTGATGCCGCAGTCTTAAACGCCATTTCTGATGAGTCTACCGGATGGTATGAACCGTCAAGCAATACTGCCTTAAGATTAACAACCGGATAGCCTGCAAGCACACCCTTCTGTGCACTGTCAAGCAAGCCTTTCTCGATAGCCGGGAAATAGTTCTTCGGAACACTTCCTCCGAATACCTTTTCTTCAAATATAAGCTCTTCTGTAAGACCCGGTGAGAACTCAATCTTAACGTGGCCATACTGACCGTGACCACCTGACTGCTTCTTGTGTTTTCCTTCAACAGTAGCTGTCTTTGTAATTGTTTCTCTGTATGGTGTTACAGGCTCTTCAAGTACTACGTTTACGCCGTATTTGTTCTTGAGCTTACTTACTATAACGTCGATGTGCTGTTCACCCTGACCGTTTATAAGTGTCTGCTTTGTTTCAGGATTGTTTGTAACAGTGAATGTCGGGTCCTCGTCCATAAGCTTTGTGAGACCACTTACTATCTTTTCCTCATCACCCTTTGCCTCAGGCATAACTGCCATCGAAAGTACAGGTGGCGGGAATTCTATGCCTGTAAGAATAATGTTCTTGTTCTTGTCACAAAGTGTGTCGCCTGTTGCTGTAAATTCAAGCTTTGCAACGCAACCGATATCACCGGCTTTAACTGTTTTAACCTCTGTCTGCTTCTTACCACAAAGTGAGAACAGCTTACCAATCTTTTCGTTCTCGCCCTTGTTGGGGTTATAGTATGATGCATCAGACTTGATTTCACCCGAATACACTCTGAAGAGTGACATCTTACCCACATACGGGTCTGCAATTGTCTTAAACACAACTGCTGATGATGTTTCTGTTTCTGCCTGAACAAGCTCCATCGGCTCTGCTGTGTCGGCTTTTCTACCAACTTCCTTGATTTCTGACGGAGCAGGCAAATACTTGCCAATACCGTCCATAAGTGAACGGATACCGATATTGTCCTGACCGCTTCCGCAGTAAACGGGATAGATTGTACCGTCCTTTACACCTTTACGGATAGCCTGTTTGATTTCGTCAAAAGTAAATTCTTCTTCATTGAAGTATTTAACCATCAACTCTTCGTCAGTACTTGCGATAGCTTCCATTATCATGTCACGTAACGGTGCTACTATATCTGCCATACCCTCGGGAACAGGAATATCAACTCTTTCTGCACCCTCGTAACGGCGTGCAGTCATATCAACTATATCTACAAAGCCCTTGAACTCATCGCCCTCTCTTATAGGATATACGAACGGTGTTACGGCCTTACCGAATTTCTCTTTCATTTCTTCAAGAGTCTTTTCGTAGCTTGCACGGTTATCATCTATCTTGTTAACAAAGAACATTATCGGGATATCCTTTGTCTTTGCATATCCGTAAACCTGCTCTGTACCAACTGAAACTCCGCTTCTGCCACTTAATACAACCAAAGCTGAATCAGCAGCTCTTACACCGGCTTTTACATCACCTGCATAATCAAAAAATCCCGGAGTGTCTATTACATTATACTTCAAATCTTTCCAGTTAACTGTCTGAAGTGTTGTATTTATCGAACACTGTCTCTTGATTTCTTCACTGTCGTAATCAGATACTGTAGTACCGTCTGCAACTGAACCCAATCTCTTAACCTCGCCTGCGTTAAAGAGCATCGCCTCTGTCAATGTTGTTTTACCGCACTTTCCATGTCCCATTACGACAATATTTCTTATGCTGTCCATATCTTTTTCCTCCTTTTAAGAGCTTTGTAACTCTCATAATATACTATATATTTACCACAAATATTTTACTGTAAACAATATTTTATTCGTCATTTTACACTAATATAAAGAAGGATTTTGTATTTTTTATACAATCAGTCAGCGTGACGGAATTTCGCAGGTGTGACACCCTTATATGCCTTGAATGTCTTTATAAAATAACTTAAATCATTGAAACCGCACGCAAATGCTACATCCGTAACACTTATATCGCTTGTTATGAGCTTTCTTGCCGCTTTTTCGATTCTGTAAGTATTAAGATACTCTACCGGTGATTTTCGAGTCATTTCCTTAAAGAAATAGCAAAAATATTTTGATGACATATCCGCCGCATTTGCCATATCTGAAAGTGATATTGGTTTATCGTAATTATCACGCATAAATACAAGCACGTTTTTGAGCTTGTGCATATTCTTATCAGCACCAAGCTCTGTTACTCCTGTTATATTTGAATAAAGATGCGAATCGACTATCTCGCCGAAAACCTTATACATCTCGCCTATTACCTTGAATTTATAACCCGATGATTTGTTTTTCATTAAGTTAAACACATTGCCGACAAGAGCATGAATTTCTGAATTGTCAAACGGGATATATTCATTTATAGAATATTCGTTGTTCAACAAACCCTCAAAGAAGTATCTGCTTCCCTCAAATGCCGCCGACAAATACGATATATCAAAAACAATACATTCGTATTTGCAGTTATCGGGCGTTGCCGCATGGATGATTTCCGGGTTCACAAAAAGAATATCGTTTTGTTTTGCAGTGTACGTACTGTTATTAAGACGCACATTGAGTTCACCGTTAAGTATATGTATCATTTCAAGCTCCGTATGCCAGTGCGACACCATTTCATACCTCGGATGATGCTCGTCTATTTCATAAAGTTCTATCGGGAAATCCATTGTTCCCCTCTGCAATAGTTCATTATAACTCATATATACCACCAAATCTGAATATTATTATACTTTTTTCTATTATAACACAAGTAATATAGAAATTTCAAGTATATAATTATATTATAAATAATTTTGAGGAGGAATTTTATTATGGCTAAAAACAGATATGTTGGCGATTATCCCGTTATCGGTATAAGACCGATAATCGACGGCCGCCGTGGTCCTATGAAGCTCCGTGAGAGTCTTGAGGACCAGACAATGACACTTGCCCTTGCGGCAAAGAAACTTTTCGAGGAGAACCTTCAGTATTCAAACGGCGAACCCGTAAAGGTTGTTATTGCCGATAAGAGTATCGGACGTGTTCCCGAAGCTGCAGCATGTGCTGATAAGTTCAAAAAGGAAGGTGTTGATATAACACTTTCAGTTACTCCCTGCTGGTGCTATGGTTCAGAGACAATGGATATGGACCCCAACACTATTAAGGGCGTATGGGGCTTTAACGGTACAGAAAGACCGGGTGCAGTTTACCTTGCAGCAGTTCTGGCAGGTCATGCTCAGAAAGGACTTCCGGCATTCGGCATTTACGGCCACGAGGTTCAGGACCGTGACCAGGTAGCAGAAATACCTGAGGACGTTAAGGAGAAGCTTCTCCGTTTCGGACGTGCGGCTGTTGCTGTTGCTACAATGAGAGGTAAGTCATATCTCCAGATTGGTTCACAGTGTATGGGTATTGCAGGCTCAATCATCGACCAGGATTTCATCGAGTCATATCTCGGTATGAGAGTTGAATCAGTTGACGAGGTTGAAATTCTTCGCCGTATGGAAGAGGGCATCTATAACGAGGAAGAATATCAGAAGGCGCTTGCATGGACAAAAGAACACTGCAAGATGGGCCGCGACGATAACCCCGATTTCGTTAAGTTCAGCGATGAAGAAAAGGAAAAGCAGTGGGAATTCACAGTTAAGATGTACTGCATCATAAAAGACCTTATGGCAGGCAACGAAAACCTTCCTGAAGGCTTTGAAGAAGAAATGGTTGGACACAATGCAATCGCAGGCGGTTTCCAGGGACAGAGACAGTGGACAGACCACTGGCCAAACTGCGACTACCCCGAGGCATTGTTGAGCTCAACATTTGACTACGAGGGTGCACGTGAGCCGTACACACTCGCAACAGAGAACGACGTATTAAACGGTCTCGGAATGCTCTTTATGCGACTTCTTACAAACCGTGCACAGATATTCGCTGATGTTCGTACTTTCTGGTCACCCGAGGCTACAAAGCGTGTAACAGGCTACGACCTTGAGGGTAAAGCAAAAGAAAATGGCGGTATTATCCACCTTCTTAACTCAGGTGCAGCTTGTCTTGACGCTTGCGGTGAGTGTAAGGACGAGGATGGCAACGCTATCATGAAGAAGTGGTGGGAAGTTACAGACGAGGATATCAAGAAGATGACTGACGCTACTGTATGGTGCGAGGCAGGCTTTGATAACTTCCGTGGCGGTGGTTTCTCAAGCCATTTCACAACACGTGCAGAAATGCCCGTTACTATGATAAGACTTAACCTTGTTAAGGGGCTCGGCCCGGTTATGCAGATTGCAGAGGGTTGGACAGTTAATCTCCCCGACGAGGTTTCAGATACTCTTATGGAGAGAACAAACCCGACATGGCCGTGTACATGGTTTGCACCAAGATGTACAGGTGAGGGTGCGTTTAAGACTGCATACGATGTTATGAACAACTGGGGCGCTAACCACGGTGCTATTTCATACGGACACATCGGTGCTGATCTTATCACATTGTGTTCAATGTTGAGAATTCCTGTATGTATGCACAACGTTTCTGAAGAGGACATCTTCAGACCTGCATGCTGGAACGCATTCGGCATGGATAAAGAGGGACAGGATTACAGAGCTTGTGATACCTACGGCCCGCTTTACAAATAATAAAATTACATACAAAACGGCGAAGCAACTGCTTTGCCGTTTTTTTGTGCATTCAAAAATAAATAAAAATACAGTCAACGTTTTGTATAACCTGACTAATTTTGATTAAAATTTTCAAAAGTTATGGCAAATCGTGTTGTTTTATGATAGAATAACTATATATAACTATAGGAGGATAAAAACTATGGATGAATTGTTAGATAAGATTAAAGATGGTGCATCAAAGACAAAGGATGCCGCAGGACGTCTTGCAAAAGAAGTTGCAAAACGTACATCAAACGCAATTACAAGTACAAAGCTTTCATATGCAATAAACGATGCTAATAACAAAATCAAGGATATATACGCAGAAATCGGCAAGACTATGTACGAGAAATATCTCGATGACGGTTATGATTCCGATTTCGCATCAGAGTTCGAGAAAATTTCTGTGCTTATGCAGGACATCGAGATTCTGGAAACTAAGAAAGCAGAGTTAAAAAACGTTCTTCGCTGCTCAGAATGTGGCACATTCAACCCCGCCACATCCGAATATTGTGCAAAATGCGGTTCAAAGCTTGGTGAATACACAGACACTTTAACCGAAACTGCCGATACGGAATACGGCGACGTTATAACAATAACACCTGAAAAAGGTGAATAATGAGGATTTAATATGAATTTCAGTAAAATTACAAAATTTGCAAAGGATGCAATCAGAAACATGAGTAACAAGGTTGAAGAAAAGTTTTTACGTGAAGACGAAGATGATATGATACAAATAAAATCAAGCCCCGATATGTATGACGAAATAGACGATTTTTCAGACGAATCGGATTACATGGGACAAACACGCCGTTTCGATATGAAAGACGCATTAAACCGTTTCAAACAGCATAAGGACGAGCTTGAAAACTCACTTTCTGACCTTATGAATAGTTCCACCTCAAAGGATGCACCCGAAACAGATGTCAATGAATTCATCGAAAATAATTTCACGGATTTGAAAAAGGACATCACAGAATCAATTTCCGATATCGACTCGGACATTTCCGATTTGTCAGCTAACTATTCACGTGAAATGGCGAAAGTTAACGCCGATATCAAGGCACTTTGTGAAAGCATCAAAAAAACAACCGAAATAACCGAAAAGAATAACACATCCATTGCTACTCTTTCGGACAACCTTGAAGAAGCAATAATGGATATAAACAAAAAGCTCGGTGATATTTCTTCTTCAATTTCGGGCGTAAACAAAATTAACGACAGCATTTTCGACCTTAAGAATTCACAGATTAACACAAAGAATACTTTGGGCGAGCTTGATACTTCGTTCAAGCGTCTTAAGAAGAAAATAAACGCAGGCATAATTATTCTTAGTATTATCTCTGCAATTGTGGCTGTGCTTGAAGTGATAAATCTTCTGTCATAAAAAATAACGGCAAGGGTGTGCCCTTGCCTTTTTCTTTAAAGAGGTTAGCTATGAGAAACATCATTGATGAATTATACAATACAAAAACATTAAATGATGACGGATTGTTACAGCTTATTGACTGTACCGACACCGATTATCTTTTTTCCCGCGCTGTTGAAGAGAGGAAAAAATATTACGGTAACAAAGTATATATAAGAGGTCTCATTGAAATTTCAAACCACTGTAAAAACAACTGTTTTTACTGTGGTATCAGACGTGATAACGTCCTTCTTACCCGTTACAGACTTACAAAAGAGGATATATTAACCTGTGCCGATGAAGGGTACAAGCTTGGATTTCGCACATTCGTATTACAAGGCGGAGAAGACTTGCACTATTCAGACGATGAAATCTGCTCGATAGTTTACGGCATAAAAGAGAAATACCCCGATTGTGCCGTGACGCTTTCAATCGGCGAGAAATCAAAAGAAATCTATCGCCTGTACAAAAATGCAGGTGCTGACCGTTATCTTCTGCGTCACGAAACGGCAGACAATGAACACTATAGCAAGTTACATCCGGAGTCTATGAGCCTTAACACAAGAAAAGAATGTCTGTGGAATTTAAAGGAGTTAGGATATCAGGTCGGTTCGGGATTTATGGTAGGAAGCCCGCATCAAACTACCGAATGTATCGTAAAGGATTTACGGTTTCTCCAAGAACTGCAACCAGATATGATTGGAATCGGTCCGTTTTTACCGCACTGTGATACTCCGTTCAAAAATGAGCCGGCAGGTTCAATTGCCCGTTGTCTTAACTTAATCGCAATTTTGCGATTGATGTTTCCGTATGCCTTAATCCCCTCCACCACCGCACTTGCATCAATATCGCCCACCGGGCGTGAGCGTGGCATTTTAGCAGGCGCAAATGTCGTGATGCCAAATCTTTCACCCGAAGGCGTGAGAACTCTTTATTCACTTTATGACGGCAAGCTTGCAACAGGCAGTGAGGCGGCAGAGGCAAAAGAAGAACTCGGACAACTTATGAAATCAATCGGATACGAAATTGTGACAGATATAGGAAATGCAAAAAAAGGGGGTGTTTAAAAACCCCCTTGAAAATCGAGGATGAAAATTCCTCGATTTTTTGTACAGAAAAATGGCTGAAACCGTAGCGGAATCAGCCATTTTGTGGTATAATATTTGTATGACCAAACACAAATATAACCAAAGTCATTTTAACACAATTCAAATGAAAATTCCAGTAGATTTAGAAAAAATTATTGAAATTTCTGATCCAATCTACACATTTAATGAAATTATGGAGCAAATTGACCTATACAAATATTTTGCTGGGAAAGGAAGCAAAACAGGTCGTCCGAGATTTGACTCTGTGAAATTGTTAAAAATCATACTATTTGCCTTTATGGAAAACGGATATGCATCTTTAAGAAACATTGAGAAGCTGTGCAAAACAGATATTCGTTTCATATGGTTGCTTGATGATTTAAAAGCGCCATCATATTCAACTGTTTCAAACTTTATGAATGAGATGTTGATTGATAGCATAGAAGACATTTTTAATGACATCAATTCGTATATATTCAAAGAAGAAGGTGTCGATTTAAATCATGTATATATTGATGGGACAAAGCTTGAAGCTAATGCAAACAAATACACATGGGTATGGAAAAAAGCATGTCGAACCAGTCGTGAAAGAATATATATGTATCTTACACGGTTGATACAAGAAATTAATACAACTGATTTGTTTTTCCATAATGCTGAAATCGGAACCAGGAAAGAATACACAATTGAATATGTAGAATATATATTAGCACAGTACAGAAAAATAATGCAAGTAGATATTTCTTCTTTTGTCTATGGTAGTGGCAAAAGAAAAACTACCGAACAAAAACATTATGAAAAGTTAGAGGAATATCTGAAAAAATTAAAAACATATGCTCACCATATTAAAGTATGCGGAAATGATAGAAACAGCTATTCAAAAACAGATAACGATGCAACATTTATGCGTATAAAAAGAGATTATATGGGTAATGACCAACTACTTCCGGCATACAATGTTCAACTGGGAATATGCGATGAATACATAGCAGTAATGGATATGAAGCAATATGCATCAGATATGGAATGCTTTGTGCCATTGATGGAAAAATTCAATTGCACATACGGTTTCTATCCTCAGTATCCTGTAGCTGATGCAGGTTACGGAAGTTACAACAACTATCTATTCTGCGAACAAAAAGGTATGAAAAAATATATGAAGTTTACAATGTTCAAGAAAGAAATAACTGACAAGAAATACAGAGAAAACGAATTCAGAGCAGTTAATTTCAAAAGAGATGCAGAGGGTAATTTAATTTGTCCCAATGGCAGAAAATTTCAATATTTGTACGATAGAGCAGTAAAGGGAAACAAATACGGAAGAACTGAAGAATTTTATCAATGCGAAGATTGCAGTAATTGCCCTTATGCAGAAAAATGCAAAAAAGGTGAAGGAAACAGAACCGTTAGAATGAATGAGGAATTAACAGCAATTCATAAAGAAGTTCTTGAAAATTTAACTTCTACCCAT
>JAZRPM010000010.1:0-30454 GCA_045649185.1 Candidatus Ornithomonoglobus sp. | reverse complement strand
ATTTTTCAATGTACATCCTGCCGCTCAACTGCGACAGCTATATTAGTTTACCACATCATTTCCTTCTTGTCAACACTTTTTTTCATTTTTTTTTACTTTTTTTTATATCTGTGCAACTTGTCTATCTGTTTTTGTTTTTTCTCCTTCTGCGATAGTAGTTTTGACTAGCAAAAAGAGCAGTTTTCACTGCTCTCTTGCATTTTTAATTAAAGACACCTGTTCTGTCAAGCACTGTAAGTATCCTCATCATATCTGTTGTAAGCATAAGCTCACCTTTTTCATTTCCCTGCAAAACACCAATATCAACAAGCTTCTGAACTGTAGGCTTATATGACTCATTCATATTTTCATCAATATAATTAAAATACCCTATTCTTGTCTTTAATGTGTCTATTTCTTTTTTCAATTCTTCGTACTGTGTCATATTTAATTTCTCACTTTCTTTTGGAATAATATTTCTGTAGTAAGTCATCATTTCTGATAAGGGATAGTATTTACCGGGGCACCCGGTTGCGCCCACATGTTTATGACCTTTTACTGTTGTGTTGGGATATCTCAGCTTTATATCATGCAAAACGGCCTTGACAGCTTCTTTCTGATCATCCGGCATCACATACTCCACATCATAATTACCCTCAACACATACACCGATACTCTCATGGTTCTTCCCCTGTGCGTGGGCACCTGTCGCCCATTCCGGTCTACCTCTGTAAATTGTTCCGTCTTTTCTTATAAAATAATGATACCCTATTCCACTCCAGCCATTTGCCTTATGCCAGCTGTCTACCTGATACGGCGAGCAGGCCTTTGCCGCTGCATGATGGAGTACTACATAGTTAGTTTTTGCACGGACACTTAATCCGCTTTTCCATTTCCAATCAATTTCTGTTACTCTCACTGTTTTCGCTCCTACTCTTAAGTATATCAATAGCTTTTGTAATCATCTCCGGCATAGGCACACCCATAAGACCTGCATTTTCTACTATACTTATAAGTTCATTTGCACAAAAGCCTATTACGACTGCATCCTTTATATAAGAAGCATTCAAAAGCAAATCCAACCGACAGGCAACCAAAACTATTGTAAGACTTATTCCTTTACGGCAAATTCCTTGCCATCCAACCGCACTCTTAAGCCCGCCGCTTTTGCTTTTATTGCTCTTGTGAAATACCCCGGCAACAATAATTCCTGATACATAATCTATCGCCATAAAAATCATGAGAGTTGTAAGTGCCGCATCCCAGCCGCCAAACAACGTTGATATTGATGCACCGATTACTCCGAACACAGTGCAAAGTATATTTTTAAGTGTCATTCGTTTCACCTTCTTCCTCTTGCGGTATATTCATTACCTTATATTTTACATAAATAGTAGTATCATCTTCGGTATATGATTCCTGAAGATACTGTGTTACTTCATCACACACCGGCATAGGAGCCTCCACAAGATCCTTATACCCAGCAAGTCTCACTGTTTCCTCATTCGGATTTGTATAGATTCGGTTGTCATATACCACAAATCCACCGATGAACTTCTTCAAAGTTCCGTTTTCAAGTTTGTATAATTCCATAATATCACTCCTTTAGTGTACTGTAATATGTTACTTCCGCATTACTCGGTTGTGTCGTTGTGTCTGCTGTTAATATAGTCGTACCTTTGAATGTTGGTATGGTTGGTAGGTTGTCTTTTTTATAGCTAATAGACTGTCCTTGTTCTAACGGTTCGTCAAGATATATTTTCGTTGTTATGGGTTCGTGGTAGGGCTCGTAGTCGGTTGCGGTCGAGCTTTTTTCGATTTGTGGCTGATAGTCGGCTAACTTATCAGATGTTAAATCGGCTATATAACTTGTAGATGTAGGAAGAAACGGAATCCTTATGTAACAATCCCTACCTACATTAAATAGAGAGTAGTTCCTTGTTCCCGTGTATATAGAACCTGTGTGCGAATTTACCGAACCTAACCAAGATGTTTCAGAATTAGAAGAATACATATGACAGATAGTACCACATCTAATATCATTAGCTGTCCCAACAGTTGAAACACAATAAGTTCCCGCAGTTACATAAATATAATCTGTTCTTACTCGATTGTTTTCTTCCTTGCCATTTCCATTAGCTCCCGTAATTGAACCGTTTTCAGCTTTGGAAATATCAAGCAAATTCTTGCCACTTACTCTTATTAGTATTTTGTATTTACCGCTTCCTTCCTCATAATCTCCCATACCACCGCTTGCACCATACACCTTATAATCAATAACACTACCCTCATCAACGCAGTTTGTTAGTGTCAAAGGGAATACGCCTGTTATAGTCCGTATAAATCCCTTTACACTGTTGACTATGCTCATAAAGGCGAGTTTCTTTTTCTGCAAGTAGTTCATTACACCGCCTCGTTTCCTGTTGCGGGAACAAAACCATTTACAAGACCGATAAACTGTACACCATTGAAATAGAACACAATATCATAATGCGTGTTTGCTGACGGTTGGAATATAGATAGTCCGTCAGATGTTGCACAATCTGTTCCAACCCAATTCAGAATACCGCTATCAGTGTAGTCAATAGCCGTTGGCGTATCGCCACTGTCGAAGGAAATACCCGCTGTGTAATCTTCTGCATACACATCGTTTCCGAATTCGAATGATATTGATATTATTTCACCTGTTCTGATTTCGGTATTGTATAACACCGGAAAATAAAATGAAACATCACTTCGACTAATTGACGATATAGTTGTTTTGCTTTCTGCAACCTTCCTGTCTGCATATCCATATGCACTGCTCGCAAGATCATATGCACTTTCTGCCCTCTCCTGTGCAGTCATTGCAACAACTTCCGCTCCATTTATTTTTCCTTCTAACACAGTTGTTACGTAGGATAGTGCATCTCCTGCCTCTTGCAGTGCTCTGTCTGCTGTTTCTTTTGCCTCTACTGCGATACCATCAACAGATATAGCAATCTCTCTTGCGTCATCTGCTTTTGCAGACGCCTCTCCTGCCGTCAACTGTGCATCGTTTATTCGTGCGTCCAAAGCTTCTTTTTCCTCGGCTGTGGTGTGGATATTTAAATTGTTACTGTGCAGGTCCAAGTCGCTTTGTGATTTTTCAGCTTTCTCTACAGCTACACCTGCTTTTGCTTCTGCAGAGATTGCACGTTGTTGAGCTATCTGCGAATTTTGTACTGCAGAGTCAATTTTCTCACGAACTTCACCTGATAATTTTCGTTCTGTAACACTACTGTCACGATGGTCCAATTCTTCACACTCTCTATGTACTCGTATGTTTTGTCTGACAAATTCGTCACTCCAGCTTTCAATTAAAGCATCTTCTGTATAAGCCGATTTATTAACATTTATAACTGAGCCCATATATCTATCTCCTTTCTTTTTATTTACCACCAGTTTTTTAACTTTCCGCCAGATTGCGGAAGCTGATTGGTGATCCACTTTTTATATGCATTTAGACGAGAATTAAAAGCACTCATAAATTGATTGTACGTTTCAAAATCGTGCTGCAACATTCCAATTTTTGCCAGTATATAATCAATATACATAGTATCATACGGAGCATCACATATTGTTTTATCAGTGATGATACGTTTAATTACAGCATTACCTGAATCCGGCATCCCCGTAAAATCTCCCATTCCTACTCGCAACATGCACTTGTCACCATCAAATTCACTTCCAAGGATTTTGAATTCCGACGAAGTTTCATCAATCGTAAGCGAAATAAAATCACCTTCTCTGAATTTATTATCATAAAGAACCAAATACGATTCCGGTTTATTTATTTCTATCTCACCCGTATAAGAAACAATCCGGATGGGGGCATACGGCTTTAAATAAGTAACATCTATCCGTGAAACCGTTTTCGGAAAACTATACGATGTCCTTACATCTGCTTTCTGTAATTCTTTTCCATCCACATTCACAGAAATTATATTTTCAAATTCTACGCCCTTCGGTAATACCACTTTGCCGTCACAATCCGGCATGAATTGTTCTCTTATAAACACGTTTCTATCCTCTATTGCGAGCATTGATGAAACCTCATCACACCATGAATACATTTCATTTTCTTCATATTCTGACGGGCAATAACTCTGTGCCCGTCTTATAACTTCTCCTATATACATTCGCTTCACCTCTTTTAATATTCCTTGTAACGGCGTCCACCTTCCGGCTTTCTTATCTCCAGTTCATATATAACAACATCGCCCTTGCCACTGACTTTGACAAAATAACTTTCTCCCATTTCAAGACGCACAGGACAACGATAAATATTTAGCCCGGGTTTGTTAAATCCACTGTGTTTTTTAAAATCTCCATTGCCCGCAGCAGTATGAATTTCAAACGAAGCCCCATCTGACACCTCGGCACGAATCCAAATTTCATTAACACCCTTGTTATCAAACCTATTGTCATTTGCTCGCATCAATGTAAATGACCAATCATGGGGTGCATCGCTTTCTGTTTTATACAGTGAATCATAATCGGCAAAATAAAAATCATTACCGAACCTGAAAAAGTCAACCACCTCTGCATCATCTTGCTTATGCCATACCCCATGCCTCATATTATATACGAGAAATTCACATTCTTCATCTGCAGTCGTGGCTGATACGTAATAAGAATTGCCGTCATAACCTGCTACACCTTTTATATATCTTTTGTTAAGTTTCTGGCTTATTTGATAAGGCAAAGAACCATTATATATATAAAATCCGTCACGACTAAGGAATACCACACCTTCCGGAGTAACTGCAACCGTTTTCCCGGAAATGCAACCCACACCATCAATAACAGCAGGAGTATAGTTGTTTGGATTTGAGCCGGAAACTATCATTATAGAATCGGATTTGAAAGCAATAAGGTCATTATTGAAAGAACAAAGTGCAGTAAATCTTCCGGCGGTATCTGAATATATACGCGTTGCGTAGCGATTTACTATATCCGTAGCCGAAAACGAAAACATATCATCTGCCGAAGATGCATAAATCTGATTACCCGACGGTGACGAACCCCATATCCTGCCATGATGTACCGCAATATTATCAAATACTCTGGTGCGTTTTTTCAGTTTTATTCCGGAGCAGAAATATCCTCCTGATGTCAGCTCTTTCATTGAAATTTCTTCACCGTTCTTGTTATACAGTGCAAGCGAAACCTCATGTGCACATCTGCCCCCGCTTGCAGTACGAATATTAAATCCTTTTATAATAGCAGTACATATATTCAATTTGTTCAGTGACTCAGTTGAAATCATATCGTCGGTATTGACGGTATTATTCCGTTCTGCACCAACACCTTTTTGTGGAGTCACCTTCCCTGTCTGAATATTCCACAGCTGTCCGTCATTTCCTGCTTCCGGGAAACCTTCGATTGTCACCTCATCGCCTACCTCAAAATATTTCTGAAATATATTATCGGTTGCGCTCATTGTTGTATTGCCATAGCTATCATATCCGGTATATTCCATATAATCTAGAAAAAAGTCTTTGTTTTCTATAATGTCACCCTCTGAAGTCGTTACGCTATAATCATTGATGTCATATTCATCATTATATACTGTACGCAAATAATTACTGCCGCAAGTCACTATAAGATTACGCATCACCTTACCGCTCTCTTCAAAAAGGTCACGATCTACACTGTAATGATAAAGGCACGATTTTTTTGCTATCTGATTGTAACCGTTTATTATATACACATTGCCTTTTCGCTCTATTTGCCACGACCAGTCCGACGCCAACTTGAATTTGCCTGACTTTAAGATACCGTTATAATAAAATCCTTCATTATAAATACCTGTAACTCCGGTTATCCGATGAACATTTTCAGAATCGGGTGCACAAACCGCTTTTATTTCAGATGCAGTTTTACATATTGTTTCTCTGCCGCCGCACGGCGATGCACAGGGATACTCTTTAGCTGACATATTATACATATCTGAAAACTCGCTTCTGCTACCCCTGCGTGTGCGGTTCAACCCTCCGAAATTATAAACTGATGTCTTATTGTTTTTTGATGAAGGATACAGTCCAAATTCCATTATGTATCACCTCACAGTCCCAGTTTCGCATGTATTTTTCCGCGCTCCCTTGCTCGTGCTGACTGATACTCAAATGCTACACCGGCAACGTCCGGAGATATACTGTACGAACCGTCCGGTAACCTGTATTCGGCGAGCCACGGCATTATCGTCTCATCAGATTCTATAAAGAAGCCTCTTGCTATTGCATTTTTAATTGCTGTGCTTTCTGCAGTTGCATTTGCCTTTGAAATATCCGCTTTTAATTCATCAGCATAATACTCTGCCTTAATTTCCTTAATTGCGTTTTCATAAGAATCATTGACTGCATCTCTTTCGTTTTCTATCATTCGTTGTTCTTCCTCATGTTGTTCCTTGCTCTGAGCATAACGCTCGTCACGCTCTGCCTTCCCTGAATCCGCTATACGCTTGATTGTATCGGTATTGAATTTATACACACGGTCATAATAATTATCCGCAATATCGCTTATTGTTTTGAGATTCGTATCAAGTGTTTTACCTTCATCAGTGTATCTGCTATAAGCATCTTTATACAGATCAGGAATCACGTCTGTTAGCTTATCCAGCTTTTCGTTATATGCCGCTATAGCTTCCGAAAGAACCGCACCCGACGCTGTTGTCACCGAGGAATTATTATCATTGAGTATTTTCCTCAAAGCATGCTTTGCCTCACGTTCATACTGTTTTTTATACGCCTGATACACCACATCGGTTTGAGGATCATAAGAAAAAGGCTTACGGTTTATCACGTCATTGAATAACTTATTTTCCGCTGCACCGTATTTTTCTTCTCTTTCCGCTTCTGCATTTTTTATTCCGTTATTCTTTTCCAGATCGGCTAACACTGTATCAACCTCTGATTTCTTTGCGTATGCTATTCCGTCTTTTATCTCCGTCGGTTTGATTTTCACACCGGCAACACTCGGGTTTTCTCCATCCCAGTGAACAATACCGCTGTAACCTTTACCTGAAACATAGTCACGCACCGCCACAGTATCAGGATCCTTCTCTATCACCTTTACAATTGCACCTTCACCGGTAACAGTTGTGTCCCCTATTTTTTCAGATTTTTTTCCTATAGTTTTTAAAGTTTCTTTCACTGTATTGCCTCCTCACTTTCGTATAAAGACTGAAAATCAGCAATCAATCGCTCCTTGCCGTCAAACTGCATATTTTTAAGCATTATAATTGCAATATCTTTATTCTCGCCCGACAGTACACCCGATGACCAAAGCTGGAGTATAGTATTATTGATACTCTCCCTAGAATACGGATTCTCACGCTGGATAACAACATCAATATCAAACATCAGTTCACGGAATGTAACATCTCCTTCTTTCAAATCCGGTCTGTACATCATAGCATTTGAGAATTTGGCAAATGACTTCTTACCCATCGCATCTGAAATCCTGTAGATTCTCTCCTCATTAAAGAACTGTCGCATAAGCTCGATTACCATGAGCACTATTTGTTTGAAAGTGTCATATGTATCACTAACAACAGCACGCGAACGCTTTTCTCCCGCCTGACGAAGTGTTTCGATCGCCGAAGCAGCAGTTACACCGCCTGTTGTACTACCCTGCTGAAAATCACGGTTAGCAAGAATTTCTTTCAGTTCGTCTTTTTTAAACTCACGGTGCGACAGATAATATTCGTTGATTGAACTGTGGTCAATCGCACGTATGGAGTCTGTGTCGCCCTCATAATGCACAACGCTCTTGCTTATATCGCAAAACTCTTCTTCGTTTATGCCACCGTTGCGTTTTGTAAGATATCTCGGTTTTGATGCACACATTATGTTCTCGGTTATCGCCGCATCAAGCTTATTGATTTCAATCTGTGTGGACTTGCCTATATCAATCATACCAAACCCAAACGGTGAATGTTCACACGGATACAAAACATCAAATACCACTGGATATCTTCCGTGCGAATATAGCCCTTTTTCATAACCTGGCATATCCTCTGTTGCAGCGATAACAACGCCATCGCAAAGCTTCATCATATGCACTGCACCATCGGCATTTTTATAATAACAGTCTATAACATTGGTACGGTCCTTAAGCGTATATGTATCAGTCAGAGTTTCTACCTCTGCATCGCCTGTGAACAGCCTTGAAAAATCGGGATAACGTTTCATTAAAACACTGTTTTCTATGGCTGCATTTATAAACACAAACCTGCTGTCTTCAATGTCGGGTATGTGCATATCTACATATATATCAAGTATATCAATACTGCGGATATCGATGTTCCCGCTCGGCTCATCATAAAACACGCCGTATACAGCCGTACCGTATTTAAGCTTATTTCGTATATTTTCTTTATACACTGCTTTAAAATCTGATATTTCAAGCTGTGCTTCAACTACTTTTGAGAGAAGGTCTGCAACAGCAGTACCCTCCGGTTCACGCTCAATGATATTGGCATTAGGATAATTGTCAATCGCATCCGCACGGCAGTTTTCTATACCTGCAAATATAAACGGCGTGTCACATTCCATTTTACTTTCTATATTATCATACAGCCGTTCATAGCTCCGTCTGTAAAAAGCCTCGTTATCTCTTATACGCTGTATCAGCGGGTCACGGTCAGCTTTATAAAGACGGTACGCCTCAAGTGCTTCATCAATGAATGCAGTCCGAACTTTTCCTTTATAAATGTATTCTGACATTGTATTCACTCCTCACAAAATTGATTAGAGTTCTGCCAGAGCGGCTTTACCCGGTTTTAAAACAGCACCCTCGGTAATTTGTGCAATCTTCATTTCCAACTCACGGCTCTGTGCGATTATTTCTGCAACATTTCTCGGAACTTCAACAGGTCTGTCATACATTATCTGATACATTTCACCGTTTACCGATACTACAGTTTCAGTGTCACCCACCACATTTCTCGGCTTTGGTATGATTATAAGCACCTTTTCATTTTCTGCTTTAATAGTCTTTTTAGTTGCCATTTTTATTCCTCCTTTTTAAATCGGCAAGGGGGAATTCATATCCCCCACGCCGTAACGAAATTAAGATAGATTTGCGATAGATTCTATTCTCAACATCTTCGTCTGTTCAAGAATCTTAAAGAATCTGTAGCTCTTCCAGCCAACAGTACCACGCTGATTGAGCGGGTCAGATGTACCGGCAGAACCGAGTGACTTGTTAATGATTTCGGCTGTCTTGTCGCCGGCTGTACCGAACGCATTCTTACCTACAATAACAGTAGAATAAACAGGTGTTCCGTCAACACCGCCCTCACCCGGGTAAATCTTCATATCGGCAACCACCATCTTGTCTGTAAGGTCCGAGCTCATTGTAAGGTACGCTTCACCATTCTCGCCTGCTGTTGCAGAAAGGATTGTATACTTTCTGTTATCAATCCACACAGGTTTATCCGAAATCACAGCCGCATCTGAGATTTCAAGTGTTTCGGCAATGTAGATATTTGCACCATCTACTTTTGCAACACTCAACTCGTCATACTTATCAGCAAACGGCTCGCCACGGAACACATATGCATCCGGGTCCTCAATAAATCTTACTCCGAAAAGTCTGCCGATTTCGCCGTCATAAAGCTGCTTTGTATCACGGTAAGTATGAGGCTGACGCCACTCATCATCGTTATAGATGTTATAAACAACATCCGGATGAATAAATGCAATGTAGTCAGTACCGTCAGCAGGCTGAACCTTGTTACGCTTAAGACTAGTTACCGCACGACGCACATCCTTAACTGTAAGAACATCCGTAAGCTCTGCACGAGATTTTGCCTCACCGGCATAGAACACGTTAAGACCTGATGCAAGCTCCATGGCATCAAGATGCTCAAATGTTTCGAGCTGGTTTTCTGTAAGAAGGTCTGTGTATTTCAAAACCTCCGGTGACGGGTCGTTTGCGAAGAAGTCAAGCTGGTCTGTGTATGATACGTAGTTACCAAACTGCTCCGGCTCACCCTTTACTCTTGTGATATTTATTGCCGCACCCTTGGGAGTTACGCCCTCAGTAAGCGGGGTTGTTGCCTTGGGAAGCGGTGAAAGCTTATCAAAAGCAACTGTCTTTGCCTTGCCCTTGGGAATGTCTACCTTCTGTCCGAACTTTGTATACTTACGCTTTGTCTTGTTAGCGTCAAGCACGTATCTGTTCAAGATTGACTCCATCAAGGGTGACATACCGTTTTTAGTAGTTGTGTTAAGATTCAATTCGTTCATATTATTGTTCTCCTTTCAAATTACGAATTTTTAATATTTTCAATGTACTTTCTGAACTCGCTGTCCGAAAGCTTTGCAGGATTAACTGCCGCACCGCCCGTGCCTTTTCTTGCACTGCGTGCATTCTGGAAAATCTCTTCTCTGGGCTGTGACTTGGGCGGTGTTGACATTGCCTTGTACGCCTCAAATACGGTTGCACCGTTTGTAAGTGCATCAGCAAATGCCTTGTTCTTAATCGCCTCTGCAAGATCAAATTCCGGCACAAGAATTTTCAACTGTTCTGCATCTCTCTGCCACTCTTTAACAAGTGTCTCGCTGTCGACATTCTTTTTCGGATTTTCCGTTTTGTGTCCCTCCTCTCTTTCTGTGATTTCATTTGTGTTGTCTGCATTTACTGCAAACTCTTTCTTTTTAAACATCATCTCACCTCTCCTTTCCTGATGTTGGCATTATTATATCACAGCGCTTGGAAAAAGTATCGGACAACTTGCTTTGAAAAAACGGACACTTTTCTGGGGACATAAAAGTTGTCCGAGGAATTTCTGGTTTTATATGTTAAAATAAAGACAGAAAAGGAGGTCGATATAAAAAATGGCTAAAAAGAAAAAAATCGCAACGCAAAAGGAGGTGTTGGAATTCTATACTGATATAATGCGGCGGGACATACCCGATGAAACCGTAAAGCTGTCCGAGGCAATGAGTGCCGCAGATAAGCTTTATAAGCATTTTAAAGAAACCACTGTTTCAGACAGTGACAAAAAAGAAACGGGCGTTGTACTATTGCCCGAAGTTAAAACGGAAGGAGAAAACAAATGAACATAACATTAAACGCACCGCCCGCACCAACGGGCGATGCACAAATTGACACAATGAGATTAAATGACTGGTGCCGTGGTTTTTATATGCAGTTAAAACGCATACTTTATTCACTTGACTCATCGAATATAACAGAACTTGATGCCTCAAAGCTTAACGGCACACTGCCACTCGGTGAAACAAAGCTTGAGGGCGTAAACGTAAAAATCAGCGGTGACGAATTTTCAATCTCAACACCCGATGGCTCGCAGTACCTGACACTTTCAGGCGGTCAGCTCAAATTTTCCGGCACGGTGGTGTGATAATTAAGAAAGGAGGATTACAATTGAACAAAAGTAGTAATTGGAAAGACTGGAAAGCGATTATTGATGAAAAAACGTGTTTGACATGCAAAAAAAATAATGGTAAAATACATAATATAGATGAAATACCATTACCATCTCCACCGATACATTTATTCTGCCGTTGCACAGTATCGCCGATGCAAACCTTGCAAGCCGGAACTGCAACAAAGAATAGAATTAACGGTGCTGACTGGCAATTAAAGTATCACAGTGTTTTGCCTGATTACTATATTGAAAAAACTGTAGCTAATAGACTCGGATATGACTCTTCTTTAGGAAATTTGAACGAAGTTGCACCGGGGAAAACATTATCAAAAGAAATTTATCGAAACTTAAACGGCCATTTACCTTCCGCTTACGGAAGAATATGGTATGAGGCAGACATTAATTATTCAGGTGGTTTTCGCGGAACAGAAAGAATACTGTTTTCCAACGACGGATTAATCTTTGTTACGTATGACCATTATGAAACATTTGCGGAAATTATATAAACAGAAAGGACTGACACAATGACTAATAATCCAAACGCCTTTAAACCAATCACCGAAAATCCAATCATTCTTGATTTTTCGGGTTGTAAATACTTAGGCGAAATACATAAAATATTAAAACAAAAATTCGGTTTCCCGGAATACTATGGCGAAAACTGGGATGCTTTATGGGACTGCCTTGACGGCTTGTTTTGTAGCAATGGTAACTTCAGAGTGAAAATCTATGGTTTTAATTCGCTCAATACAGAATTACGTAACTACTGCCGGACGATGCTCGATATCTTTGATGATGTCCATAAGGAAACTCCAAATGTTACATTTGAGCTTATTTCGTAAGGATGTGTTTTAATGACCAAAACACAACAAAACATAATCTGGCAGCCACAACCCAAACAAATTGAGTTTATGAGCCGTGACGAATACGAAGTTCTCTACGGTGGAGCGGCAGGCGGTGGCAAATCTGATGCCATAATTGTGGAGGCATTAAGGCAGGTGGATAATCCCAACTACAGAGCTCTCATACTGCGAAAAACATATCCGCAGTGCCGTGAACTTATAATAAAATCACTGCGTATTTACAGTGCAGTATACCCCGATGCCGAATACAACGGCTCGGAGCATTACTGGAAATTTCCGAGTGGAGCAAAGATATATTTCGGGTCAATGCCCAATCAGTTGAGCTATCTTAACTATCAGGGACTTTCATATTCATACATAGCCTTTGACGAGCTTACACATTTTACACTTGAGGAATACGAATATATGATATCCCGAAACCGAGCAGACGGTGAGGGATTACGTGTCTATATCCGTGCCACTGCCAATCCCGGTGGTATCGGGCACGGCTGGGTAAAGGAGCGGTTTATAACTGCATCAGAACCGGGTGTTCCCTACACCGTAAAAAGCGAAGTCACTGATAAAGACGGCAAAAAAATAACGCTTGAACGCAAGCGTATTTTTATTCCGTCATCGGTGTTTGATAACAAAGCACTGCTTGACAATGACCCGGGCTATCTTGCAAACCTTGCGATGCTTCCCGAATCGCAGAAAAAAGCACTGCTTTACGGTGACTGGGACAGCTATGACGGACAGGTGTTCACAGAATTTCGCAACAACCCCGACGGGTATGTTTCAAAACTCGATACACACGTTATTGAGCCGTTTAAAATCCCACGCTCATGGCGGCGTTACCGCACCTTCGACTTTGGCTACTCACGTCCGTTTGCTGTTCAATGGTGGGCGATCGACTATGACGGCAGGGCGTATCTATACCGACAGTTTTACGGCTGTACCGACACTCCAAACCAAGGCTTACGCTGGGAACCCCGACAAATCGCACGAAAGATACGAGAGATTGAGGACGAGCTTGAAACGGGCAACACAATAACCGGCATTGCTGACCCGTCCATATGGGACGAAAGCCGTGGCCGTGACGGCACGGTTATACGGATGTTTGAGGACGAGGGCGTGTTCTTTGAAAAAGGTAAAAACGACAGATTGAGCGGTAAAATGCAATGCCACTACCGATTTGCATTTGATGGCGAAGGCAGACCAATGGCATATATTTTCAACAACTGCCGTGCATTCTTACGTACCATACCGGCACTTATTTACGACAGCATAAATGTCGAGGACGTAAACACCTCATGCGAGGACCATGACTATGACGCAATGCGTTATTTCTTCATGGCAAACCCAATTGCATCCCCTTGCCCGATTACCTCAGCAACACCAAGACAATTCGACCCGTTGGGACGATAAAAAAATCACCTATTCTGATGAATAGGTGATTTTTAAATTTATCTTTGAACTCTACCTGAGCCGTCGCCGCCAACCAAAGCGTCAACTTCAGCTCTTGTAACGAGGTTGATATCGCCGGGGATTGTGTGCTTCAACGCTGAAGCAGCAACACCGAACTCAAGTGCATCCTTGAAGTTCTTGCCGCCAACGAAACCGCAGATTGTCCCGCCTGCAAAGCTGTCGCCGCCACCAACACGGTCAACGATAGGAGCAATTCTGTACTCTCTTGAGTGATAGAACTCGTCTGTGTCTGCTGAATAGATGCAAGCTGACCAGCCGTTATCTGATGCAGAATGTGAAACACGGAGTGATGAAATAACATACTTGAAGCCGAACTTTGCAACCATCTGCTTGAATATGCTCTCGTAACCTGCAAGGTTAAGCTCACCGCTTGTTACGTCTGTGTTATCGGGCTTGAATCCGAGAACCTTGTCAGCATCCTCTTCGTTACCGATACATACGTCAACGTACTGCATAAGGTTTGACATAACTCTCTGTGCCTTCTCCGATGACCAGAGCTTCTTTCTGAAGTTAAGGTCACATGAAACTGTTACGCCGTGAGCCTTTGCTGCCTTACAAGCAAGCTCTGTAAGCTCTGCTGCAGCGTCTGAAATAGCCGGTGTGATACCTGTGAAATGGAACCAGTCAGCACCGTCAAAAATCTTATCGAAATCGAAATCGTCAGCTGTTGCTGTAGCTATTGCTGAGTTTGCACGGTCATATGTAACATTTGATGCACGCATTGCAGCACCGGTTTCAAGGAAATAAATTCCGAGTCTGTCGCCGCCCTTTGCGATGTTCTTTGTTTCTACGCCGTACTTACGCATTGTTGCAACTGCGCACTCACCGATGGGGTTATTCGGAACCTTTGTTACGAACTCTGCATCGTGACCGTAGTTTGCAAGTGAAACTGCAACGTTAGCCTCGCCACCGCCGTAGTTTATATCAAACTGTGTTGCCTGTATGTATTTCTGGTTACCGGGTGTTGAAAGTCTTAACATTATCTCACCCATTGTTACTACTTTTGCCATAGTTAATAAATCTCCTTTTTATTATTTCTTAAGCTCTGCACGAGCAGCCTTAATGTTTGCGATAAACTTCTTTGCAGTCTCTGTGATTGCTGCATAATCGCCTGTCTTTGCACCCTTTGTAAGTGATGAGCCTGCGCCAACACATACAACGCCTGCCTTGATCCACTCTGCAACGTTATCAGCATCAACACCGCCTGTGGGCATCATCTGTGCCTGCGGAAGCGGGCCCTTGATGTCCTTTATGATTGTCGGGCCGTAAAGGTCAGCCGGGAATATCTTAATGATATCACAACCTGCCTCCATAGCTGTGATAACCTCTGTTATTGTAGCACAGCCGGGCATATACGGTACTCTGTAACGGTTACAAAGCTTTGCAGTCTCCGGGTTAAACGCCGGTGATACAACAAAGTTTGCACCTGCAAGGATTGCAAGTCTTGCTGTTTCCGGATCAAGAACTGTACCTGCACCAAGCATCATTTCGCCGTTCTTATACTTTTCTGCCAATGCCGCAATTACCTTGTCAGCGCCCGGAACTGTAAATGTAAGCTCAATTCCTGAACATCCGCCTGCAAGACACGCGTCACTGATTTTTATTGCTTCCTCTGCGCTGTTTGCACGAACAACTGCAACAAGACCGCAATCGGTAAGCTGATTTAAAACCTGTTCTTTTTTAATCATCTTAGGTTTCCTCCTGAACATATTTATATATTGTATTCTATCACACATTTCCTTATTTTTCAATAGCTTTTATCAATAATTTTCAGCAATTTTGCACGCGATTTCTGTAAATTTGCACAGAAACAACAAAAAAGCGGCATCGCCGCTTTTTTGATTATACGTTTACTGTTTTATATGCTTCTTTATGATTCTTGTTTGCAATTACAACGGGGACATCGCTTATAAAGCGTACGGCAAAGTCCGAGTTTTCCGGCAGACCGTTATATTTCAAAGTTTCCCAGTTGAAATATACTGCATCTGTGTCAACATCATTTTCGTCCTTGATGCAAATCTTCCTATATTTATGTCCGCCTACTTCTGTAACGATATGCTTTATTGACGTCCACTGTTCCTCAAAGAACATCTCGATTTTTATTGTTGCGGTCGGTGATGTGGCATTTAAGATTGAGAATACAAAATCGTCTTCGTTGGCTGTATTCATACCCATAAAAATCCACGTTCTTGCACCTGCGTTCTCTCTGCCCTCTCTGAACTTGCGGTCAAGTTCTGCTTTAGCATATGCGGGGGCTGTGTACGGTAAATTAAGTGTTCTTGTTTCTTCGCCCGTAATAAGCTCATCAATTCCGGCGTTTCTCATAAGATACTCTGCACCCTTTCTGAACGTACAGAAAAGCGTGAATGCAACAGCATCGGATGCCTCAAGTAAGCACACGCTCGGCTTGATAAGCTCATATGCCTCAATTTCAGCCTCATACGTTCCGCTCTGGAATCCGTGGTGCGGTACCTGCAAAATATCAGACTTTAAATATGCACCATACTTCACTGCAAATCTCGAATCACTGAATGATGCATCAGCAGTCCAGAGTATCACCTGCCCTGCAAGCTCCATTCTTATAACAACCGAGGTTGAGTTTGCATCCTTTGAAAGGTGGATTGTATCGTCCATACACGATAGTATCTCACATTTCGCATCACCTATCTGATAAATCTGTCCGGTATGTGGCATATATACAGGGATTCCCATTCTTTTTACTATATCATAAAGAATTGAAATGCACTCCGTCTTGCTTTCTGATTTGACATATGGCTTGCAACGCAACGGGAATTTATTTCCAAGCTCCGGGAAATGCTCAACATCGTCACCTTTCGGGAAATTGAACATCATTTTTTCTATTACTACATCGTTTTCATACTTATCAATAAAGCCCAGAAACGCATGAAAATGGTCTATGTGCGGATGAGTCAGCACCCACATTGCAATCACGGGTTTTTCGTAAACCGAGCCATTTTTCAGGGTTTCCATAAGTCTGTCTATATCCGGCTCAAACATCCAGCCACCATCAAAGACGATGAATCTGCCGTCAGAAAGTCTCACAACCTCCGACATACCAAAATCCTCAAGATGTACCTGTGTTATCTGCGGTGTAACCGTTTTCTCACGCATAACATCATTGAAGTCAAAATATTTGCAGTCCTCTTCCGTGATAATATTAAGCTCGCCTATATGTACATAGTATGTCATAAACACACCAACGCCATCAGCGTAGAACGATGCAAAAAGATTATCTGCAAGCCTGCGGTTTTCTTTTTCGCAAAAACCGATTTCTTTAAAATATGTACAGTATTTTTCAAAGACGTCTGCATCAACATCGCCTATAATAACAGCACGTGCTGTTTCGTTTGTTTTTATATCTGAAATAATTTTCTCTCCGAATACCGGTAATTTTAAGTTTGCCATAGCAATTACCCCCCTTTGATTTATGCCTGCATTTTACCACAAAGCGAACGCTTTTTCAAGTCTTTTTCGTGATAGTTCGGAAATTGGCAATTAGAGATTGATTTTTGCCTGAAAATATTGTATAATAGTAGAAAGAGGTGATGGGAATGTACGGGTACAATGTGTTTCACAGCAAGCTTATGATGACGCTTATTGAGAGCGTACGTCGCAACGAAAACGCAAACACATATATATTTGAGGGTGCAGCGGGGCTTAAAAAGCACGAGGCGGCACTCTTATTTGCGAAGTCGCTTGTCTGTACAAACACCGACACCGCACCCTGCTGTGACTGTCCGGCGTGCCATGAGGCACAGGGTGGCTCTCACCCCGACATTGTTTTTGTGGAACGTGAAAAGGATAAGGCAACACTCGGTGTAGAACCAATACGTGATATGATAACGGAATGTCTTATAAAGCCGTTCTATAATCGCCACAAGGTTTTTATCATAAACGAAGGCGACCTGCTCACACCGCAGGCACAGAACGCATTTTTAAAAATCATCGAAGAACCGCCACAGTATTCAGTATTCATAATCGTGTGTACCAATTCACAGATACTTCTTGAAACGGTACGTTCACGTGCTGTTTCGGTTACGTTCACGCCTGTATCTGACAGTGATATACGTGAATATATAAATACCACCTACCCTGACGAACCTAGAGTGGATTTTTTGGTTAAGTACAGCATGGGAATCCCGGGCTACGTTGACAAGATAGTCGAGCGTGAGGACTTTGACGAACTGCGTGAGGAGGTTTTGAACCTATTACCCCGCCTTTTGTCAAAGAACAAAATCCACGCATTTGACGTATCCGATTACATCGAAGAACACAAGGACAATGCTGACGAGATCTATGATATGATGCTGATGTATCTCAGAGATGCGATTGTGACGTCAACCGGAAGACCAGATAAAATCATAAACACCGACAAGTCCGAAAAAATAAATCTCCTCGCAGCAAAATATACCGCATCAACATTAACAAGTGCGTCAGACGAGCTGATGACTGCAAAAAAGATGCTTGAAAGATACATCAAAGCATCTGCAACCGCATTACACGCAGCATTGAAGGTAAAGTAAAAATCACTTTGGAAGAATCCAAAGTGATTTTTTACTTTACATATCGCTAAACAAATCTTCGTTATACTCGCCATCGGCAATGAGCTTTTTAAATGCTTCAACCACCATCGGCTTATCCTCTTTGTAGGTTACACCAAACCACTTGTCTGATGTTTCAAGGACTTTCATTGTAATTTTCTTTTCTCTAAGTAGCTGACCTGCATAAATCGGGATCAAGAACTCTGACTTTAAAGGATTTTCCTTTGCCGCAGTTTTGAAGAACTCTTTAAATCCATCCTCAAGTCTTACGATAAATTCGGGAGTAAAACCAAACATATTCATTGACGCATATGAACCCGGGTCAATTTCATTATCACCCGATTTTGCACCGTTTGGAGTCTTAACAATCTCGGTTGTTTCAACAATATCCAAAAGGTACCCGTTATCATCAACTTTACAAATACCACGTGTAACACCGCCATTATCGCTGAGTGTGTTTTTAAGAATGAATCCTGCCATACAGAAATCGTCAGCATTTTCGGGTGTGTATCCCTGCAAAAAGTTATATATGTTAACAAACGCTTCCTTACCATAGTAATCATCAGCATTTATAACAATAAACGGCTCGTTTACTATGCCACGGCATGAAAGCACCGCCTGACCTGTTCCCCACGGTTTCTTTCTTTCTTCGGGCACAGTTTCGCCCTCGGGTATATCATCCATAGCCTGAAAAGCATATGCAACCTCTACGCCGAGTCTGTCGCACATTTTTTCTATTCTATCGCCTATCACTTCACGAAAATCGTTTTCAATATCCTTGCGTATAATGAACACAATTTTATTAAATCCTGCTTTAAGTGCATCGTGAATGGAGTAATCCATAATAATTTCGCCTGTAGGTCCTACCGGTTCAAGCTGTTTTATACCTCCGCCGAAACGCGAACCTATTCCTGCCGCCATAATTACTAATGTAGTTTTCATCATACAATCTCCTTATCATTAAAATCTTCAGGTGTTTCAAGTGTAATCTTTCCGATTGTTGCGGATCGAAGCTCATCTAAAACCATATTTGACGCACGTTCCATATCAACCTCACCGCCGGATATAACAAAGCCACGGCGTCTGCCGATAAGCTCCAGAACCTCATAGCCCTCAAGCTCTGAGATATCGTCTTTAATCTTGTATCTTTCACATACTTCTGCCTGATAATTATCACGCAGATATTCACAAAGCGAATATGCCAAAAGCTCACGGTTAATAATCTCATCCTTGATTGCACCGGTGTATGCAAGACGTTTTGCAAGCTCCTGATCGTCAAACTTCGGCGGTAAAATTCCGGGTGTATCTAAAAGTTCAGCATCACCCTTAATCTTAAGCCACTGCTTGCCACGTGTTACGCCGGGCTTATCGCCTGTTTTCGTGCTCGCTTTACCCAGCAGACGGTTAATAAGGCTTGACTTACCAACATTAGGAATACCAACCATCATAAGCTTCAAGGTTCTTGTTCTGCCACGTTCTGCATCACGCTCGATTTTGTCACGGACAAGCTCACGTGCCTCGTTAAGCAAAGTGTTGATTCCCTGTCCTGTAGTACAGCTTATCGGAATAACCCGAATACCTTGGTTTTTATACCAGTTTATCCACCATTCTGTGCGTTTTGCATCCGCAAGGTCGGATTTGTTCATAACGAGCAGTCTCGGCTTGTTCTTCAATATGTCGTCAAAATTCGGATTACGTCCCGAAAACGGAATACGTGCATCAAGAATCTCAACAACAACGTCTATCATTTTAAGATTATCCTCAATGAGACGTCTGGTTTTTGCCATATGTCCCGGATACCATTGTAATGTGTTCTGCATAATATATTCCTCAACTATTGTTATAGCGGAGCAGTGCTCCGCTATAATTATTTTGTTGTTCCTATTGAATTAAGCGGTAAAATACGTAACTGTGATTTTCCGAGAATTGCCTCTTCATTGACTTCACCCAGTCTTGACGAACGGCTGTCGGTAGAGTTACCACGGTTGTCGCCCATAACAAACACACAACCCTCAGAAACAGTAAACGGGTATTTCACTTCGCTATCTGTTGCAAATGTTTCACCGTCAAAATACGGCTCATCCAACTCTTTTCCGTCAACAAACACCTTACCGTCATAAATATCAACTGTTTGACCCTCAGTTGCGATTATACGCTTAACGTAGTATATTTTACTGCATGAATCAGGCAAATTAAAGCTTTCTTTTAATCTTCTTGCACCCGAAATCTTATCTTTTCCTTCGCTTTGAGCGATAGACGCAAAATACGCCTCTCTGTTAGAATAGTTTGCATCAAGGATTACTATATCACCCTGCTTTGGTTCATAACCAAGCTTTGTTATAATCAATCTGTCGTTATGGTTAAGTGTCGGGAACATACTCTGACCGTCAACCTTAACGATATCGAACAAGAACGATTTTATCAAAAAAGCAATTATTATCGCAATTACAATTGAATAGGCCCATTCAAAAATTTCTCTGCCTATGCTCTTTTGCTTTTTTTCTTTCTTCTCTTTTACTTCTTCTATTATTTCGTTATTTTCGTTTTCCATAACCAATACATCCTTTCTGATAAAAAAAGAGCAGTGCCTGCTCCCCTCTAACCAAAATATGAACGATAAGGAACTGCTACGGGCGATGCCCTGAAGCACCGCCACAGCATTATAACTCTTAAGTTATATCTTTTCCTTAACCTTAGCAGCCTTACCAACTCTGTCACGAAGATAGAACAGCTTAGCACGACGAACTTTACCGTGTCTTACTACTTCAATCTTCTCAACGTTCGGTGAGTTAACCGGCCATGTCTTTTCAACGCCAACGCCATATGAAACACGTCTTGCAGTGAAAGTCTTACCGATTCCGCCGCCCTGAATTTTGATGATTGTACCCTCGAACATCTGAGTTCTTGTTCTTGAACCCTCGACGATTCTCTGGTAAACCTTTACAGTGTCACCAACCTTAATTTCCGGAAGGTCAGTTCTTATCTGGTCTTTTGCGATTGAATCAAGAATTGCTTTTGTGTTCATGATCAAATCCTCCTTTTTAATCTGAGACATTCGTGCCGACCAAAGGCAGAGGACTGTCCGTAATACCAAGTAATTATATCATAAAGAAAACCATATTGCAAGCTTTTTTTTAAGTTAACGCAACAAATTTTCACAATCTCATCTATAGAGTTATTGTATAGTTTTACTAATTATATGAATCCTGCTATGGCATAGCTTGCAATCACAACTAATACTGCAGCCACACAAATACCTATTACAGCAAAAACGTTTGTCCTGTATGTGTTAACCATTCCCTGTGCTTTTAGAAACTCCTTATATTGTTTATCTGCCTTGGATATCAGCACAAGCAACGAAACAGACGCAGCCATTATAATCCATCCACTGGGTTCTTGCATAGTAATCACTCCCATGATCATTTCTGCGCCCGAAAGTGCAATCATACCAATTGCACAAATTTTGCTTTTTGTTGTAGTAATCAAAATCGCTAACAAGGCCAGCAGGGCTATTTCAAGCATATCAGCAACAAACAGTGCAAAAACCGACTCCTGCATAAGTCCTAACGCAGCAAAGTCCATTGTTAATGTAACACCTAAACATATATACGTTAGAATCAGATTCTTTTTCAAGCCGCTTTTTAAGCCGGGACTGAGATATGTATTGAAAAATTCCTTCCTTGACACCGCAGTTTTTCTCGGCGGTTCGGGATGCGCGCCCATAACAGGTGTTACGGGCGAAACAGTTCCGGCAGGTTTTGACACAACTGCATAGGGGTCAGGTGCTGTTTGCGCTGTATGATAAACAGGTGTAGCAGACACAGATACGCCCTCTGCTTTTTGTGCCGCACCCATTGTTGTGCGCAAACCTGTATCCATATTTGTTTTTCTGCTGTTAATTATTTCATCCTGAGTAGGTCTTTTCCAGTTGCAAATTACACAACTTTCTCCTTCGTTTAAAGTTTCACATTCAGGGCATTTCCACATTTTTACTATCTCCTTTACCGTTCATGAATCAAAGTATCTTCAAGGATTTTTTCTTCCCATTGACGATACTGCTCGTTATTATATTCATAATCATGGATTTTCTCAAACTCATCTTTCCAGCGTATCAAGTTACCATTATCGAAATAGAAACGATTTTCAACACGGTCATCAATAAATACAAACGCAAAACACAATTCTTCATCAACATCATAATAGTAGCATCTTGTATAATTGAACATTTCGTCCGGCTTAACATCTATTCTTACAAGCTTACCACCGTAATAGTAATACGTTGCACCATCATTTGATGTATGTATATCACATTGCGACGAAATCCCATAAACCCAATTATATCTATCTCTGATTTTTTGAATCAAATTTTCATCCACAGGTCCGCTGTACTGAGGTACAGATGCAGGTGTAACAGTTATCGGTGCTTCTGTCGACTCCGCTGTCAGTTCAGGTTCAGGCGTTTCTTGTGGCTGTTGGGTTACCACGACAACTTCAGTTTTTGGCTCGTCACCATTATTCCCCACCAAAGCAATAATTACTGCCGCCATTGCTATTATTACCGCCACCAATGCTACAATCAATCCCACAGGCGATTTTTTTGATGAAACTTTTGTTTCTTCTATTCTTTGAATATTTTGCTGTGGTGCTTGCTGAGCAAACTGAGACTGTTGCGATGTTTGAGTCTGCAAAGGACGAGGTTTTCCGCATACAACACAAAAATCCTCCTTGTTTAAAGTTTCACAATCCGGACATTTCCACATGTACAACTATCCTCCCGTAAATATTTTATAATGTAGTACGTGCCTTGTTGAAAAAGCCTTTAGGCGAAGGGTTTGTCACCGGTTTTTTTTCCGGTTCTATTTCCGGTATCTTGGGTGCATTTGTGAGATATGCAAAAATTTCTTCTACATCAGGTCTTTTATCAGGTTCACGGTCAAGCATACGTTTTAAAAGTTCTCTGAATTCACTGGAAATCACAGGGCTTATACCAAGCTCACAACCATCAAGAACTGCTTCAAATGCATAATCATATTTTTCTCTGTCAAATCCCGGTATTTCACCCGACAGATACTGGTGGAATAAAACTCCCAATGCAAAAATATCTACTTTTCTTGTCAATATCCCGCCTTCCTCTTCTGCAATAAACAGCAACGATTCAGGAGCAAGATATACCATATCCCCTTGAAATTCTTCTTCACTCTCAGGCGGTTTTGTTTCAAGAAAACTACTGTCAAAATCAATAATTTTTGCCGTATATGTACCTTTTTGAGTCTTCTTAAACAAAATATTATCAGGCTTTATATCGCCATGCACAATACCATGCCCGTGTAAAGACCTCATGCAATGAAGTATTATCTTAATAATGAGAACTTTTTGCTCCGAAGAAAATCTACTGATTGCATCCGGGCTTATTGCGGCAGCATCGACCTTTTCTGTTACCATATAATATTTGCTTCCGCTTCTGAAAAAATCAGTAACGGTAACAATATTACCGGTTGAACACTTATTAAGTTCTGTGTAAAACGCTTTTTTTTCAGTTTCGAACTGATTACAAATTTCACGTTTTCGTATAATCTGCTCTCGCGACAATACAGTTGCATCGAGCGGATAAATAGGCGACAAAAACTCTTTTATGAATACGTCAATGCCATTTTTTTTTGCAAATCCCCATTTGGAATAACCACTGTTATTACATTTTAGTTCACCAATAATTCTGTACCCGTTAACCTCAGCCATTTATATAATAACCTTCCTTATATTCATCCCACAATTCAATCAATCTTTCCTCAGATGCTCCGGCGAGCTGTGAAATATACTTATTATAAAGGATTTTTTCACGTGTCTCGTAAGAACGCTTAACCATTCGGAAATTCCTATATCCGTAGACAGCAACAGCAAGCGTATAATCATCCCCTGCATACGAACGCATATATTCACCGAGCTTAGTCTCCCACTCTTCAACACTCTCGGATTTAAGCATCGTATTGATAAGCATATACTCAAACTCCATCGGTGTTTTGAAGTAACCAAAGCACCCGTCTGTTGCTGATATAAATATTCCAGAGCGTGGACAGTTCAACACTTTATTATTGATCTTATAATCCCCTGTTGCCGATACCACATTAGACAGACGTGCATCGCTTGTAAGATTTGACAATGCATCTTCTTCACCTTCAACATCATCCGTTGTTAACTGCTTAAGTCCGCTTCCGGTCAGCAAATATCCCCTCGAATCGCCTGCCCACAAATAGGCAGCCTGCATCTTGTCATTTTTATGTCTGAAAACGATAGCCGAAGCAGTTGTCGGAAAACTCTTTGTTAAAGAACCTCTGATAAGCGTTGCAGTTGTTTCATTTTCAATGCTCTTAAGCGTTTCAGTGAACGTATTATAAAGTTCTTCACTCATTAAATCCGCATTCTTTTCTGTGACTGAAGCATTACTCTGCGAAAACTTCTCAAACCATTCAAGCATAGCTTTTGAAACTGCATGCGATGCTATATAAGCACCCGTTTTATTATCGAATGCTTCGTACTTTCTTGAACCGATACCGCCGCAACCATCAAAAACAGCAATACAACCAAATTTATCATTAAAAGAATACGCATAACTGTCTTCACCGTTGTCCGGAATCATTTCTCCTGCAGCAACAAAAACAGTATCTATACAGTTTATAAGACTGTCTCTATCAATTTTATTAGCCATTTAGACCACCCATTTAAATAGTATTTGAAATAGCAGCAAGAATTTGCTCATAACTGTACTCATCAAGACCGTCTCCTGCAACTGACGGGAAATACATTACATTGTCCCAAGTCTCTGAAATAGTCGTCCAGCGTGGACCTTCAGGTGCGAAAAGCAAAAGTCTCTTAGCTTTCTGGTCAATGAAACCTCTGTTCTGTGCATCGCCCCACCAATGAGTAAGCTCATTAAAATCACGAGCCATACCTTCAGGGTAATTAGGCATTCTTGAACCGAATCCCAACTCGTGTGTGGTTGCATCTGTCCATACTACAATAACCTGACGTTTTTTCATACCCTCAGTATTCCAGTCAGATTTTATAGCATAACCCAATGCTTCAAGACCATCTTCGGGATCATCACCGCCACCAAATGCTTCTATACTTCTTATGCACGCTTCAAAATCTCCGCTTTCCTCAGGCAGCGAGAAGAAATCTGTTTCAAGCATAGCATCCTCACCGTCTGCAACATAGTCACGAAATGCAACTATTCTTACTCTCAGCTTATCAATTGTTTTTCCTTTTGCTGCCATTGCCTGAGTTACATCGTTATAAAAATGCAAGGCGTTATTTTTTACCATTTCTATAACACCGCCCATGCTTCCTGTTGCGTCAATACAGAACACCATATCAACACTGTACGTAATTTTGTAGTTACTTGCCATTTTTTTATCTCCTTTAAATTATAATTTTTTAGCTTTTTTAAAATATCTGTCACCTGAACCCATAGCAACAGGTGCAGAAGTTTTTGTACTTTCGGGCATAGTCGAAACCAAGCCTCGTTTTACCATATGTACAGGCGGAGGTGAGACATACCGTTTCGGGATACAGCTACATATTTCTCCACCAAAAAGTTCACGTCCGCAACGGGTGCAAAACATTCTTCCGCCGCCCGGTACCGATACGCTTCTGTATATCGTATCATACAGACCGCCGTAAAACCGTTCGTCAATAACCTTCACTTTTTTAATAAGTATTCCGATAAAAATTTGTGCCAAGGACCATGAAATCAGTGCCATGCCCGTGAGCACATCAAATGCCAGAAGTAAAACGACTGTACCTGCTGTTGCACCGGCTGCGCCTACTATCATACTCACAACACGCACAAACCCCGACGGCTCTTCAGTAAAGTCATCGTTTGTCACCGCTTCTTTTATAACCTGTGCAAACGACATCATCTTCACGAGCAATACCAAGGCGGCAACAACAAATAACATAACAAGCGAAAACGCCGGAACCGTCCACACAAGCGACGTTCGGTCTCCGTAGCCGCCGAAGACAATAAGTACAACTCCGGCACCCACACAGCCCAACGCCATCATGGAAAAGTATATAACACCAATCTTTATTCCGACCTTCACCATATCAAGTCCGGTCTGTTTCGAACGCCCTTTTGCATGTGAGCGAAGTATGAGAAGTCCAATAGCCGATATAAGAATCGGTAATGACACTATAAACATTAACAGAATCTTAACTATCTGAAGTCTGCCGGAACTGTCTGATATATCAAATATACTTGCGATATTTTCCGGTGCATTTAACCACCTTAATGCATCTGCATAGTTTTCCAAGTTAAGCGGTATAAACCACCCGATAACGATACATGCTATAAAGCCTATCAGACACCAGCAAACTGCTCCGAACAAACCCGAGCGTAACAGTTCCAGCGTACTGTTCCTTACAACACCCGTTTCATAGCTATGCTCCTCAGCAGTGATTTTATGTCCACATTTAGGGCAAAACTCATCTTCCTTCGGAATCGAATTTCCGCATTTAGAACAAATCATAAGGTCACCTCTGCGTCATCTTCCTTAAACTGTGTATACAATTCATAATCCACGTTCGTATTCGCAGAACAATATATATACTCCTCCTTGCTCAGACCATTATTTTCTTTTATTATAAGACAATAAATTTTTTCGGCGTCGAAATTAAAGTTTTCACCAATCTCCGAACCTGAACCTTTGCTAACTGCCGGTCCTTGTTTTTGCAGATTTGCATTGCTTTCATATATCTCATATGTATAATTCACAGTTGGTTTGCCATCAGCATCAATAACTACGATTTTTGGATTTGCACCCGCAACTTCAATTTTACCTTCCGGATACCTATGCTTTTCTGCAAAAAAAGCCAATAATTTCTGACGTTCCTTCATTTCTAACATTCCTGCATCTGCCAATATGTCTGCGGCTGTAATACAGTCAGTTAAATCAGCATCGGCAGGAAGCAGATTTGCCGCTTCACCCCAAAGAGCTAACAGCTTATTTTTCAGAGCATCGCCCTCATCCAAACTAGCATATATATCATGCAAATCTTCTGAAACAATAATACCGCTAAACGGCATATTTCCCATAGGATTAACAATTGCCATCATTTCAGATGTTGTATAAATATCATTTTTCTTTTCTTCGCTGAGATTATCTACTACTTTTTGCGCTGAAGCTTCATCAACATCAGTAACAATGTCCCGTTCTTTTTCAAGAACTATTCCGCCCGTTACTGTATCAACAAAAACGTGTTTTCCGCCTTCCAATTCTATATGCCACACATCAACAGGCTTATTCATACACAGTATAACACGTTCAGGCTCAGCTATAGAGCCACCCGACTTTTTCTGCACGGTTTGTTTTGCCGTTTCAGCCTTGATCTCGCCTATAGCAATCTCATCTTCGATTTTTTGATAATTTCCGCTTATACAGATAACCTTTTTCTCATCAGATACAGCTACAATCATATTCTTTCCGTATACCTTTTTATTATTGTATACCTGCTCAAAGACATAATATTGTACAGTTTCACTTCCAGGAGTAACTCTGACAAATCGTAACTGTGCTCTTGCATCTGTATATCCGTAAATACCTGATACCAATTCTAAAGCTTTAAAAGCATCATCGTCGCTCTCAACAGTTATGTTTGCCTTGCCTAACGTAGAAAATTTAACTGTCGTATCCATATAATTTCCTAAATCCTCAACAACCACTGTTTTGGGGAGATTCTCTTTTTTATCAATGTTTTTAAAAAACACTATTCCGAGCATGGCAACCGCCGCAGTGGCAACCGCCGCTATTCCTGCAATAATAGCAATATTTTTTCTTGAAAATGCAGGAGCTTCATCCTGTAAGCTAAAGTTTTCCGTTCTTTTAGCAGTCACAAAATGAGACTTTGACTGAACAAAATCCATTCCTGAACTTTCTTTATTTATATGCTTCTGTCCACAGCTTCCGCATTTAAGAGATTTGGATTTTATGGATTTACCGCATCTTTTGCAAATCATAACTTTACTCCTTTTGAAAATATGTATACAAATATCAATTTTATACTAAATTAACACTAGTATTATACCAAAAAAGCCCTTTATTGTCAACATCACAACAAACCGAATCCCACTTTTTTATACTATTTATAAATAGATACATAATTTTATGGCAATTTCCACAAAAAAAGAAGGAAGACCCACACTAAAAGTCTTCCTTCTCTATTACCGTATATTATTCAGCGTCTGTTAATGGGTTATTGTTACCGTCCCATACAAACACCTTAAGGGTTGTTGCTAATACTAAGCCATCCGGTGTAAATGTGAAATCATCAGCATTTACTGCTGATGCCTTAACATCAACAAGTCTGCCGTCAACGTCATAAGTTGCAACATATACAGTTGCAGGAGTTGTAACGCCTGCTTTTCTTGCAATCTTTACTGTACCATCGCTACCAACAGATGTCACCTTAAACGGCACTTCGTTTGCAAAGCACGGATAACCGCCGTTTACAAGCGGTGATACCGCAAAGCCTGTAACATTCTCAAATTTTGATACAAGCTCAGCCTTTGTTTCAACACAGTTACCAAATGCATAACCGGCATTATAATTGCCTCCCGGTATTGCTGCAAGTGTTGACCAACAGTTAACTGAATTTACATTGCTCTGGTTATCAGAACCAAAGCTATATGCTGGTCTGCTCCATAGTGCATTTATCTCTGCCACATAACAGTTCTCAAATGTCGAACCGCCTCCAATTCGCTGATGTGCAAATCCTGCATTAACATTGTTTAGATGAGCGAGTGTTTCGATTTTATATGCATAACAATTCTTTATCATAGAGCTGTTACGTACTACACCTGCAAAAACACCAATACCGTTACTAGCCTGCTTTCCAGCAGACCTAACAATTGAATTTTTAAGATAACAGTTAGTTATAGTTGCACCTTGAACATAAGAAGCAAAACCACCTACTGTATCTGGGTTATTACCAGTACTGAGGTTAAGATTCATATTATCAATACCGAGGTTCTTTACCACACCTCCTGTAGTAATATAGCCGAAAAATCCTACATATGCGCAAGATTCTGTAATCTTAAGATTTTTTACAACGTGTCCTTGACCATCAAAGTTGCCTTGGAAATAATTCGGCGATGAACCCATCGGCACCCATTCCGCATTACCGTAGTCAATATCAGCTGTGAGCTTGAAGTATGCCTTGTTATCAACACCTGCATTTATCTGCTTTGATGCATTCGCAAGATGTGTTGCATTTGCAATCTCATATGCAGTTTCCGCTGTTAAACCGTCACCGCCTGCATAAAGCTGCACAGGTAATTCACTTACAAAACACGGATAACCGTCGTTTACTTTTGTTGATACCGCCCAGCCTTCAACGTTCTTAAATTTTGTTGCAAGCTCATCCTTTGTTTCAACATAGTTACCAAATGCATAATCAGCATTATAGTTTGCTCCCGTTTTTGCTGCAAGTGTTGACCAACAGTTAACTGCAGTTACATTGCTCAGGTTATCAGAACCAAAGCTATACATTTGTCTGTCATATATTGAATTTACCTCTGCCACATAACAGTTCTCAAATGTTGAACCGCCTCCCAATCGCTGATGTGCAAATCCTGCATTAACATTGTTTACTTGAGCGAGTGTTTCGATTTTATATGCATAACAATTCTTTATCATAGAGTTGTTACGTACTAGGCCTGCAAAAATACCAATACCGTTACTCGCCTGCTTTGCACCGGACCTAACAATTGAATTTTTAAGATAACAGTTAGTTATAGTTGCACCTTGAACATAAGAAGCAAAACCACCTACTGTATTTGGGTTACTACCATTCGCGATGTTAAGATTCATAGTATCAATACCGAGGTTCTTTACCACACCTCCTGTACTAATACAGCCGAAAAATCCTACATAGCTGTGACTATTTGTAATCTTGAGATTCTTTACAACGTGTCCCTGACCGTCAAAGTTGCCTTGGAAATAGTTTGTTGAAGCACCTATCGGAGTCCATTCCTGTTCGTTGTAGTCGATGTCAGCTGTCAATTTGAAATACTTCGTGTTGTCTGTACCGTCATTGACCTTTGATGCCGCATACGCCAGCTGTTCAGCTGTTGCAATCTCATACGCAGTTTCGGCTGTCAAACCGTCACC
>JAZRPM010000009.1:0-31567 GCA_045649185.1 Candidatus Ornithomonoglobus sp. | reverse complement strand
TTGCGCCAAAAGAAAAGCAACAAGATGTTATAAAACAAATTTTTTCTGAAATAGAGGAATAGAAATATGAGTAAAATAGTTTTCTTTTGTATTCCTGCACACGGACATACCAACCCCACTTTAGGTGTTGTTCGGGAATTGGTTTCTCGTGGGAACGAGGTTTGGTATTATTCATATAACATGATGCGTGAAAAAATCGAGTCAACAGGTGCAATATTTATATCCTGCGACGATTATGATATGGAGCAAAAATTAAGTGCCAAAGACGCTATCCGTGTGGGAAAAGACCTTGCGTTCTCTACAAAAATACTTGTAGATACCACATTGGCTCTTGACGATAAGGTTTGCAAGGAGATGGCAGAGCTTAAGCCTGACTTAATTGTTGCAGATTCCATGGCACTATGGGGAAAAGCGGTTGCACTGAAGCTTGGAATTCCTTTTGTTTCTTCAACAACAACTTTTGCCTTTAATCAGCACTCGGCAAAGGTTATAAAACAAGGCATCGGAGATTTGATTAAGATGATGTTGTCAATGCCTAAAACCACTAAGCAAATTAAACGCCTGCAGTGCAAAGGATATCCTGTTAAAAATATTCTTGATATTATCGGTAATGATGATAACACCCACACCATTGTCTATACCTCTCCTGAGTTTCAACCTTGTTCAGAAACTTTTTCGGATAAATTTGCATTTGTCGGGCCTTCAATTCGTCCTGCAACCGAAACGATAGAAAAAAAGCAGGATAAACTGATTTATATATCAATGGGAACTGTTAATAATGATATGATGCCTTTTTACAAAACCTGTATATCTACATTAGCAAATACAGATTATCAGGTTATTATGTCTGTTGGTAATCTGGTGTCTGTTGAGGATTTTGGAAAGTTACCTGAAAACATATCGGTTTATTCTCATGTTGACCAGATTGCTGTTTTAGAAAAATCAGATGTTTTTGTGTCGCATTGCGGAATGAATAGTGTCAGCGAAAGTTTATATTTTGAAGTTCCGCTTGTAATGCTCCCTCAAACATCAGAGCAAAAAGGCGTTGCCGAACGAGTTTATCAGCTTGGTGCAGGTATTAGACTTAATAAATCGGATGCAAATTCAGTTTTGAGTGCAATAAATAAAATATTAAGTGATAGCACTTATAAGAAAAATGCTGCGCAAATTGCTAAAGGTTTTAAGAATTCTTCCGGTGCAAAAGGTGCAGCAGACAAAATTATAAAGGTTTGCAATGAAAGAATATAGATCAAAGGTGAATCATATGAAGAAAATGTCATGTATTATATCAGCTATTATCTGCATCTTCCTTACTGCTTGCGGAAACGATAGCAGTATCGGAATTATCGGCGGAGCGGACGGGCCCACATCAATTAAAGTGAGCGAAAAAGGAGGAAAAGCGATGTATGAACAGATTACACCCCAAGAGGCGAAAAAGATAATGGACTCAGGCGAGGAACATATCATTTTAGACACAAGAGAACAGGATGAGTTTGACGAGGGGCGCATCCCGGGTGCAATCCTGATTCCATATACAGAAATTGAAGAAAGGTCAGAAGAAATACTGCCTGACAAGGACAAACTTATCCTTGTATATTGCCGTTCGGGCAGACGAAGCAAAATCGCATCAGAAAGCCTTGCCAAGCTTGGCTACACCAATGTAAAAGAGTTTGGCGGCATTATCGATTGGCCTTATGAAATAGAGAAATAACTGATCGGGAGGGCGTTATGAATAATATTACAGAACATATTAGAAACAGAAGAAGTGTCAGGACATATGATGGCAGAGAGCTTGATAAAAACGATATAGAGAAACTGACAGCTTTTGCACAGACAATAGAAAATCCTTTTAAAATACCCGTTGATTTCAAACTGATGAATGCAAAGGAATACGGTCTTACTTGTCCTGTTGTGGTCGGTACAGAATTATATGTCGGCGGTAAAATCAAGTGCACAGAAAATGCGAGTGTGGCATTTGGCTATTCTTTTGAGATGCTGATATTGTATGCCGAGGCTCTTGGAATCGGAACTGTCTGGCTTGGCGGAACTATGAACCGCTCCGCTTTTGAACAGGCTATGGAACTGGATGGCGACGAAATTATGCCTTGTGCAAGTGCGCTTGGGTATCCTGCGGGGAAAATGTCCTTGCGTGAGGGTATGATGCGAAAGGCTATTAAAGCCGATGAAAGACTTTCTTTTGAGGAATTGTTTTTTGGCGGTTCATTTGATACGCCCTTATCCAAAGAAAAAGCAGGTCAATGGGCTAAAGCCTTGGAAATGGTAAGACTTGCTCCGTCTGCAGTAAATAAGCAACCCTGGCGAGTTGTTGTGGCTGATAATGCAGTTCACTTTTACCTCAAACGCAGTAAGGGCTTTGCTCGTGCTTCAAAGCTTGATATGCAAATGATTGATATAGGCATTGCCCTTTGTCATTTTGACCTGACTGCTAAAGAAAATAATTTAAATATGATCTTTGAACAAAATGATCCAAAGCTTGAAGCGGATGCAGAGTATATTGCATCTTATCGTTTGATGTAGGCAAGCATCGAAAATCACATCTGATGTTATAAAATGAATTTTGTTCAATATGCCACCAACCTTTTTCTTAATAACAATTGCGAATCTTGTAATATTATGATATAATACATGTAGTTAGAAAATTTATATAGAAATAGTATAAATTGAGAAGCAGATTTCGATAGATAATAACATAAGTTACTTGCAGAAACAATAAAAGATTATAGGCTTGATGAACTTGACAAGACTTGATAAGAAATGTTTCTTTCGTAGCGAGTCAGACAGACGGGCAAAGCCCCAAATTGCTTATCGAGATGCCAGAAAAACAAATAAATGATACAAAAATAAATTACTTTACCAACGAGGATATATGAAAAAAGTTTTAAAAATACTCGAATTCGATAAAATCCTTGACAAACTTCAGGGCTATACCGAATCCGAGCCGGTTAAAAAGAGAATATCAAAGCTTGAACCGTTTTCAGATATAGAAAAGGCAAGAGTGGCACAGAAAGAGACAACCGAGGCAATGTCAACCTTGTTAAAGCTTGGCAATCCGCCGGTTAATCTCTCTGTTTGTGATGTCAGAAACAGCGTAAAGCGTGCCGAGCAGGGCGGAGTTCTTACACCGCGTGAGTTTATGGATATATCCCGTGTTTTGTATGTCGGACGCCGTATGAAATCGTATCTTTCCGAGGCTTCGGAGGAGTGTACGGTACTTGGCGAAATCCGTGAAAAACTGCTCACTGCCAAATCGCTTGAGGATAGAATAAATGCGTGTATAATATCTGAAACGGAGATAGCAGACGATGCATCGGCCGACCTTTCTGCAATCCGCCGTAAGATGAAAAATCTTAACGGCAAGATAAAAGAAACTCTTAATTCGATGATACACAGTGCGCACTATAAAAAGTTCTTGCAGGACCCGATTGTTACAATGCGTTCTGACCGATACGTTATCCCCGTGCGTGCAGAGTACAAGTCAGAGGTTCCGGGTATAGTGCACGACACATCATCAACAGGTCTTACGCTCTTTATTGAGCCGATGGGCGTTGTAAACTCCAATAACGAAATCCGTGACCTTAAAAACAAGGAACAACGTGAAATAGAAAAGATACTTTCAGAGCTGTCGGTTTCTGTAACGGAAAACTCACACGAAATATTTGTTGATGTTGTCGGAATTTTAGAGCTTGATTTCATATTTGCAAAGGGCAAGCTTTCGCTTGATACAAACGGTACAGAGCCGGTATTGAATGATAAAGGCATAATAAACTATAAACGTGCACGTCATCCCCTTATTGATAAGGACAAGGTTGTTGCAAACGATATATCATTTGGCAAGGAAACCGACACACTTGTTGTTACGGGCCCCAACACGGGCGGTAAAACGGTAACACTTAAAACCGTCGGACTTCTGTCGGTTATGGCGGCATCAGGACTCCACATAACCGCAAACGAGGGCTCGGATGCGGCGGTATTCTCAAAGATATATGCAGATATAGGCGATGAACAATCGATAGAACAGAGTCTTTCTACGTTCTCATCGCATATGGTAAATATAGTAAAAATCCTTAAAAATGTGGACAGTAATACGCTTGCACTCTTTGACGAACTTGGTGCAGGAACAGACCCGACCGAGGGTGCGGCACTTGCAATTGCCATACTTGAGCACTTACGTGCAAAGGGCGTTAAAACGCTTGCAACAACGCACTACAGCGAGCTGAAACTGTTTGCACTTACCACGGACGGTGTGTTAAACGCATCGTGTGAATTTGATGTTAAAACATTGCAGCCGACGTACAAGCTTTTGATTGGTATTCCCGGAAAATCAAATGCGTTTGCGATTTCACGCAGACTCGGTCTTGCAGAATCTATAATCGACCGTGCAAATACAGTTCTTTCTGATGAGGATATACGTTTTGAGGACGTCATAGGCGACCTTGAACGTTCACGTCGTGAGGCAACGAAGGATGCAGAGGAAAACGCACGGCTCAAACGTGAGCTTAAGGACTTGCGTGAAGAAATAGAACGTGACCGTGAAAAGCTTAAGAAGAACAAGTCGCGCATACTTGACGAGGCACACCGTGAGGCGAAAATTATCGTAATGGACGCAAAAAGCGAGGCGAACGAGATTATCCGTGACCTTGAAAAAATGCGTCAAAAAGGCATTAAAGCAGGCAATATAGAAGATAAAAAACAGGCGGTACGTGACACACTCAAAAAACGTGAGGACACGCTTGATGAGAAAATGAAACGTGCATCAAAGCCAAAGGAACGGTTTGTTGACCCGCCAAAGAATTTAAAAGCAGGCGAAACGGTTAAAATTATCGACCTTGATCAGGAGGCAGTTGTGCTCAAAGTTCCCGATAAGTCGGGCAATGTGCGTGTCGAAGCCGGTATTATAAAGATGGATGTGCATATAACGAACCTGCGAAGAGTCGATACGAGTGAGGCACAAAAAGCGGCAGTGGCACAGTATATACCGCCGGTACGTTCGTTTGAGTCAAAGGCGAAAACGGCAACAACCGAGCTTGATGTCAGAGGTCAGTACCCCGAAGAAGCGTGGGCGAATACCGAAAAATTCATAGACGACAGCTACCTTGCAGGAATATCACCCGTGCGTATTGTACACGGCAAGGGTACGGGAGTGCTCAAAAAACACATCAGAGAAATGTTGAGAAAACACAGATATGTTGTTTCGCATCGACCGGGAATTTTCGGCGAGGGCGAGGACGGCGTAACGGTCGTTGAGCTGAAGTGAGGTAGTTATGGCGAAGAATAAAACAGCCGTTACGAACGCAATGCGGATATTGAAAGCGGCAAAGATAGACTTTAAGGAAGTGGAATATGAGGCGGACGAGGTTGGCTCGGCGTTCGGTGAAAAGATTGCAGAGCTTACCGGGATATCGCCCGATATTTCGCTCAAAACCCTCGTTGCACGTGGCGACAAAACCGGAATTATGGTTGCGTGCATACCCGTACAGAGCGAGATAGATTTAAAGAAGCTTGCTCGAGTATCGGGAAACAAAAAGGTTGAGATGATACACGTTAAAGAACTTTTAGACCTTACGGGTTATATCCGTGGCGGTGTATCACCAATCGGGATGAAGAAACAGTACCCGACATACGTTGAAGAAACAGCACAGCTCAATGACGAAATTGCTGTGAGCGGAGGCAGATGCGGAACAACACTTTTAATGTCCCCCAAAAGCCTTGAAAAAGTAACAAACTGTAAATTTGCAGACTTAGTATAAAAGGAGAGATAAAATGGGTATATTCAAATCAGCAGATATTCTGCTACCAAAGAATGTTGATTTTGCGAAATGGAGTGTGGTTGCGTGCGACCAGTATTCATCAGAGCCCGAATACTGGCAAAAGGCGGCAGAGCTTTCAGACGGAAGCCCGAGCACACTCAATATCATCTATCCCGAAGCATATCTTAACGAAGCTGACGGCGAAAAGAGAATAGAAAACATTAACCGCACAATGGAAAAGTATTTAGAGGACGGTATATTTAACGAGTATAAGGATAGCCTTATCTATGTTGAACGTACACAGCAGAACGGCAAAACAAGATGCGGTATCGTAGGTTGTATCGACCTTGAAGCATATGACTATTCAGTGGGTTCGCAGTCACCCGTACGTGCTACCGAGGGAACAATAATTTCACGTATTCCTCCGAGACAGCGCATACGCCGTAATGCACCGCTTGAGCTTCCGCATATTCTTATGCTTGCTGATGACAGAGAGAAAGAAATAATAGAACCGCTTGCAGAAATCAAAGACAAGCTTCGTGTCGTATATGACTTTGAACTTATGCAGGGTGGGGGACACATAAAAGGCTGGCTGCTTGATGATGCAACAAAGGTAAAGGTTTTGGAACTTGTAGAAAAGCTTGAATGTCAGAAAGGCTTTGAAGAGAAGTACGGGGTTGCGGGCAAGGGAGTTCTTGCAATCGCTGTAGGCGATGGTAACCATTCACTTGCAACTGCTAAAGCGTGCTGGGAAGAAATCAAAAAGACACTTACGGATGAGGGACGCAAAAATCATCCGGCAAGATTTGCTTTGGCAGAGCTTGAAAACCTGCATGATGATGCACTTGAATTTGAACCGATACACAGAGTAATATTTGATGTTGACCCCGAAGTTGTTATAAAGGCAATGTATGAATACTATCCGCAGATGACAGAAGCTGATAATGGGGGACAGAAAATTGTAATTACATATCAGGGTGCGGAAAAGACTGTTTATATAACAGATGCACCTGCAAATCTTGCAGTGGGAACATTCCAGCAGTTTATGGATAAGTATCTTTCAGAGAACAACGGAGAGATAGACTATATCCACGGTGCAGATGTTGTAAGAACCCTTACACAGCCGGAAAACACAATCGGATTTATCTTTGATGCAATGGAAAAGAACGACCTTTTCACAACAGTTATAAAAGACGGCGCACTGCCGAGAAAGACATTTTCAATGGGAGAGTCGTACGATAAACGTTTCTATTTAGAATGTAAAAAAATTAAATAAATCACTCATATTGCACTCTTGTGCTCGCTCGCATACCTGTGTATAGCCTCGCTCGCCTAAGAGCACAATCTAAGCAATTTATTTGAATTTATCTACTAAAAGTAAAATAGAACGTACTTGCCGGTAGGTGTTTGCGTAGAATGCATTTCAAAACGCAGTAGCATTCGTAGCAGATACCTGCCGGCAAGTTTTATTTCTGCATATATCGCAGAAAATTTGCATATCTTCTATCAGTAACCAAAAAGGAGAAAGATATGCAGTATATAACACCTGCTTTGATTATGCTCATAATAATAGCCGCTCTTTCAAGGAAAAGGGCCGTCTACAGTGATTTTATTGACGGTGCATCAGATGGAATGAAGCTTTTAAAGGATATATTTCCACCGCTTGTTGCTATGCTTGTCGGGGCATCAATGCTAAAAGCATCGGGTGCGATGGATATAATGCTCAGAATCCTTGCGCCTGTATCGGAAAAAATAGGACTTCCCGATGGCGTAATGCCTCTTGTCTTAATCCGTCCGGTATCGGGAAGTGGTTCAATCGGGATACTGTCGGGGATTTTAAACGAATACGGTGCAGACTCTTTGGCAGGCAGAATGGCATCGGTTATCTGCGGAAGTACGGAAACCACATTCTATTGCCTTGCGGTCTATTTTGCAAAAACCCGTGTCAAATCCATCAAGCGTGCATTGCCCTCGGCGATACTCGGCGACCTTGCCGGAATCATTGCGGCGATCTTTGCCTTGCGTATTGTAGGGCTGTGATTTTATATAAATAATCACCCATTTTGCTGCAATATGAAAAAAATTACAACAAAGTAAACAAAATTTATAATAACACTTGAAAAATTTCTTATTTTGGTATAGAATATACTTATATTAAAATGCCTCGTTGTGGGCTTATGAAAAGGAGAAACTATTATGTACAACAAATTAACAGTAGAAGACGTTGACGTAAAGGGCAAGAGAGTCCTTGTAAGATGTGACTTTAATGTTCCGCTAAACGACAAGCAGGAAATAACAGACGAAAACAGAATAGTTGGTGCACTTCCGACTATCAACTATCTTATCGAGAACGGTGCAAAGGTTATCCTTTGCTCACATATGGGTAAGCCGAAGGGTGAGCCGGTTCCGACGCTTTCACTTGCACCCGTTGCAAAGAGACTTTCAGAGAAGCTTGGCAAGGAAGTAATTTTCGCAGCTGACGATAACGTAGTAGGCGAGAATGCTAAGAAGGCAGTAGCAGAAATGAACGAGGGCGATGTTGTTCTTCTTGAGAACACACGTTACAGAAAAGAAGAAACAAAGAACGTTGACGAGTTCTCACAGGAGCTTGCTTCACTTGCTGATTTGTTTGTAAACGATGCATTCGGTACAGCTCACAGAGCACACTGCTCAAATGTAGGCGTAAGCGCAATCGTAAAGCCGGCAGTTGCAGGTTACCTCATCGAAAAGGAAATCAAGTTCCTTGGTAACGCAGTTAACTCACCCGTTAGACCGCTTGTAGCAATCCTTGGCGGTTCAAAGGTATCATCAAAGATTTCAGTAATCGAGAACCTTCTTAAGAAGGTAGACAAGCTCATCATCGGCGGTGGTATGGCATACACATTCTTCGCTGCACAGGGTAAGACTACAGGCACATCACTTCTTGAGCCTGATTTCATCGACTATGCAAAGAAGATGATCGACGAAGCAGGCGACAAGCTTGTTCTTCCGGTAGACACTGTTGTAACAGAGGCGTTTGATAACGATGCTCCGTCAAAGGTTGTTGAGGGTAACATCCCCGACGGCTGGATGGGTCTTGATATAGGTCCGAAGTCAATCGAGCTCTTCAAGGGCGTTCTTGCTGATGCAAAGACAGTTGTATGGAACGGACCGATGGGCGTATTCGAAATGTCAAACTTCGCAAAGGGTACAAACGAGATCGCAGGTCTTCTTGCTGACCTTGACACTACAACAATCATCGGCGGCGGCGACAGTGTTGCAGCTGTTAACCAGGCAGGTCTTGGCGACAAGATGAGCCACATCTCAACAGGCGGCGGCGCTTCAATGGAATTCTTGGAAGGAAAAGAGCTTCCGGGTATCGCTGCATTGACAGATAAATAATTATTAAATAATACGAAAGGGAATAATAGAAATGGGAAAGTATGTAATAGCAGGTAACTGGAAGATGAACAAGCTTCCGTCAGAGACTTATGATTATGTTAAAGAAGTAATCGAGGCAACAAAGGGTGCAGAGTGCGAAGTTGTATGCTGTACACCGTATGTATGTCTTAGTGAGGCAGTAAGAGCTGCTGAGGGTTCACACGTAAAGATTGGTGCAGAGAACCTTCATTTTGAGGACAAGGGCGCATTCACAGGCGAAGTATCAGCTGATATGCTCGTTGACCTTGGTGTTAAGTACGTTATCATGGGTCACAGTGAAAGACGTGAATACAACAACGAAACAGACGAGACAGTAAACCTCAAGGCTAAAAAGGCACTTGAAAAGGGACTTGTTCCGATAGTATGTTGCGGTGAGTCATTAGAACAGCGTGAAGCTGGTATCACAATGGACTGGATCGCAATCCAGATAAAGAAAGCATTCGCAGGTATTTGTGCATGTGATGCAAAGAAAGTTGTAATCGCATACGAGCCTATCTGGGCAATCGGTACAGGCAAGACTGCAACAGATGAGCAGGCAGAAGAGGTTTGTGCAGCTATAAGAGCACTTCTCGTTGACCTTTACGATGAAGAAACAGCAAACGCAATCACAATCCAGTACGGCGGTAGCATGAACGCAAAGAACGCTGCAGGCTTGCTTGCAAAGCCGAACATTGACGGCGGTCTTATCGGCGGTGCATCACTTGTAGCTGCAGACTTTGCAGTAATTACAGGCGCAGCGAAATAAACAAGAAGTCTGAATAAATTTCCGCATCTTGCACGGTTAGCCTCGCTTGAGTATAAGCATACACGGCGTTCGGCTAACCGCACAATCTGCGAAAATTTCTTTCAGACTTAATTTATGTGTAAATAACGAAAGGATTTAATTTGAAATGGCAAAAAAACCTATTGCTTTAATAATAATGGACGGATATGGTCTTAACCCCGACACAAAGGGCAACGCAATAGCTGAGGCTAACACACCGTATCTTGATTCATATTTTGCAAAATACCCCAACTCACAGCTTTTAGCAAGTGGTCTTTCTGTTGGTCTTCCGGACGGACAGATGGGTAACAGTGAGGTTGGTCATACAAATATCGGTGCAGGCAGAGTTGTATATCAGATGCTTGTAAAGATAACAAAGGACATCGAGGACGGCGTTTTCTTTGAAAACGAAGCACTTAAAAATGCAATGCAGTCTGCAAAGGACAACGGCAAGGCACTCCATCTTATGGGACTCCTTTCAGACGGCGGTGTTCACTCACATCAGAAGCATCTTGTAGGTTTGCTCGAAATGGCAAACAAGATGGGACTTGAAAAAGTGTACGTTCACACATTCCACGACGGCCGTGACGTGCCCCCGACATCGGGTGTTGATTTTATGTCAGAGCTTGTTTCAGACATCGAAAGAATAGGCACAGGCAAGATTGCAACCATAAGCGGAAGATACTATGCTATGGACCGTGACAATGCATGGGACAGAGTAGAAAAAGCATATAACGCTATGGTTATGGGCGAGGGCGAAACAGCAACTTGTCCGGTAGAGGCAATCAAAAAGTCGTATGAAAACGGCGTAACAGACGAATTTATCGTTCCGACGGTTATTGATAAAGAGGGTACGGTAAAAGAGGGCGACAGCGTTATTATGTTCAATTTCCGTCCTGACCGTGCAAGACAGATAACAAGAACATTCGTTGACCCGATGTTTGACGGCTTTGTTCGTAAAAAGGGATATTTCAACTTAAACTTCGTATGTATGGCACAGTACGATGCGCAGATGCCAAACGTAACCGTTGCATATCCGCCCGAACAGCTTACAATGACATTCGGCGAATACGTTTCAAAGCTTGGTATGACACAGCTCCGAATTGCCGAGACACAGAAGTATGCACACGTTACATTCTTCTTTAACGGCGGTGAGGAGTGTCAGTTTGAGGGTGAGGACAGAATCCTTATCAAGTCACCCGACGTTGCAACATTTGATATGAAGCCTGAAATGTCAGCTCCTGAGGTATGTGAGGCAGTATGCAAGGCAATTGACGAGGATAAGTACGATGTAATTATCCTTAACTACGCAAACTGTGACATGGTAGGCCATACAGGTATGATGGATGCGGCAGTTAAGGCTGTTGAGGCAGTTGATGCCTGCGTTGGTAAGATGGTAGACAAGATTTTAGAAAAGGGCGGTAAAGCGCTTATAACTGCCGACCACGGTAATGCAGATTGTCTTGTTGACCCCGAAACTGACGATATGTTCACAGCTCATACAACAAACCCCGTTCCGATGATAGTAATCGGCGAGGGCGATGTAAAGGTTAAAGACGGTAAGCTCTGTGACCTTTGCCCGACAATGCTCGACATGATGGGCGTGGAAAAACCGGCAGAAATGACCGGCGAGAGCCTTATTGAAAGATAAATGATAAATTAAACAGAGATTTTCTCAAAAAAGGGTTGAGAAATCTCTGTTTTTCTGTTATAATCTATTTTGGAGTATAGTACAGAAAAGAGATGGTTGCTTTGTATTTAAAAAAACTCGCTAAAGAAAAGCTTCGTGGTATATATCGTGGTGCGTTTTTAGGACAGCTTGTATATTACATTCCTGTGTATCTGGTGTCACTTTTGATAACTATTCTGGCGGTGAAGACAAACAATGCACTTTTAACGCTTGCAATAAGTATTATAGGTGAAATATTTGTTTTTGATATTTTTACGGTAGGCTATGTGAGGTCACTGTTACAGGCGAATGACAGACCGCAAACCGATGAAAAGCGTTATGATATAAACACGGTACTGTCGGGGTTTTCCGAAAACTATACCGGAACTTTAAAGACAATGTTTATAAGACGTCTGTATCTTTTTGGTTGGGGTATGCTGATGTTTTTGCCGATGATAATTGCAGTTGGCGTGATTGCGTTTTTGTCATACCGACCGGAAGTTTCACAACTGATAAATTACATTATGCAGATAGCCGAGAGCCCGACTATAGACATGATGCTTAACACTGGCAATTATATGGCACAAAATTGTGCATATATTGTATATCTCATCAGCGGTGCATTGGTTTTGTCACTGATACTGACAATTCCTTATGTGCGAAAATTGTATCTGTATGAAATGATACCGATGATTATAGCTGAAAAACCCGAAACAACTTCGGCGGAGGCGTTTAGCCAAACAAAAGCGATAATGAACGGCTACAGACTGAAATATTTCTGTCTTGAGCTTTCGTTTATAGGGATTCTGATTCTTGTTGAGATTATCGGGATGCTTGTTCCCCAAAGTCCCTTGATGTATATTGCAATGGCGCTTGCATATCCCTATATAATAATGACTTTCGTGCAGTTCTATCTGTCAAGGACAAGAGTTGCGACAGAAGAAACCACACCAGAAGAATAAAATGGAGACGGACAAATGAAAAAAGCAAAGACATTTTTGATGATGACACTGGGATGTATACTCCTTGCAATGGGTGTATATTTCTTCAAAATCCCGAACGGATTTGCAACCGGCGGCGTAACCGGTATAGGTACTATTTTAGCAAAAATCATACCCGCAATAACAGCCGGTGCGTGGATATGGATACTTAATATCGCACTTTTGATTTTAGGTTTTGTATTCCTGGGCAGTAAAAACGGATTTAAAACTGTTTACTGCAGTATGCTTTATTCTGCTATTACGTACGTGCTTGAAATAGTTGTTCCGGTAACGGCACCGTTATCGAACCAGCCGTTAATGGAGCTTATATATGCAATGCTATTGACGTCAATCGGTTCGGCTATGATATTTAACGCCAATGCATCATCGGGCGGAACGGATATCGTTGCACTTATCCTTAAAAAGTTCACCTCGCTTGACGTAGGCAAATCGTTGCTTGTTGTTGACTTTATTGTTGCGGTAAGTGCATTCTTTGTATTTAACATACAGACAGGTTTGTTCTCGTTGCTTGGTTTGTTTTCAAAGGCGTTCATAGTTGACGCAGTAATAGAAAGTCTGAACACTTGCAAATACTTTGTGGTAATAACCGAAAAGCGTGAGGAGGTTTCTGAATTTATAATCAAGAATCTGCATCACGGTGCAACTGTTCATACCGCCGTTGGTGAGTACACTCAGAACGAAAAGGCTATGATACATACTGTATGTAAGCGTATTGAGGCAGTACGTCTGCGTAGCAGGATAAAGGAAATTGACCCGCACGCATTTATAATAATAACAACAAGCAGTGAAATAATAGGCAGGGGCTTCAGAAGCGTATAAGAAGTCCGAATAAATCACTCATATAGCACTTCTACGCTTGCTCGCATAGACCACTATAGCCTCGCTCGCGTATCAGCACTCTCTGAGCAATTTATTCGAACTTTAGGTTGAATAAATCATTAAACATTTTAGAAAACTTTGATTCAGTGCCTTAAGGCAAAGAAAGGAAAGATATATATGAAATTAGAAACATTATGCGTACAGGAGGGCTATGAGCCCAAAAACGGTGAACCGAGAGTTCTTCCGATTTGTCAGAGTACAACATTCAAGTATGATTCATCAGACTATATGGGAAAGCTATTCGACCTTGAAGAGTCAGGCTTTTTCTATACACGTCTTGCAAACCCGACATCAGCGGCAGTTGAAAAGAAGATAGCCGCGCTTGAGGGCGGTGTCGGTGCAATGATGACATCATCAGGTCAGGCGGCTACAATGGCAGCTGTAATGAATATCGCAGGTGCGGGTGATAATATTGTTTGTTCTGCGGCAGTTTACGGCGGAACATTCAATCTTCTCGGCGTAACACTTGAAAAGTACGGCATTTCAACAACTTTCGTTGATCCCGATGCAAGCCTTGAAGAATTGCAGAAAGCAATCAAGCCGAACACAAAGGCAGTGCTTGGCGAAACAATTTCAAACCCGGCATTGGTTGTGCTTGATATTGAGAAATTTGCAGAGCTTGCGCACAGCAATGGTATTCCACTAATAGTTGACAACACATTCGCAACACCTGTGCTTTGCCGTCCGTTTGAGTTTGGTGCAGACATTGTGGTGCACTCAACATCAAAGTATCTTGACGGCCATGCGTGTGCGTTGGGCGGTATGATAATCGACAGCGGTAACTTTGACTGGGAAGCAAGCGGTAAGTTCCCCGGACTTACAACTCCCGATGATTCATACCACGGTATTGTTTATACACAGTATTTTGGCAAGAGTGCATATATAAGCAAGGCGCTTGTTCAGCTTATGCGTGATATGGGAATAACCCCTGCACCGATGAATGCGTTCCTTTTGAATAACGGTATGGAAACATTGCACCTGAGAATGCCCAGACACAGCGAAAACGCAATGAAGGTTGCAGAGTTTCTTGAAAAAGACGACAGAGTTTCGTGGATAAACTATCCGGGACTTAAATCAAATAAATACTATCCGTTGGTTGAGAAATATCTTCCCAATGGTTCAAGTGGTGTTGTATCGTTTGGCGTTAAGGGCGGACGTGAAAAGGCAGTTAAGTTCCTTGACAGCTTGAAAATCGCCGCAATCGTTACCCACGTTGCCGATGCAAGAACGTGTGCATTGCATCCTGCAAGCTCAACTCACCGTCAGCTTACCGACCAGCAGCTTATCGACTGCGGTGTAAGCCCTGACCTTGTAAGATTCAGTGTAGGTATTGAGAATGCAGACGACATTATAGCAGATATAGATCAAGCATTGAACAACGCACAAAAATAAGAGAGGTAAGAATTATGCCGAGAAACGAAAAAGAAACAGAGGGTTTGTCCCTTTTAGGTAATAAAAAAACAGTGTATAAGGACACATATGCTCCCGAGGTGCTTGAAACATTTATAAACAAGCACCCCGACAATGACTATATGGTGACCTTTAACTGTCCCGAATTTACAAGTCTTTGCCCGATTACGGGTCAGCCGGATTTTGCGGAGATTAAGATAAACTATATCCCCGATATTAAAATGGTTGAGTCAAAGTCACTTAAGCTGTATCTTTTCAGCTTCCGTAATCAGGGCGATTTCCACGAGGACTGTGTGAACATCATTATGAAAGACCTTGTGAAGCTTATGGACCCGAAATATCTTGAGGTAAAGGGTATATTCACGCCGCGTGGCGGCATATCCATTCACCCGTTTGCAAACTACGGCAAAAAGGGTACAAAATACGAAAAAATGGCAGAGGAGAGACTTTTCTCATCACTGCCGGTTGTATAAGAGGTAAGCTATGAGAAAAGCATTGGTAATACTTTCGGGCGGTCAGGACAGCACAACGTGCTTGTTCTGGGCGATTGAAAGATATGGCAAAGAGAATGTGTCGGCAATCGGATTTGATTACGGACAGCGCCATAAAAAAGAGCTTCTATGTGCAAAAGATATTTGTAAGGATGCAAATATCCCGTATGAGGTAATCCCGACACCGATAATAAATGAGTTGAGTGCAAATTCACTTACACGTCCTGATATTCCCGTGGACGAGGAAAAACCCGACGGCACACCGCCCAACAGCCTTGTTGAGGGCAGAAACCTGCTCTTTATATCGTATGCGGCAATCTATGCCAAAACACACGGTATAACCGACCTTGTAACGGGTGTGTGTGAAACGGACTTTTCGGGATACCCCGACTGCCGTGACGTATTTGTAAAATCCTTGAATGTAACGCTTAACCTGGCAATGGACTATAATTTTGTTATCCACACTCCGCTTATGTGGCTTGATAAGTCACAAACGTGGGAGCTTGCCGACAAGCTTGGTGTTATGGATATTGTGTATAACAAAACACTCACCTGCTATAACGGCGAAATGGGCGAGGGTTGCGGAAAGTGCCCTGCCTGCAGTTTAAGACGACGTGGGTATAATCAGTATATGGAGAGAAAAAACAATGTATGAAGTAAAGAAAAGAATAGAAGTCTCTGCGGCGCACAAGCTTGATTTGAGCTATGAATCAAAGTGCACCAATCTTCACGGTCACAACTGGATAATTGATGTGTATCTGCGTTCTGAAACGCTCAATGCAGACGGTATGGTTATGGACTTTACGCATATTAAAAAGGCGATACAGGACAAGTTCGACCATAAAGTAATAAACGATGTTGTCGATTTTAACCCGACAGCAGAAAATCTTGCAAAGTATATCTGCGACAGTCTGGAGCCATATTGCTTCCGTGTAGATGTGCAGGAAAGTATAGATAACATTGCAAGCTACATTAAATAAACGGTTTTTGCCCGTGAGCATTTATTCCGAATGCTCGCTCTAAAGAAAATGCATTCGTCATAAACGCTTACGGTCAAGACAGTTTTAAACGAAAGGAAGAGGGGAAATATGCTGATTTCTGAAATATTTGACAGTATTGACGGTGAAGGTATCCGTGCAGGTAAGCTATGCACGTTTATTCGTGTATTCGGTTGTAATCTGCGTTGCTCGTACTGCGATTCGATGTATGCAGTTGATGCAAAGTACAGTGACACTCCGCCAAGAGAGATGGGCATAAACCAGATACTCTCATATGTAAACAGAGATTACAGACGAGTAACCTTAACGGGTGGAGAACCGCTTTTGTTCCCGGAGAGTGTTAAGCTTGTAAACAGGCTCTGCGAAATGGATTTTGAAGTCAATATTGAAACAAACGGTGCGTGTGATATTGTTGCATTCCGTGATATGATAGAGTACAAGGAAAATCTTTTCTTCACAGTGGATTTCAAGCTTCCGTCAAGTAACGAAATGTACAAAATGCGTTTGTCAAACTTCGAAAATCTTGAAAAGAAAGATGTTTTAAAGCTTGTTATAGGCTCCGAAGAAGATTTGGAAGTAGCAATGGGGTTTGCGCACGATTTAGTGGAAAAGTACGGCGACGATGCACCGCATATTTTTGTGGGTACTGTATATGGCAGTTATGAGCTTAGTGATGCTATTGATGCATTTATGAAAGATCCTCTGCTAAAGGATGTACAGTTCCAGATTCAGATGCATAAAGTAATATGGAACCCAGATATGCGAGGGGTATAAAAATATTAAGAAATTTCAAAAAACCTCTTGACAATTTGCCTGTAATCGGGTATAATAATCAAGTGGTTAAATTTAGGGGTATAGCTCAGTTGGTAGAGCATCGGTCTCCAAAACCGAGTGCCGAGGGTTCAAATCCTTCTGCCCCTGCCAAGCAAACAGCATCGCAATAGCGGTGCTGTTTTTTTATTTTGCAATAATTAAATCGGTGTGTTCAAGTCCCGGTGGGAGCGGTTTGTCGGTTATCACTGTATCAACGTCATTGATATTGCATACGGTGAAACGATAAGTTTTCTCAATCTTCTCGCTGTCAAAAAGCAAACAGATTTTCTTTGAATTCTCCATCATTGTCTGTAACACATCGTCAAATGTTGAGGAGTTTGTAAGCTTGCCGTCACACGAAACACCACGAACGGAAAATAACATCAGGTCTGCATTCACCTTGCTTATCATTGCACGTGCAAATTCGCCTACATATGAATTTGAATGATGCAGAAGTTTACCGCCTGTGCAGTAAACATCAACATCGGTTTTACATAACTTTGCAGAAATCACAGGACAGTTTGTTATAACGGTAAGTCCCGTGTAGTTTTCAAGGTATGGCAGTATATGCTCAACAGTAGCAGAGGACGGCAGAAAAAGCGTCATATTATCAGCAAGAAGTGATGTGGCTGCACGTGCAATTTTGGCTTTTTTCTCGATATTTTCATTTTGACGTATGGTGTAGGGTACCTCTGTCTTATATTTTTCCATAATAACAGCGCCACCGAAAGTTTTTCGTATCTTCATTTCTTTATCGAGTGCGTTTAGATCACGGCGTATGGTCGCTTCACTAAACATCAACTGCTTGGCAAGCTCACGCACCGAACAGCTTTTTTTCTTATGTAGAATTTCAAGTATTTTGTTTCTGCGTTCTATGTCGTACATAATATCCTTCCTTTGTTTAAATGTGTTTATTTATGATTAAATTATAGCATAAACATGCTAAATTGTCAATAGAATGAACACATATTGACAAGAATGAACAAAATTTATATAATAAAACCATATAAAAATGATAGGAGAAATACAATGAAAAGAATGTTGGAAAGATATACCGAAAAGCACTATGATTTTATCGTAGTAGGCGGCGGTATGGCAGGCGTATGTGCGGCAATGGAGGCGGCTCGTGCAGGAATGAATGTTGCACTTATACATTCAAGACCTGTGCTTGGCGGTAATGCATCAAGTGAGGTAAGAATACATATTTCGGGTGCAGACCACAGCCTTGTTCAGCCGGATTATGCAGAGAGTGGTTTGTTATATGAGCTTATGCTTGAAAATAAGGCACGCAACGACCATTTCAGTTACTCAATCTGGGATATGATTCTATTTGAGGCGGCATTAAAAGAAGAAAATCTTACAGTTTATTACAACACAGTGATGTATGACTGTGAAACCGAGGATGATACGATTACGTCAATCTTCTGTATCCAGGAAACGACAGAGATGAGATATAAGTTCACATCCCCGCTCTTCTGTGACTCTACAGGACACGGAACACTCGGATATTTTGCAGGCGCAGAGTACCGTCAGGGCAGTGAGTCAAAAGCAGAAACAGGTGAGGAGCACGCACCCGAGGAAGCTAATAACGAAAGAATGGGTAACTCCATTCATTTCAGAGCACGTGATATGGGACGTCCTGTAAAGTTCACACCTCCGTATTTTGCAAAGAAATATACCGAACACGATTTGAGATTCCGTATGCACAGTGCAAATCAGAAAGTTGATTTTTCAAGCGCAAAAGACCCGGAGAGATGCGAAGCAACGGGCGGAGTATCTGCAAGAGGTTGCGATTACGGTTATTTCTGGATAGAGCTTATGGGCGATAAGGACGATATTATAACGGACTACGAAAATATCCGTGACGACCTTGTTGCAAGCCTTTACGGTGTATGGGACCATATCAAAAATGGTGGTGACCACGGCGCAGAAAACTATGAGCTTGAATGGGTTGGTATGCTTCCGGGCACACGTGAATCAAGACGTCTTGTAGGCGATTATATGCTTAACGAAAACGATATTTTAAGCAACAGAATATTTGATGATGCTGTATGCTACGGTGGTTGGTGTGTTGACTTGCACGTTGCACACGGACTCCTTGACCTTGACAAGCTCCCGTCAGGCGAGTGCTATTTCTTTGACGGAATTTATACAATTCCGTACCGTTCATATTATTCGAAGAATATAAAGAACCTGTTTATGGCAGGCAGAAACATAAGTGCAACAAAGCTTGGAATGTGCAGTACAAGAATACTCGGATGTTGTGCAATTGGCGGTCAGGCAGTGGGAGCTGCTGCGGCACTCTGTAACAAATACGGATGTAACCCACGTGAGTTGCAACCGCATATAAAGGAACTACAGCAGATAATCCTCAAAAATGACGGATTCCTGCCTGAGCTTAAAAACGAAGATACGTCAGACCTTGCAAGAGAAGCGAAGTTCGGTGCAACGTCATTTAAGGCTGACTGTGAACCGCAAAAGGTTGTTGACGGTATATCACGTAAGCTTGGCGATGATATGCATGCTTGGGTATCAGACGGAATATCGGCGGACGGAGAAGTTCTTACAATGGCATTTGATGTACCGCAGACCATATCGGAGTTAAGATATACATTCCACTCGGATTTTTCATATCCAATCCGTGTCACAATGTCACCGCAACGTCAGAAACAGCAGAGAATTGGCGTTCCCGAAGAGCTTGTGTGTGACTATGATATAGTTATGAAAAAAGGCGGTGCGGTTGTTCGTACAATTGAGGTGAGAGATAACCATCAGCGTCACAATATCCACCGTTTTGACGAAACACTGTGCGATACTGTTGAACTGTGCGTTAAATCAACCAACGGCGCAAAAGAAGCAACCGTGTTTGAAGTACGTGCATATTAAGGTAGGAACCAGAATGGAAATTTTATTAGATACAGCCAATCTTGAAACAATAAAAAAATACAACGATATTTATGACATAACCGGTGTAACTTCAAACCCCACCATAATATCACGAGAAAAGGGCGACTTTTTCACAATTCTGTGCGGGATAAGAAAAATAATCGGTGATGAAAAACAGCTTCACGTTCAGGTGACCGCAGACAACTGCGAAGAAATGCTGGAAGAAGCAGAGACAATTGTTAAACGCCTCGGTAAAGACACCTATATAAAAGTGCCCACAAACGAAGCGGGAATAAAGACAATGAAGACATTGAAAAGCAAAGGTTATAATGTTACTGCAACAGCTATTTATACTGTTCAGCAGGCGGTGATGGCGGCAAGTGTAGGTGCTGATTATGCCGCACCGTACTTTAACCGTATGTGCAATAATAATTTCGATGCACCCGAGGCGATAGCTGAAATGGCAGAGATTTATGCAATGTACGGCAAGAAGACCAAACTATTGGCGGCAAGCTTTAAAAACACCAATCAGATAATGCAGGCACTTCTTGCAGGTGCAGAGGCGGTAACAGCATCGCCCGAGCTTTATACACAGATGGTGGAAAGTCCGTTAATTGATGATGCGATTTCAAGATTTGCAAATGACTGGAACGGACTTTACGGTGATAAAAAAATATATGAATTATAATGGGAGGTACTAAGATGAGATTTGAAGGAAAGATAGTAGCAGTAACAGGTGCTGCAAGCGGAATAGGCCTTGCAATAGCAGAGGGCTTTGCAAGAGAGGGTGCAAAGGTTGCATTTATGGACCTTGACGGCGACAATGCGAAGAAGTATGCAGAAGCTGCAAACGGCACAAATAATATTGGTATAGGCGTTGATGTGTCTGATAAGGCAAGTGTAGAGGCTGCGTTTAAAACAGTGGAGGATACATATGGCAGACTTGATGTATTCGTAAACTGTGCGGGAATTTCAATTATTGTTCCGATGCTTGAGTGTACAGAGGAAATCTGGGACAAAACGATTGATGTAAACCTCAAGGGTACATTCTTATGTATGCAGAGTGCAGTAAGAATAATGGATAAGCAGAAGTCAGGCTCAATCATCTGTATGTCATCACAGTCAGGTAAAGTCGGTGGAGGTGCATATCAGGCATACTGTGCAAGTAAGTTTGGTGTAATCGGAATAGTTCAGTCCGCAGCGGTTGAGTTTGCAAAAGAGGGTATCAGAATAAATGCGGTATGTCCGGGTGTTGTTTTGACACCGATGTGGGATAAGCAGGTTATAAGCTATGCTAAAAAGCGTAACATAAAGCCGGAGGAGGTAATGCCGTACTTCGAGTCGAAAATTCCCATGGGAAGAATCGGTACACTTGAAGAGGTTGTAAATGTCACATTCTTCCTTGCAAGTGATGATTCAGCGTACCTCACAGGTCAGTCGCTTAATGTATGTGGCGGACAGGTAATGTAAAAAAGGTAAATAAAGAAAGGGCGAAAATGAAACTATTTATTGACACAGCAAATATTGAACATATAAAAGAGGCAAATGACCTTGGCGTTATATGCGGTGTAACAACCAATCCGTCTCTTATAGCAAAAGAAGGACGTGACTTCAAGACGGTTATAGATGAGATAACCACAATCGTAGACGGCCCGATTTCGGCAGAAGTTATCAGCCTGAATGCTGATGAAATGGTAGAAGAAGCAATCGAGCTTTCAAAAATCAATAAAAATATTGTAATTAAAATACCAATGACAGCAGACGGACTGAAAGCTATAAACAAATTGTCTGATATAGGAATACATACGAATGCAACTCTTATTTTCAGCGCGGCACAGGCTCTTCTTGCAGCACGTGCAGGAGCGACATATGTAAGTCCTTTCCTTGGAAGAATTGACGATATAGACAGCAACGGAATGGAGCTTATATCTGATATAGTTGAGATTTTTGAAATCCACGGAATAGAAACTGAAATTATAGCTGCCAGCATCAGAAGTTCGCTTCATGTTACAAATGCTGCAAAGCTTGGTGCAGATATTGCAACAGTTCCGTACAACGTACTTGTGCAGATGATTAAGCATCCGTTAACAGATGCAGGTATAGAAAAATTCTTAAAGGACTGGGATGGTTTTACAAATAAGGATTAAATAATTCCAATTGCAATCCATATTGAAAATCCGATTTAAAAAACCGTGATTGCGTTGCAATCACGGTTTTGTTTTTTTGTAGTTTAGAATGCGAGTTTCTCGTCAAGGTACGCTTCAAGGTCTTCAATCTTAACTCTTGTCTGTTCCATTGTATCTCTTTCACGGATTGTTACTGCACCGTCCTCAACTGAGTCGAAGTCGTATGTGATACAGAACGGAGTACCGATTTCGTCCTGTCTGCGGTAACGCTTACCGATTGAACCGGCGTTGTCGTACTCACAGTTATACTTCTTGCAAAGTCTCTCGTAGATTTCTGTTGCACCCTCATCAAGCTTCTTTGAAAGCGGAAGTATTGCCGCTTTAACCGGAGCCAATGCCGGATGGAAACGGAGAACTACTCTTGAATCGTCGCCCTCAAGCTGTTCCTCGTCATATGCCTCGCAAAGGAATGCAAGAACAACACGGTCAGCACCGAGTGACGGCTCAACAACATAAGGAATGTACTTCTCGTTTGTAACAGGGTCCATATATTCCATATTAACACCAGAATGGTCCATATGCTGTTTCAAATCGTAGTCTGTTCTATCAGCGATACCCCAAAGCTCACCCCAGCCGAACGGGAACATGAACTCGATGTCTGATGTTGCCTTTGAATAGAAAGCAAGCTCTTCGGGAGCATGGTCACGGAAACGTAAGCTGTCTTCACGGATATTGAGTGATGTCAAAAAGTCTATGCAGAACTGTTTCCAGTATGCAAACCAGTCAAGGTCTGTTCCCGGTGCGCAGAAGAACTCAAGCTCCATCTGCTCAAACTCACGTGTTCTGAATGTGAAGTTACCGGGTGTGATTTCGTTTCTGAACGATTTACCTATCTGTGCTATACCGAACGGTACTTTCTTTCTTGATGAACGCTGAACGTTCTTGAAGTTTACAAATATACCCTGAGCTGTTTCGGGACGGAGGAAGATTGTGTTCTCACTGTCCTCTGTAACACCCTGGAATGTCTTGAACATAAGGTTAAACTGACGGATGTCTGTGAAATTACGCTTTCCGCATTTCGGACATACGATTTCATGCTCGTCGATGTACTCTTTGAGCTGTTCGTTTGACCAGCCGTCACAGCAGATATCGAAGTTGTTTTCTGCTGCATAGTCTTCTATAAGCTTGTCGGCTCTGTAACGTGCCTTACACTCCTTACAGTCCATAAGCGGATCCGAGAAACCGCCAACGTGACCTGATGCAACCCATGTTTCAGGGTTCATAAGAATTGCACAGTCAATTCCGACATTGTATTTTGATTCCTGAACGAATTTCTTCATCCATGCTTTTTTTACGTTGTTCTTAAGCTCAACACCGAGCGGGCCGTAGTCCCAGGTGTTTGCAAGGCCGCCGTATATTTCGCTACCTGCGAATATAAAGCCTCTGCCTTTGCATAGTGCAACAATTTTTTCCATTGTCTTATCTGCGTTATTCATTTTTCCACCTCATAATTACATATAATAATATAATAATATATTCTATAATAATAACTATTGTTTGTCAAGCTTTATTTTCCTTGATGTTCCATATGTGAACATAGTATCCACAATAAGGACGTGAAAAGATTATTTATTTGTTAAATTTCAATATTGAAAATCAGAAAAAATTATGATAGAATTGCTATAATAGAGTAGAGGAATTTGGGCAGAGGATTGGGTCGCAGAGTGCGACGGAATGGAGATAACATGGAATTCGTATCATCGTTTAATTTTGCGGTATGGATATTTTTTATAGTATGTTATTCATATCAGATGCTATATATAGCAGTACCTTTCGTAAAGAAAGAAAAACCGCATAAGCCTGCAAAACAGCATAGATTTGCTGTTCTTGTTTCGGCACGAAATGAATCGGCAGTGATTGCAAACTTGATTGAGAGTATCAAGGATCAGACATATCCCGAGGAACTTGTGGATATATTCCTTGTAGCTGATAACTGTACAGATAATACTGCAGAGATTGCAAGAAACTGCGGTGCAAATGTATATGAGCGTTTTGACAAGGTAAATGTTGGCAAAGGCTATGCATTGAACTTCATGCTCAATAAAATTAAGGAAGAATACGGCGAGGATAAGTTCGATGCGTATTTTGTATTTGATGCCGACAACGTACTTGATCCTAACTACATAGAAGAAATGAACAAGAGTTTCTCGGACGGATATGATATTCTCACCAGCTACAGAAACTCAAAGAACTATGGCGATAACTGGATTTCGGCAGGTTATGCATTATGGTTCCTGCGCGAATCAATGTATCTTAACTATCCACGTATGCTTCTTAACACAAGCTGTGCAATATCAGGCACAGGATTCATGTTCAGTAAGAACATTTTAAAGCGTATAGGCAACTGGAAATATTTCTTGTTAACAGAGGATATCGAGTTTACGGTTGACCATGTTACAAACGATTATAAGATTGGCTTCTGTAAGGATGCAATGCTGTTTGATGAGCAACCCAATACTTTTACACAGTCGGTTCGTCAGAGAATGCGTTGGGCAAAGGGATATATACAGGTATTCTGCAACTATGGAAAGCATCTTATGAGAGGAATGTTTAAAGGTAACAGCTTCTCGTGTTTTGATATGGCAATGAATATCATGCCGGCACTTATTATAACAACGAGTAACCTTGCAGTGAATGTAACAGCACTTGTGGCAGGTCTTGCTGCAGGTGTGGATGTAGGTCCTCTTGTGGGCGGAATACTTCCGTGTCTTAGCGGTATGTATACAACACTTTATGTAATAGGAGCAATAACAACCATTACAGAGTGGAAAAAGATATATACCACAACTGCAAAGAAGATACTTTATACGTTTACATTCCCGATTTTTATGTTTACGTATATACCAATAACATTTATGGCATTCTTCAAAAAGGTTGAGTGGAAACCTATTGTTCACACAAAATCAAAGAATCTTGCAGATATCAAGAATATGAATTGATGTAAAATCCCGGTTGCATTTGCAATCGGGATTTTCTGTGTATACAGAATGTTCAGATTGGAAAAACCGCACAATTTTTCGGAAAATTTGTAGTTTTTTGTGTGTGATGATTGCTTTTTTAGTTTTGGTTTGGTATACTGAAAACATACAGTAATCGGAGGTTTTTATGATATGAAAAAATTTTCAGAAACAATCATTGATTTTTGTGCCGAAGAAAAGGAAAACGGACTCTTGTTAGCATCAAAGGAAGATTATATAAATTTTGAGTTCACAGCAGAACAAGACGGATATTATGCGATAGAGTTCAGATATTCGCATGACGATACAGAATCGCTGGTAAAGGGTGAGATTGCTTATCCTGATGAAACTGCGGCGGTGTTATTTGAGGGCTTTCCGCACGGAAGCCAAAGGTCGGTCGTCAACCTTTTCCTCAAACAGGGTGTAAGCCGTATGCGCTTTTGTGCCCCGTGGGAGGAAGTATTGATAAAAGATGTGAAGAACCTTGGGATGACACAGGATTTTGAATACGGTATCTCGCCGGAAAACTGTCTGTTCTTTTGTGATGCTCCGAAATGTATGCGGATGCGGTTAAAGAACTACAGAAAGGAACTTGTTGAAGTTAAAACAGACACGGGAGTTCAGATCCCGTTTGAGATAAAACAAAAGCCTCTTCATGATGCGTGTACAGCGTTTATGGCTGATGTTGTATTGGATGCTGATGCAATAAACGCTCTGGGCGAGGGTGAGTATAAACTTACATACATACTTGAAGGCGGAGTGGAGGTTTATCAGAACCTTACAATAAAAAAAGAAACTCCGGAAACAGAGCTTAAAATTGTGAACTTTGATGTGGGTTGTGCAAATTCAACTCTTCTGATCTTGCCTAACGGAAAGAATATGCTTGTCGATTCGGGAACTAAAGAGGGTGCACGGGATGTGGTTATTCCATATCTTGAAAAACACTCAATAAATGTGGACTACTATCTGCTTACTCATTTTCATAACGACCATTCCGGAATGGTGGATGAAATTCTTGAAATGTACGGGATAGAAAAGCCGAATCAGAAAAAAATCGATAAGTTGGTTGTGGCCGATAAGAAGAAACGGGAAAATTATTTGAAGAAATTCAGATACCTTGACTCAACTATGTTATGTTTTTATGACCGAATAGATAAAATCTGGGACTTGGGCGGTGTAACGATTGAGGTTCTGAACAGCAGGTTTTATGAGAACGGACAACCGCTGAAGATTTATAATCATCCGTTCGTAAAAAATAATGAGTATAATTATGAAAACACTACATCGGTTTCGTTTATGCTCGATTATAACGGATTCAGATATTATCACGGTGCGGATAATTATGCATCTGCGCAGAACAGAATTATTGCTGATTTTGCGAGAATGAATCGGGAAGGAGAGCTTAATTGTCATTACTTTTTCGGGAATCATCATTTTATCTGTGATACAAGTCCGACTTTTGTAAACACTTTAAACCCGTGCGTGGTGTTTGTGCCGTCGGGTGATGAGATTCATTGCCGTTCCACATATACTTGTATGTATAAGAATGAAGTTGAAAAATATTATTTTTCAGCAAAGCGTCTTGGTGACACACTGATTTCGGGCGAGGTCGGTAATGTGAGGGTTTGCGTAAATAATGCCGATGACTGGTATTATGAAAATTTACCGGAATAACAAAAAATGAACTGTCGTTACGACAGTTCATTTTTGTTATCAATCATTATAACCATTCGGATGTGTTGACTGCCATCTCCAGCTGTCTTCGCACATTTCTTCAATACCACGTGTTGCTTCCCAACCGAGTTCTGCTTTTGCCTTTGCGGCATTTGCCCAACATTCTGCAATATCGCCCGGACGTCTGGGGTCAATCACGTACGGAATTTCTTTTCCACATGCCTTTTCGAATGCTTTTATAACCTGCAATACACTGTAGCCGTTGCCTGTGCCGAGATTGTAAATATGTACGCCCGGCTCATTGGTGCGGTTGTCGATTGCTTTTAAGTGGCCGATTGCAAGGTCAACAACGTGGATGTAATCTCTTACGCCTGTGCCGTCAACTGTCGGATAGTCATCGCCAAACACGTGTACCTTTTCAAGCTTTCCTACTGCAACCTGTGCAACATAGGGGAGAAGGTTATTGGGAATACCCTTGGGGTCTTCGCCCATTTCACCGCTTTTGTGTGCACCAATCGGGTTGAAGTATCTTAATAATGTAACTGAAAGCTTATCGTTTGCCTTTGCTGCATCTGTTAAAATTTGCTCAAGCATAAGCTTTGTTGAACCGTAGGGGTTGGTTGTTGAAAGAGGGAAGTCCTCTGTAATCGGAACAGATTTCGGTGTTCCGTAAACTGTAGCCGATGATGAGAATACAATATTGTTTACGTTGTACTTCTCCATAAGCTCCATAAGAACCAGTGTGCCTGTTATATTATTATGGTAGTATCTCAAAGGAATCTGTGTTGATTCGCCTACTGCCTTTAAACCTGCAAAATGAATTACAGCATCAATTTTGTTTTCGATAAACACCTTTTCAAGATTTTCGCGGTCAAGCAAATCACATTCATAGAACTTGAAGTCCTTGCCTGCAATACGTTTTGTTGTTTCTACTGCCTTTAAGCAAGAATTGTCAAGATTATCTACAACAACAATATCATAGCCTGCATTTAAAAGTTCCACGCAGGTGTGGCTGCCTATGTATCCGGCGCCGCCGGTAACAAGAATATTCATATTTTTTTCCTCCATATTTATGCTATTTTATATTATACAATAATATAAGGTAAATTTCAAGACCAAAATGTGTAATACATAGAAAAAATACATGTTGTCAAAATGCACAAAATTCATTTTGAAATTTCTTGCAATTTGTTAAATATTTTATGAAATTTTTTTGATAAAAAGATTGACATTTTCGCTTTGTTATGCTAAAATAGTTATGTTGTGACACTAGACAAACGATGAAGTGGGAGGTTGCGGCGTAGGTTAACGCCGGTTTTTCCATGGAGATTGTCCGACTCATGAAGTCGGGCGGCAGTCAAGCCATTAAGTCTGTGTCCTATGCACGCTAAACCTGTGTCTTGCGTGTATTGGGATATCTGTGCGCTCTATTGGGTGCTTACTGAAATGGTGAAAATTGACTTGTACGGCCCGCAAATCAAACGATTTGGCGGGTTTTTAAAAGGGGTGGTGAGAAACACCCGAAAGTGTGTACAATTTCGCGAGCTGTCGTGCAGAGTGCAACAAATTATTTTATGAGGAGGGAATCAAAGTATGGCAGCAAACCAGAAAATCAGAATCAAGTTGAAGGCTTATGATCACGTGGTATTGGATCAGAGCGCTGAGAAGATCGTTGAGATTGCAAAGAGAACAGGCGCTAAGGTTTCAGGTCCTATCCCGCTACCGACTGACAAGGAGATCATCACAATTCTCCGTGCGGTTCATAAGTACAAGGATTCTCGTGAGCAGTTCGAAAGAAGAACTCACAAGAGATTGATCGACATAGTTGTTCCGGGCGCTAAGACAATGGAATCACTTATGAAGATTGATTTGCCCGCTGGTGTGGATATAAGCATTATCCAGAAATAACACAAGCGGAAATTTGCAGTAACCCACAAGGGTTATGATGCAGGTCATGTTTGCGTAGCTTTTCGCAAACCAATAACTGTTAAGGAGGAAAAACATGAAAAAAGCAATTTTAGGAACAAAGATCGGCATGACTCAGATCTTTGGTGAAGGCGGCAAAGTAATCCCCGTTACAGCTATCCTTGCAGGTCCGTGCACAGTTATTCAGAAGAAGACTGTTGAAACAGACGGTTACAATGCAGTTCAGGTTGGCTACGGTGAGATTAAAGAAAAGAAAGTTAACAAGCCGTTAAAGGGTCATTTCGCAAAGGCTAATGTAGCCAACAAGAGATATTTGAGAGAATTCAGACTCGAAGATATCGAGAGCTTGAACGTAGGTGACGAAATTAAGGCAGACGTTTTTGAGGCTGGCGAGAAGGTAGACGTAAGCGGTATCTCAAAGGGTCACGGTTTCGCAGGTCCGATGAAGAGATGGAATCTTCACAGAGGTCCGATGTCACACGGTTCACATTCACAGAGAGTATCAGGTTCAATGGGTATGTGTTCATTCCCCGGACGTGTATTCAAGGGTAAGAAACTTCCCGGACACTATGGTGTTGATAAGGTAACAATCCAGAATCTTGAAATCGTAAAGGTAGACGCTGAGGAAAACTTGATCCTCGTTAAGGGCGCTGTACCGGGCGTTAAGGGCGGACTTATCACAATAAGAAACGCCGTTAAAGCGTAATTTCAGGTATTTGGAAAGGAGGAAACATAATGGCTAAATTGGCTCTATATAATATGGAAGGTCAGAAGACCGGTTCAATGGAAGCTTCAGACGCTATATTCGCAGTTGAAGTTAATGAATCAGTTCTTCACACTGTAGTCGTAAACCACCTTGCAAATAAGAGACAGGGTACACAGAATACAAAGACTCGTACAGAAGTTCGCGGCGGCGGTAAGAAGCCGTGGAGACAGAAGGGTACAGGTCGTGCAAGACAGGGTAGTATCCGTGCTCCGCACTGGGTAGGCGGCGGCGTTGCTTTAGGCCCCAAGCCGAGAAGCTATCGCTTCAGTGTAAATAAGAAGGTTAAGAGAATTGCTCTTAAGTCAGCTCTTACAGCTAAGTACAATGATTACGCTGTATATGTAGTAGACGGACTTTCACTTGACGAGATTAAGACAGCTAAAATCGCTGCATTGCTTAAGGGACTTGAGGTTTCATCAGCTCTTATCGTTACAGCAGAGGCTGATACAAACATCTACAAGTCAGCAAGAAATATCATGGGTGTAACACCGACACATGTTGGTACATTGAACACTTACGATATCTTAAAGCATAAGGCAATTGTTCTTTCAAAGGACGCTGTTACAAAGATTGAGGAGGTGTATGCATAATGAATTCATACGATATCATCAAGAGACCGATCATTACTGAAAAGTCAATGAAGGTTGAAACTGACAGACAGGGTAATGAAATCAAGAAGTACACTTTCGAAGTTCCCAAGACTGTAAACAAGCTTGAAATCAAGTATGCAGTTGAGGAGGTTTTCGGAGTTAAGGTTGCTAAGGTAAACACAATGAATTACGACGGCAAGCTTAAGAGAATGGGGCGTTACGAGGGTAGACGTGCTGCATGGAAGAAGGCAATCGTTACTCTTAAGAAGGATTCAAAGACAATCGAGTTCTTCGATATGTAATCCTATTTAATAAGAAGAAATCCAGAAAATAGATAAAGGAGAGTAAAGGATAATGGCTATCAGAAAGTATAATCCTACATCGCCTGCCAGAAGATTTATGACGGTTTCAGATTTTGCTGAGATCACAAAGAAGACTCCGGAACGTTCACTTCTTGCAAAGAAGAACAAGAATGCCGGCAGAAACTCTTACGGTAGAATCACAGTTCGTCACAGAGGCGGCGGTAACAAGCAGAAGTACAGAATTATAGACTTCAAGCGTCAGAAGGACGGAATGACTGCAACTGTTATCGGTATCGAGTACGATCCGAACAGATCAGCAAACATTGCACTTCTTCAGTATGAAGACGGTGTTAAGGCGTATATAATCGCACCCGAAGGTCTTACAGACGGTATGAAGGTCGTATCAGGTGAAGGCGCAGACGTTAAGGTTGGTAACGCATTGTTCATCAAGGACATTCCGGTTGGTACATTGATTCACAACTTGGAAATCCATCCGGGCAAGGGCGGTCAGCTTGTAAGAAGTGCCGGCGAGAGCGCACAGCTCATGGCTAAGGAAAACGGATACGGACAGGTAAGACTTCCGTCAGGCGAAGTAAGACTTGTAGCTCTTAATTGTAAGGCAACAATCGGTTCAGTAGGTAACCAGCAGCATGAGAACATTTCAATCGGTAAAGCCGGTAGAAAGCGTCACATGGGTTGGAGACCGGCAGTTCGAGGCGTAGTTATGAACCCGAACGATCACCCGCACGGTGGTGGTGAAGGTAAGTCACCTATCGGACGTCCGGCACCGGTTACTCCGTGGGGTAAGCCTGCACTTGGTCTTAAGACTAGAAAGAGCAAGAACAGAACAAACAAGTTCATTGTTAAGAGAAGAAACGACAAGTAATTTGTCCTTATATTGTTCGTAAAAGGAGGAACAGAGAATGAGCAGATCGATTAAAAAAGGACCTTTCGTCGAAGAGCGTCTTATGAAAAGAATCGATGCGATGAACGAAGCTAACGAGAAAAAAGTTGTTAAGACTTGGTCAAGAGCTTCGACTATATTCCCCGAAATGGTTGGTCACACAA
>JAZRPM010000008.1:0-73862 GCA_045649185.1 Candidatus Ornithomonoglobus sp. | reverse complement strand
ATCGAACTGCCATTTGTTTTCCCTCCGCTTTACTTTATATTCGTTTTAGTCTGGACTCGTGTCAAGTCAGGTGAACATTGAATATTAGGACATACTAACTTTTCTCTGTTTTTTCAACCGTTTTTCCTTTAACACTTTTCTTTAGAACCCGCAGGAATACTATATTTCCCGCTCCGCTACAATAAGTAAAAATGCTTGCTTGCAAGGGCATTTTTACGCAGCCGTCAATATTACAGGATGTACGCAGTACATCTTGCGACGAAGTTGCAAAGCCTTGCAGAGCAAGGCTCACTGTATATATTATACCATATTTTTCAAATTTGTAAAGTCTTCAATCGTAAAATTATCGACCGTAATTTTGTTGTTTTTTAACAAAGCAATGCCGGAAAACGCACTGTTATCAGGTTTTTCAGTAGCGGTTTCTTCCTGTTCGGAGCGTTTTTTGAACATATTAAACAGTGTTTTTTTGCCGGCTGGCTGTATAAACTCCGGTTCCTCGCTTTCTGAATACGTATATTCCTCTACCGTCTGGGCTATTGCCATGCCCTGTGGTTTCATATCCATTGCTATTATGTACGAACCGTTATGACCGTTACAGCCGGCATGAGCCATACCATACAAGCCGCCGATTACGATTATGTTCCCTGCCGCAATAAGCGATGCACCCTCGCTTACATTGCCCAGCAAAATGAGGTGTCCGTCTGAACGGAGCGTCATTCCGTCTTTCAATGTGCCCTCATAAAACCTTGCACGATTGGAACGAAATACAGATATAAAATCCTCGGGCTGTGACGGTTCCTCATTTTCAACAGGTTTTTGCTCTGATTCTTTGCCACGCTCCTTATATGCATTTACCCAATCGGTTTGCTGAACGGTTTTCGGAATATCCGAATCAAAAACAACACGGCACAGGGGCAGAATTTTTTTCATATGCTCTTCAAGACGCTGTTTTTCGCCGGCAGAAAGTGTCCTTCCGCCAAAGCTTATCTTACAGTCGCCGTCACCGAAAAACGCTTTGCTGTCAGCAATCCGTTCTTCCAGAGCATCAAGCAATTCAAATATTCCGGCATCGGCGTTAAGATTTATTCTTACTCCGTCAACCGTTCCCTTAAATGCTATGAGTTCTCTGCTATCCATCTGTACACCACCTTTTTTCTTACTGTATAATTCCCGAAGGCATCTGCGTTGCCTGTGGTTCTTCTGTTTGTGTGCCGAAGAAATATTTATCGAATACGTCCCTTGCAACACGGCCTGCGTTCGTGCCTCGAACACCGTGTTCAAGTACTACCGCTATTGCAATTTTCGGATTATCAAACGGTGCAAACGCTATAAATATCGCATTGTTTGAACCGTTACCAAGCTGTGCCGTACCTGTTTTTCCGCCGACCTGTATGGGGTAACCCTCAAATATTGAGCTTGCACTACCCTCGTCCACAACCTTTTTCATGCCGTCATGGATTCTGTCCATTATCTGCGAATCCATTTCTATTTTTTCCACTACCTCCGGCTCAAAGCTTTCTACTACCGAACCGTCTACGGACGAACGGATACTGTCTATAAGGTTCACCTTGTATCTCGTTCCACCGTTGGCGATTGTTGCACAATAGTTTGCAAGCTGAACAGGTGTGAATAAGCTGTACGACTGTCCGATTGCCGCCTGCAGAGTGTCACCGCCGAACCAATCGCTGTCGGTTACGTTGGTTACTACCTGCTCCTTATAATCGGGACTTGCCATGTGTCCGGAGGTCTCCTCTGTCAGCTGTATGCCTGTATATTCGCCAAGTCCGAACTTTTTGGCGTATTCGTCAAGCTTCTCTATACCCAACCGTCTGCCAAGCTCGTAGAAATATACGTTACATGAGTTTTCTATTGCCTGCGTCACGTTCTGATGACCGTGCGTTGCATCATACTCTGAATATATCCAACAACTCGGCTGATAGTCTTTATAGTAATCATATATACCTGTGCAGGCGATATATTCGTTTGTTCTTACCGCACTCGACTGTATTCCGGCTATTGCCGTTAACGGCTTAAAAGTAGAACCCGGGCTGTATAGACCTGAAACTGCACGGTTAAGCATCGGATTTGCCTTGTTCTCTATTAGCTTTGAATAGTCTTCGTTAAATGTCGTCATATCATATGTCGGATATGACGCAATAGCAAGCGTGTCGCCTGTGTTTACATCAAGAACCACCGCACCGCCCGAATCACAGTCATTGCCTATTGCTTTTATGGTCGATTCAAGGGACTGCTCCAGCGTTTTCTGAAGTTCTGAATCTATTGTAAGCATTACATAGTTGCCGGGCACCGGCTCTTTTGCCTTTGACAGCTCGACCTTTTCGCCGTCTATCTCTGCATATGTTCCCTCGATGCCGTCACGTCCACGCAGATAACTTTCTGCCCAACGCTCAATACCCTGCTTACCGATTATATCGTTTATGCCATAACCATTTGCTTTGTTCTTTTCGTACTCGGCGTCTGAAATCTGTGCGGCTCTACCGAGTATATGAGTCGCAAAACCGGGCTCGGTATATGTTCGTACATAGTCCTCTGCAACTGTAACTCCGTCTATACCTTCACGTTTGCTCCTGATTGCAGTTACTGCCTCAGCACTTATGTCCTCTGCTATTGTTACGGGCGTTACTGCCGAAAAATCTTTAATATCGGCTTCATAACGCATACCTACTATCATTCTAATACGCTCGCTGTTTATATCACCGTATATTCCGTACAACTCGCAGAGTGATTTTATTACTTTTTCTGCACTCATCGACGTTTTTATACGGCCACCATATTTGTTGTTTCTGAACCATTTTGCTTTTTCGTCTGAAACTTTGCCGTTGTCGTTTTCGTCCTCGAACTCGAATTTATACGGTGACTCAACTGAAATGGGTAATGAATTAACCGCTGTGCTGTCGGTTTTTATAAGTATATCCGCAACCTCGCCGATAGTTTTGTTTATTACTGCATCGTCACTGCTTGTTTTTTGCAGTTGGATTGAATATCCTATTTTGTTGGTAACGAGAACTTTTCCGTATTTGTCAAGAATATCGCCTCTGGGTGCTTTTGTCCTGATGCTAGTCGAAACTCTTGATGTCGCAGTTTCATCATATACCTCTCCGTCTATTATCTGCATCGAAAAAAGACGTACAGCTATCAGTACAAGCATAACGAATGCAACTATTTTTAACATCAGAAACCTGTATCTGCTGTTGCGCATAGACTCTTAGTTCCTTTCCTGTGCTATAAGTATCTTCTTTTGAGTGTTTTTGTTTACTGATCTGTTCAATATCAGATATATTATACACGAAACAATTGCTGTGTATATCGCCTGCCATAACGCCGGTCCTGCAAGAAATGCATATGTCAATGCTTTTGTGAGCACAAAACATTCCGCAACACCTGCAAGATATGCGCCTAGGAGTGTTATTAGCAAAACACGCAGGATTTTGGGTATAAACGGCATATAACTGCACATAAGATATGATGCAATGCCTGCTAATCCCGTAAATAGCGTTACGATTGAAAATACACGGCCTGTGCCTGTGCCTGCGATTATTGCACATATAATTATCAGTGGCGAGAGCTTTTTAAACCTCGGTTCTATACACGAATACGCAACCGTGAAGCCAAGGATAAGGTCGGGCACCAGCCCTGATATACTCATAATGGGATAAAACACATTCTGTATTATATAAAGAACAAAAACCCATAAAACAAGCCTTATTTTCTTCATTTTCCGGGTTCCTTTCTTATTTGTTTCCGACAATTACAAGCACGTGCCGTAATGCCGAAAAGTCTACTGCCGGGTCAATTTCTGCATAGTTGAGCGTTCCGGCGCTGTTGGCTGACACGCTCACAACCGTGCCTATTACAAGGCCTGACGGATACATTCCGCCGCTTCCGGAGGTTTCAATTATATCTCCGACTATAACCGGCGTGTCACGGTCAAGGAATGACAGTTTACATTTATGTTTCTTTGCAAACTCGTCATCACCCTCAACAAGACCCGTACCCTCTGTTCTTGAAACTTTTATTCCTGTTACCGAGGATTTATCAAGGATCGTTGTAACTATTGAATAGCTCGGACCTGCTTCGGTGACTGTTCCTACAACACCCTCGGGGGTTATAACCGCACAGCCCTCACGCACACCGTTTAATGTGCCTTTGTTGAGTTCTATCGTCTGATACCATCCGTTCTGCGAAGACGAGATAACAGACGCCGCAACCGACACAAATTCATCAGACGAGTCTCTTAAATCAAGAAGTTCCTTAAGACGCTCGTTTTCTTCTTTGTACGCACTAATATCACGTGCTTCCTGCTTAAGTTCTATGTTTTCAGTCTCAAGACGCTTGTTATCTTCTTTATATGCACGCATATCCCATATGAAATCACGTGCATTTTCAAGCGAATGTGCGATGTATGAAAAACCGTTCTTTACAGGCGATGCTACTGTGTTAACCACCGTCGTTACAGGGTTAAAGCCGGCAAAATGCTCAAACACAAAGCAACCTGCAGAGATTGCGGCTATTACTATTATGGTTGTTTTCCAGTTTTTAGAAAAGAAATTCATTTAACTGTTCCTTTCACAGACTTTAGTTTATGCCTCTGCTGCGACGTTCAAGCAAAGCTTTGATATTGTCGAGTGCTTTGCCGGTTCCCACTGCTACACAGTCAAGCGGATATTCTGCTACGTGTGCAGGGATCTTTGTTACAGTTGTCAGGAGACGGTCAAGACCTTTTATGAGTGCTCCGCCGCCGGTGAGCATTATTCCACGCTCCATTACGTCTGCGGCAAGCTCGGGCGGTGTATGTTCAAGTGTAAGCTTTACAGCCTCGAGTATCTCACGGATATTTTCGTTCATCGCCTCACGTATCTGGCTTTCACGTATCTGAACGGTTTTTGGAAGTCCTGTTCTTACGTCTCTGCCTCGTACTTCAAAAACTTCATCGTCATCATCCTCGTATGCTGAACCGATAGCAAATTTTATTTCCTCTGCCATCTTATCGCCTACGTTTATTTCTACGTTCTTCTTAAGGTAGTTTATAATTGCCGTGTCGAACGCATCACCGGCTATTCTGATAGAGCGTGATGAAACTATACCACCCATTGAAATAACTGCAACCTCTGTTGTTCCGCCGCCAATATCCATTACCATACTGCCTGTTGCACGGTTAACGGGTAAGCCTGCGCCGATTGCCGCCGCCATCGGCTCCTCGATCAGTGCAACCTCTTTTGCACCTGCCTGCATTACTGCCTCTTCAACCGCACGGCGTTCTACCTCTGTTATACCGGAGGGTATGCATACAACTACTCTGGGCTTCATAATGCCTACTACGTTTGCCTTGCGTATAAAATGCTTTATCATTGCCTGAGTTATGTCAAAATCCGCAATTACTCCGTCTTTCATCGGACGTATTACCATTATATTATCCGGCGTTCTGCCTATCATATGGTTGGCTTCACTGCCTACTGCCACGATTTTACCGGTGTAACGGTCTATTGCAACAACAGACGGCTCACGTATCACGATTCCCTTTCCTTTTACATATATAAGTGTGTTAGCTGTGCCAAGGTCAATTGCCACATCTTTTGTCATTATACCCATGAGTTGTTTCCTCCCAAATTTATTACATCAGTTTAAAATCAAATTCCGTTTCAAGCACGTCTGCAAGCTCACTTACAGGCAAGCCGACTACGTTGAAATAATCACCCACTATATGGCTTACAAGCATTGCACCAAGACCTTGAATCCCATAGCTCCCTGCTTTATCCATACATTCACCGGTGCTTATATATCTTTCTATCTTCTCATCGTCAAGCTCTCTAAAAAAGACTTCGGTAGATACATCTTTACAAACCGTAAAGGCATCAGACAGACGCATTACGCAAAAGCCGGTGTATACATTATGTGCGCTGCCCGAAAGTGATTTGAGCATACGCTTTGCGTCTGCTTCATCCTGCGGTTTGCCCAAAATCTCGCCGTCTTTTACAACTATCGTATCGGCGGATATTACAATCGCATCCTTGTTATCAATTATAGTCTTTGCCACCGCCGCCGCTTTTAAAAGTGCAAGCTCCTGAACGTATATTCCGGGCGGTACTGATGAATCCACGGATTCTTCGTCTGCATCAGATACAACCACCCGAAAATCCAGACCCATATTCGCCATAAGCTCACGGCGTCTTGGCGATGCCGAAGCAAGAATTATTTCTGACATAGTTTTTCCTTTCGTGTTCCTTTTTATTGCCCTGTTAGAGAACGCCTCGTTTTAAGTGGCCTCTTGTGAATGTGTTCTCAGGCATTGCGGGTTGCTTTTTACCCTCAAGTGCATTTTTATATACATTTACCACCTTTTCACATTCATCCGGCGTTTCAACAGTAAAGTTCAACCGTATACAATCAACCTTTGCATTTTTGATTTCGTCAATCATATCTGCTGTATAAATCGGTTTGGAGTTGATGAGCTGTGCTCTGCAACCTTTTTGGCATATTATCGGGAACTTCATTCCTTTTCTGTCCCTTAATTGATACAGGTCTTTGCCGTTCTGGCATTTGCCCATAGCCTTAATGGGACAGTTTTTCATAATCATAAGCGGAAGGTGTCCGTAACCGATTATTTCTGTTTGTGTCCCCTCTGTGTGCTCTGCCACTGTTTTGATTTCGCTTAAATTAAGCTCTGGTGACAGCGTTATGCAGTTAAGGTTTTTATATTCTTTAACAGAGAGCGAGTTATAGACATTAAGACGCCACTCTCCGTATTTTGCTTTTTCTTTATACTTGTATATATCTGCAGGTGAAGACACCGAAACACTTTCTGTTTTTACTTCCTCGCCTGTGAATATATCAGATGGCACCGAAACAATCTCCGTGTCTGTGCAAATGGGCAGTAATTCTTTTGCAACATCAGGGGAGGCATATATCCTTTTAATTCCGCCCGCCTTTATAACTGCCTTGCCCTGACTTAAAGTTCTTACGCCGGCTGTGAGATGTACATTCGGCTCCGTTATCTTTTTACCCAAGTCAAGCGGTACGTCTTTAATCTGTTTTTCGTCGGTCCTTGCAAGTTCTGCTATAAGCATTTCACAGACAGTTCTGCGTGTTTCGTTTATCTCTTTTATGGGGACGGTAATTCCGTCCTCTGCATCAACCGTAACCGACACCGCCTCAAAAGGCGTGTCGCCAAGCTTTCTTAACTGTTCTTCTATACGTGACCTGTCAAGCGGTCGGTTTATTGCACGCTCTGCCACGACTTCTCCCTCAGCCGATGCACATACACCGTTTTCCAGACACACTGTAACACGGAATACATCACCGTCATTAAGGGACGCATATATGTCTGCAGGAATTTTTCTTACAACCTTTCCCTCGGCACGTAATTTCGCCTCAGGTGTAAATGTACTGCCGGAGTTATTGGCAGGGTTTTTGTGTGACATCATTTCCTTGCCAAGCTTTCCGGTAAGATATCCATCAGTAAAGCCTGAACGTGAAAATGCGTTTTTAAGCTCTGACATATCCTCATCGGTTACTGCACGATTACTGTCAAGATATTTTCTGTACACCCCGACTACTGCACTCACATACTCGGCACTTTTTAGTCTGCCTTCTATTTTGAGCGACGCAACGCCCGCCTTATTAAGCTTGTCTAAATGTTTTATAAGTGCCATGTCTTTCGGACTTAAAATGTATCCGCTTCCACAGATTTTTTCACCCTCCGTAAGCTCATACGGTAGACGGCACGGCTGTGCACACCTGCCACGGTTTCCGCTTCTTCCGCCGAGAATGCTCGACATAAGACACTGCCCCGAATAGCAAACACATATCGCACCATGCACAAATACCTCTATTTCTGCATTCGCATTTTTTGCAATGTATTCTATTTCACTAAGTGAAAGCTCACGGGCAAGCACCACACGTGAAAAACCCATTTTTTCAAGGTATCTCACGCCTTCAAGTGAGGTTACCGTCATTTGTGTGCTGGCATGAAGCTCTATATCCGGCAAAACTTTTCTTATATGTCCGGCAAAGCCTATGTCCTGTATTATCAGTGCATCAACACCACATTTTGCGGCAAGGACTGCCGTAGAAACAGCATCACAAAGCTCGGTCTCTTTTATAAGCGTGTTAATCGCACAATGCACTTTTACGCCGTAGGTATGTGCAAAAGAAACCGCCTCACGCATTTCTTCTTCTGTGAAATTGCCTGCCCCTGCACGTGCAGAGAACGCAGTTGCGCCCATATATACTGCATCTGCACCCGACCCGACTGCGGCTTTAAGCTCACGCAATCCGCCTGCAGGTGCCAAAAGCTCCATTCTGTTTTTCATATATTATTTACTTTCGAGCATATCAAGCAGTTCTTTTTCTCTTATTGCAAACTCGCCACGCTGCTGCTTAAGACGGGTTTCCATAAGACGAATCTGACCTTCAAGGAATTTAACCTTTTCCTCGGTTTCATCAAACATCTTTTCTGCAAGTGCGGCTTCGGATTTTAATTCTTCTATCTTCTCCGCCGCATTGCCACCGTCTTTACGGAGTTCACGTAACTCTGCTTCAAGCTGTTTGTTCTTTGCTATAATCTCTGATATGTTCTGTACCGGGTTTGTGCTGTCAAGAAGTTTAAAATATTCGTCGCATATATTAAGTGCAGCAAGCACCAACGGTTTTTCGCCCATTACGTGCGTGCCCTCGTTAATGACAAGCTTAACTTTTTCGTTTACGTAGTCACAAAGACGCTTCAAGTATGTTTCCTCTTCTTCTGCTACTACCGTATATACTCTTGAGTTTATCGTTATATTGATTCTGTTCATTATTTTAAATCTCCTTTCCCGGCTATTATGCTTGTGTTTCTTTCTATATAATCATCTATTTTTACACTGCCGAAATTCTCAACACGTTTTCCGTCCATATAGAACTGGACACGTGCAAGCATCTGAAGTTCGGTAAGTGAATTTACTATAGAATAGATGACCATTTTCTCATGTTCTGCTGTTCCGGCATTGTCAGTGAGGAAGTTTGATTTGAAGTTGAGATAACAAATATTTTCCTGTACTTCAACCGAAACAAGAGCTGTTTTCTTTGATAAAAGAGTTTTTAGTTTCTTGTCCTTTGTTCCTTTTATCAGCTCGTTTATTATATACTGCTCTATCGGCTGCTGGTCGGTTATTTTTATGGTACGCTTCTCGCACACAAGCTTCTCCCCTGTGCTGTCAGCAAAATACAAGCCGACCTCACGCATTTCACTCCTGTACTCCTCCGTTTCAAGGTTTATGTCAGATGCCGATATATACTCAAGCGGTTTGCCGTCCTTATCTTTGACAGGCTCACCGTTAACCAACACCTTAACACTCGAAACATGAGCAGTTGAGCACAGTGTTTTTACTACTGCATACACATTAAGCACGTTTCTTGACGGGTCCTCCGAAAGGAACTTGTCAGAAAAATAAACTGTAAGAAAGCCACCGCCTGAAAGCTCTATTCCGCTTATCTCGGTGTCTTTTGGCATTATCGCACCAAGCTTTCCGCCCGACGGGCCTTTGCGCAGCATTTCAAGCGCACTTCTTATAAGTTCGTCCTCGTTTTTGTATCTGATTTTACGAGTAGTCGAAACAATACCCGTTCCGTCTTCGTTTATGAAATACAAATCAAAGTTTATCTTTTCGGTTGTCCTGTCGTAACTTATAAACACTGCACATATAACCGCTATTATTAAAGCCAGAACAGCTGCTGCAATAGCTATAAGCTTTTTTCGGGTCATATATATCATTCCTTTCCAGGCTCGTTTATCGGCAGTTTTATTGTAAACACGCTTCCGCCCGTTTGTGCATCTGTAACTTCAATCGTTCCGTTATGCAAAAGAACTGCTTCTTTTGTTATTGCAAGCCCTAATCCCGTTCCGCCCGTGTCACGTGCACGTGAATCGTCAAGACGGTAGAATCGATCGAATACCTTTAACTTTTCACCGTCCGGGATTCCGGGGCCGTCGTCTTCTACTTCTATTATGCACAGTTCCGACTCATATTTAACACGTGTCTTTACATGTCCGCCGTCGGGCGTGTAGTTTATGGCATTTACAACAATGTTATAAACGCATTCGTAAATTTTGTCATAGTCTAGCTCAATAAGTCTTGTTTCTATATCAGAAGACTCATATATAAGCTCCATATCCTTTTCGTCTGCAATCTTTCTGAGACTTTCAACAACGCCTGCACAAAGTGCCGATACATCAACCTTGCTCAGGTTCACATCCGCACCCGAATCAAGACGGCTCAGGGTAAGGAGTCTGTTTATTATACGTGTGAGACGGTCAATCTCCTCTGACATATCGCCCAAAAATTCACGGATTGTGTCCATATCGGGATTGTCTGCCTGAACAAGACTGTCACATAACAGCTTTATTCCTGCCATTGGTGTTTTCAGCTCGTGAGATACATCAGACACGAAATTCTTTCGTTTCTCTTCAAGAGCGTTAAGCTCATCACACATGAAGTTTAGAGCCTGTCCCATCTCTGCCATTTCACGTGTTCCGCTGACTTTTGCTCTCTTTGTGAAATCGCCACGTGATATTGCACGTGCCACTTCTGTAAATTCCGCAATTGGACGGGTTACGATATAGCTTATACCTATGCTTATAAGTACAATTACAAACAGCAACAGCACTGAAAATACAAAAAGGCTCGCTTTTATAGTGCCTATAGTGTCGGTGATTGATGACAGATTCTCTGCCAGATACACACCGCCTACCACTTCACCGTTAATCTCAATCGGCACCGCAACAGTGAGCGTGCTTCCGTTATCGGCTTCAAAAACGGAGTCTGCCTGTTCGCCGTCAATCGCTCGTTTTATAACATCACGCATAAACACCTTGCCGGTCATGTTCGCCGCACGGTGATTGTCATAAAGTACAGTGTATGATGTATTAGTCACAACTCCTCGTATGCTTGTACCTGCAAGCAGGCGGTCCGTTGTATCCTCAAGACGCAGATACATCACACGGTCATCACTCGCATCCCATACAGCTGATGCAGACTGCGATATGATATTCGCTTTAGCATAAAGCTTCATTGTTTTTTCTGAATACAGGTTCTCCGTAAGTATGCCAATATTATACACAGCCATCAGGAACAGAGTTATAAGCGTAACTGCAACGTATGTCGTTATCATTGCAAACCTGATAGAATGTGCATGTGAATATGCCTTGCTCCTTTTTATAAAGGAGAATAACTTGTCTTTACCAGCCTTAGCTTTGCTCCACCTTGTAGTAATATCCAACACCCCATTTAGTCTTCAAGTATTTCGGCTCTGCCGGATTGTCTTCTATTTTCTCACGCAAACGTCGCATATGAACGTCGATTGTTCTTTCCTCGCTCGGATATCCGATTCCCCACAGAATGTCAAGCAGGTTCTCACGTGTGTATACCTTGTCCGGATTCTTCAAAAACAGCTCGAGCAGGTCAAACTCCTTGCCGGTAAGCTCAACAATTCTGTCAAGAACCATTGCACGGCGGAAGTTATAATCAAGAGTAATATCTCCCGATACCATCGTTTTACTGCTGTCACCTTTAGGCTCGGGCGTTACACGGCGCAATATTGCTTTTATGCGTGCCTCAACTTCACGGACATTGAACGGCTTTGTTATATAATCGTCTGCACCGTATTCAAGACCGAGAATCTTATCGACATCCTCGCTCTTTGCCGTAAGCATGATTATTGGCACGTTTGAAAACGTACGAATTGTACGGCATACAGTAAAACCGTCAACTTTCGGGAGCATAAGGTCAAGCAGAATAACGTCAATGCTCTCATCGTGTGCAAGACGAATCGCTTCTTCGCCGTCAAATGCAGTGATGACCTGATACCCCTCCTGTTCAAGATTAAACTTAAGTCCTTTTACAAGTAATTTTTCGTCGTCTACAACTAATATTTTCATAATAAAAACCGCCGACTCCTTTCAAAATAATGAAATTTCGATACTTATTCCGATTTTATGATATTATACAATTCCATTATATCAATAATACGGAAAAATTTCCATAGTTTTTTGAAAAAATATCATAAAAAATTTAAAAAATTTATATTACTATTGAAATTTGCTGTCATTTTTTGTATAATGATGGTAAGAATAGTTAGCAACTGATTGTATAAGACTATAAACGGAGGATATAAATATGCAAAAATTCAAAAAAATAACAGCCGGATTTTTATCGGCATTGATGCTTTTTGCGTCAACCGCAGTTTTCGCAGAGCCGGAGGCTACAGAAAAACCGGAAAAGAAAAAAGATGCAGAAATCTATATGGAAAATCCGGAGCTCACAGCACCTGATACAGACCATGCAGAATCAGCACTTTTAATGGATATGACTACAGGTCGTGTTATCTACAGTAAAAACAGCGATAAGAAAGCGTATCCTGCCAGCACAACAAAGATGATGACCGCTATACTCGCACTTGAAAGCGATAAGATGGGAGATACTGTTGTTGCTCCGTATGAAGCACTTAAAACCATCACGCTTGAGGATTCGCATATGGGAATACTTGTGGGCGAAGAACTCACAATGACCGACCTTTTAAACGGTATGCTTGTTTACAGTGCCAACGATGCGGCAAATGTAATAGCAATACACGTCGGCGGGTCAATGGAAGCTTTTGTTGACCTTATGAACGCAAAGGCGACAGAGCTTGGCATGAAGGGAACACATTTTGTAAACGCTTGCGGTGTTCATGCAAAAGACCACTATACAACTGCTGATGACCTTGCAATCCTTGCACGGTACTGTATGCAGAACGAAAAATTCCGTGAAATTGTCGCAAAACCGACTTATCACATAGACCCGACAAACAAGTATGTTCATAACCGTGACTTGCCGTCAACAAACCTGTTCTTAAGTACAGCACGTTCGGCAAACCATCTCTATAAGCCCTGTACGGGAATAAAGACCGGCACAACAGATGCCGCAGGACACTGTCTGGTATCCTCTGCAACATACAAGGACATGAACCTTTTGTCGGTTGTTCTTAAATGTGATGATGAGAATGTAACGGATAAGGCGTATTCATATATAGTTTCACGTGCATTGTTTGACTTCGGTTTTAACAACTACGAGTCAGGTGTGCTTGCAGCACCCGGAACAGTGGTTGCCGATTCAAAGGTATTTGCAGCCAAGAAAGACAAGCGTGTGACATTTACGGTTGATTCGGATGTAACAGCACTTATTCCTATAGGCAAAGATATTTCAAAAGAAATAAAAACAAGCGTTAAACTCGATAAAGACCCAATAGAGGCACCGATAGAAAAAGGTCAGGCACTGGGAACCATCGTATACACCTACCATGGCAAAGAGATTGCAACCTCTCCCTTGATTGCCGCAAACGATGTAGAGCGTAACTGGATAGTTTTCATATTCTACAAGGCTATGGAAAAGGCAAAGAATCCGCTTATTCTTATACCCGGTATACTTATTATTCTCGCAATAATATTCGCCGCATTATCCGCACGCAAAAAGAAACGCAGAATAGCACGCAGAAAGAAGTTCGAGCAAATCCATCAGCGCCGTGCATCCGAGGACGGAAACAATGTCTATGCACAAAAGCGTGCAATGAGAAACTCCGAGCTTAACAGAACAAGCTCAAAGGGCTCAACCTCACGCTATAGCAGCGATTCAAAGTAATTGCTGTACTTCGCAAGTTTGATAGGATTAACGAAGTGCTTAGACCTTTTCGGCTGACACATTATAACTAAATAAACTATATTGACACAGAGGAGTCACAATATACAAATATGAAAAAACAAAAAAACAAAAAACAAAAGAATGAGGATAGCTGTATGTCTGTTAGCATTATTGGAAAAGTAGTGGATATGGTAAAAAGTCTTTCTGATTTATCTAAATCCGTTATTGATGCGGGAGATCCCGAAAAATACGCAAAAAGCATTACAGATTTGCGCAAAGGTGTAGATAGCACCTATGAAACAATGCGTAAAATTATAATGGAAAGCAATAAGTTTACCGAAGAAGAAAAATTACAAAAATTGGAAGAACTCGCCAATCAAGAGCTTGAATCTCAAAAGAAATGTGATGAAGCAATAAAAGGAAACCGTGAGCATGTTGCAGATATTGCAATGGAAGCTCTGAAAGGATTTATGACTTGCGGTCTTTACTTTGTTCCTACAATGCTTAAGAATCTAAAATTAGAAACACTTAAAGGAAAAAATAATTCACAGCTTGAAGCACCTATAAATCCAGATAAAATAACAGAATAAAACAATGATTAAGGCAGAAACGAAATCAATCGTTTCTGCCTTCTGTTTTTCATTTCTCTTTTATAACTTCTGCTACCGATGTTGCAAGTCCTGCAATACCCTGCAGGTCTGACGGAACAACTATCTTTGTTGCCTGACCGTCTGCCAATGCGTTTAAGCTCTCAAGTGACTTGATTGTGAGATAGCCCTGTTTCGGGTCTGCTTCGTTTATGAGTCTGATACCCTCAGCAACCGCCTTTTGTACCTCAATTATCGCCTGTGCCTTACCCTCTGCCTCACGGATATCCGATTCCTTTTTAGCCTCGGCACGCAAGATAAGGCTTTCCTTTTCACCCTCTGCGATAAGGATTGCACTCTTCTTTTCACCCTCTGCCTTTAAGATGTTTTCACGTCTTTCACGCTCGGCTTTCATCTGACGCTCCATCGCATCACGGATAGCCTGCGGGGGCATAATGTTCTTAAGCTCAACTCGGTTAACCTTGATACCCCACGGGTCTGTTGCCTCATCAAGTATTGCTCGCATACGTGTGTTTATTGTATCACGTGATGTCAGAGTTTCGTCAAGCTCAAGGTCGCCTATGATATTACGCAAGGTAGTTGCGGTAAGATTTTCAATCGCCATCATCGGACGCTCAACGCCGTAAGTGTAAAGCTTTGCATCTGTTATCTGATAATACACAACAGTGTCAATCTGCATCGTTACGTTATCCTTTGTGATAACCGGCTGCGGTTCAAAATCCACAACCTGCTCCTTTAGGTTAACACGCTTTGCGATTCTGTCAATGAACGGAATCTTAACGTGAAGTCCAACACCCCAGGTTGAGTGATAACCGCCAAGGCGCTCCAAAATAAATGCGTGTGTCTGCGGAACAATCTTGATGTTCGCAATGAACAAAATAATAAATATTACTATTAAAGTTATTATAAATCCCATAATATCCTCCTTAATCTACGATGAGCTTTACGCCCTCGATTCTCTTAACCTCTGCAACATCTCCGATGGCCAGTGCTTTGCCCGACTCCGAGCGTACTGTCCATACCATACCGTCAAGTTTTCCCTCTCCGATACCGCTTATGTTGTCTGCCTCTTTTGTGATTGTAACTTTTTTGCCTATAACGGCATCAGCATTTGTCTTAAAGTCAGTTTTGAGCTTTTTCAATGCAATCGGTCTGAAAGCAATAAGCAATATGAGCGATATTGCAAGAAACACCGTCATTTGCACCCAAAAATCGACTCCCGTAAGCGATGCGATAAGTCCGCCTATTGCTCCGATTACAAACCATACTGACAACATCTGATATGTAACCGCTTCAAGGATAATAAATGCTATAACTGCTATTAGCCATATTATCTGCATAATGTTGCACCTCCTTTATATTATTATATCACCGCATATAAAAAAGTTCAATAGTTTTTTAAAGACACTTGACATTTGGCGGTAAAACCGATAAAATAGTACCATTATTATATGGAGAAAAAATAATGAATAAACAAAAGCTAAAAGGAAATTTTTTACTGTTATTAACCGCCGTTGTATGGGGTGCATCGTTTATTGCCCAGAGCAAGGGCGTAGAAGAAATATCACCCGTTGCATTCAATGGTATACGAAGCACACTCGGCGGTGTTGTTCTTCTGCCGGTAATATGGTTTCTTGATTTTAAAAAGAAAAAAAGCGGAAAAGAAGTACAGAAAATCGACAAAACACTGCTGTGGGGCGGTATCGCCTGCGGAGTTCTCCTGTGTGCCGCAACGACGTTACAGACAGCAGGTATGGTTTATACAAGTCCCGGAAAATCAGGGTTTATAACTGCACTGTATATGGTCCTGATTCCGATTATAAACCTGTTTTTCGGCAAAAAACCGCGTCCTGTACTGGTCATTTCGGTACTTATCGCAGTAGCAGGACTCTATCTTATGTGTATTGACTCGTCGCTTACAATAAACCGAGGCGATGTTATGACACTTGGGTGTGCGTTCATTTTTGCGGGACATATCCTTGTGATTGACTGTGTTGCACCGAAGGTTGACGGTGTTAAGCTTGCGTGTATGCAGTTTTTCGTGTGCGGAATCATAAACCTTGTATGGATGTTTATTGAAACACCGCCGTCGGTTGATGCCGTGCTTAACTGCACCGGTGCACTAGCGTATTCGGGCATAATGTCGTGCGGTGTTGCATATACATTGCAGATTGTAGGGCAGAAACACACTGACCCGACCTCGGCATCAATTCTTATGAGCCTTGAGTCGGTTTTTGCAACACTCTCAACAGTAGTCCTTGTCGCATTAGGCTGGGAAATAACGGGCGGAACACTCGATGCACGTGAAATCTGGGGTTGCGTACTGATGTTTGTTGCAATCATTCTTGTACAGTTGCCGGAGAAAAGAATCAAAACATCTTGACAAAAGTACGAAAATGTGCTATAATTCTACATGTCTCAATCGGAAAGGGTTTTCCGAAGCAAGATATTTGTGACCGCCGACGCCACAATGTCGGCTAAGGCCATACGGACAGCCGGGTCAAATGCCGAAAACCGCGTATGCGGTTGGCAACATCAGTTGCCTTATTGATTGAGTTAAAAGCTCAAATTTTATAAGTTGGTTACTATAAACCAAATGCCTTTGGCATAAGCTTGTGAAATGGTCAATAAGAGTGGTAAAAGTATTCTTTGCTATATAAACTCTAAACCCATTGAGAGAAATATACCCAAGAGGGGAATAATATACTCGATTTTTACAAGTGGTATGCCTTGAATAAGGCATACCACTTTTTAATATGTCAAAGGAGGAAACTTGACATGAATAAAATAATAGAGCTAAAAAACATATCCAAGGCTTTTGACGGTGAGCAGGTGCTCACAAATATAAGCCTTGATATTCACGATAACGAGTTTATAACACTGCTTGGTCCGTCAGGCTGTGGTAAAACCACACTCCTGCGGATGATAGGCGGTTTTGAGAACCCCGACGAGGGTGATATACTATTTTTGGGCGAGAGGATAAACGATACTCCGCCACACAAGAGAAATATAAATACAGTGTTTCAGAAATACGCACTTTTCCCGCACCTGAATGTGTTTGAGAATGTTGCGTTCGCTTTGCGTGAACGTAAAGTTCCCAAAGACGAAATCAAGAAAAAGGTTGAGGAAATGCTTAACCTTGTTATGCTCGGAAGCTTTGCAAACCGTAGCGTAACAAGTCTTTCGGGCGGTCAGCAACAGAGAGTTGCGATTGCACGTGCGCTTATAAGCCATCCGAAAGTTCTTCTTCTTGATGAACCGCTTGGTGCGCTCGACTTAAAACTCCGTAAGGATATGCAGCAGGAGCTTAAGAAGATACAGCAGTCAACGGGAATTACGTTTGTTTTTGTTACACACGACCAGGAAGAGGCATTGAGTATGTCAGACACCATCGTGGTATTGAACGAGGGACGTATTCAGCAAATCGGCACACCGGCAGATATTTATAACGAACCGCAGAACGCGTTCGTTGCCGACTTTATCGGCGAGAGTAACATAATCGACGGTATAATGCTTGAAAACTATAAGGTTAAGTTTTCGGGCCATACCTTTGAGTGCCTTGACAAAGGCTTTGCACACGGCGAGCCGGTAGACGTGGTTGTGCGTCCGGAAGACGTTGATATTGTGCCGGCAGACAAAGGCGAAATCAAGGGAACTGTTACGCAGGTTACATTTATGGGCGTGCATAACGAAATAATCGTTGATATCGGCGGATTCAAGTGGATGATACAGACGACCGATTCTGTAAACGTGGGCGAATGTATCGGCATTTCGCTTGAGCCTGATGCGATACATATAATGAAAAAGTCTGAATATTCGGGAATGTACGGCGACTATTCGTCATACTCCAACGAGCTCGATGAGCTTTCCGACCCGGGAGGTGACGAGTGAGAATGAAAAAAACCTTGCAAAAACAGCATAGCCGAACTGCAGGGCTCGCACTTGCACCGTATTCGGTATGGTCACTTTTGTTCATACTCGTACCGCTTGTTTTTGTGGCATATTATGCGTTTACTGACGAGAATTTCCGGTTTACAACCGAAAACATAACACGTTTCTTTACGGCAACGAGTGACCTCAAGGCAGATGACGGAACAGTGCGTGAAGTGCACACATATATTGTTATATTTATGCGTTCGTTAAAGCTTGCGGCGATTTCGACGCTTATCTGCCTTCTTTTAGGTTATCCGATGGCGTATATAATCGCACGTGCAAAGGAACGGACACAAAAAACGCTTGTCACGCTTATTATGATACCGATGTGGATGAACTTCCTTATCCGTACATATGCGTGGATGACGATTCTGCAGGATACGGGTATTCTAAACAGTATAACGGGATTTTTCGGCATTAGACCGATGCATATAATCGGTACGGAAACGGCGGTTATAATCGGAATGGTTTATGACTATTTCCCGTATATGATACTGCCGATATATTCGATTATGGCGAAGATGGATTTAAAACTTCTTGAAGCGGCTCGTGATCTTGGTTGTAACGGTTTCGGCGTTTTACGCCGTGTAATTTTCCCTCTGAGTCTGCCGGGCGTAATTTCGGGAATTACTATGGTTTTGATTCCGTCAATCAGTACGTTCTATATCTCGCAAAAGCTCGGTAACGGTAAATTTTTCCTTATCGGTGATGCGATTGAAGGACAGTATATCGCAAACAACCTCCACTTTGCGGCGGCGATTGCTTTCATATTGATGGTAATTTTGCTTGTTGCTATGGGGTTAGTAAAATATATTACTGCCAGACTGGTATATGGGGGTGAGTAATATGAAGATGTCATCAAAAATCTATACAGGTATAATAATGGCGTTTCTGTTTGCTCCCATTGCAATACTGCTTTTGTTCTCATTTAACGATGCAAAAAGCTTGTCAGTATTTTCAAGCTTCTCGCTTAAATGGTACAAGGAGCTTATAAACGACCGCAACACGCTTGAGGCGGTTAAGAACACACTTATTCTTGCATTATCTGCAACTGCAGTTTCGACAGTGATGGGAACTGCTGCGGCGTTTGGTATCCATAAAATACGCAAACGCTGGTACAGAACGGTGTTAAACTCCGTTACAAACATCCCGATGATAAACCCCGATATTATAACGGGTATCTCAATGATGCTTGTGTTCGTATTTGTCGGACGCCTGTTTGGAGCGACAACGAGCCTTAATTTCTGGACGTTGCTTATTGCACACGTTACGTTCTGTCTGCCGTATGTGATTTTCCAGGTTTTGCCGAAGCTTGCACAGATGGATTCGTCACTGACAGAGGCAGCACAGGATCTGGGCTGTACGCCGTTACGTGCATTTTTCAAGGTAACATTGCCCGAAATAATGCCCGGCATAATCACTGGTGCGATTATGGCGTTCACGCTCTCGCTTGACGATTTCGTAATCAGTTACTTTACATCAGGCAACGATTTCCAGACCTTGCCTATACGAATTTACGGTATGACCAAAAAGACGGTTACACCAAAAATGTACGCACTTGCAACGATTATATTCTTTGTAACGCTTACATTACTTCTTGTCAATAACTTTATTGACAACGACGATAACCGTAAACTGCGTAACAAAAACAAGAACACAAACCGCAAGCCGATAGGTGCAATTACAGCGGGAGCTCTTGCTGTTGTTATTCTTGTTGTTGGCGTTGTTGTGGGATTAAATAAGCAAAAACCACTTGTTTTAAATGTCTATAACTGGGGTGAATATATCTCCGACGGCAGCGAGGGCACATTTGATACCGTCCGTGAATTTGAGAAATGGTATGAGAAAGAATACGGCAGGAAAGTCACTGTCAATTATACAACTTTCGCATCAAACGAGGATATGTACAGCAAAATTTCAAGCGGTGCGGTCAGCTATGACGTAATTATCCCGTCTGACTATATGATTGCACGTATGAAGGATGAAAATCTTCTTTTACCGCTTGATTTTGAAAATATCCCGAACTATAAGTATATAGACAACGAGTTCCGTGGGCTTTACTATGACCCCGAAAACCAATATACCGTACCTTATGCATACGGAATAATAGGTGTTATCTATAACGCAAACGAGGTTGATAAATCCGATACGGGTGACTGGGACTTGTTATGGAACGAAAAATATTCAAACAAGATTTTACAGTTTAATAACTCACGGGATGCGTTCGGAATGGCTATGTATAAGCTCGGACTTGATGTTAATTCCGAGGATGAAAAAGTGTGGGATAAGGCACATAAAGAGCTTATGAAACAGCGTCCGCTTGTTTACAGCCTTGTAATGGATGAAATCTATAATATGATGGAATCGGGCGAGGCGGCAATTGGAGCATATTACGCAGGTGATTATTTCACAATGGTAGACGCACAGGCAGAGAATGTGGACCTGGAGTTCTACTACCCCGAACGCACAAACTATTATATAGACGCAATGTGTATTCCGACCTGTTGTGAAAACAAGGAGCTTGCAGAAATTTTCATTAACTATATGCTCTCCGAAGAACCTGCGGTTGCCAATGCAGAATATACGTATTATGCATCACCCAACAAGCTCGTTTATGAGAACGATGCATATATAGAAGAAATGGGCGAAAAGGCAATGGATATTCTTTACGGCAAGAGCGGTGGCTTTGCTAAAGAGTATAACAAAAACGCATACCACAACTTAAAACCCGAAACACTTGATTATATCAACACGCTTTGGGAAACATTCAAGATAAACTAAAAAAATGCTCACTTTACAGTGAGCATTTTTTAGTTATTCTTCGCTTCCGCCCAATGAATCGCTCATTTGCTTTGCAGCACTTACGAATCCGCCGAGCAACGTATCTACCACAGTTTCATCAGCATCTACTTTCCATTCTCCGTTTTCATCTTTAGCGACCTTTATATCAATTTCGTTTGTAACTGTTTCAAGATCGGGCTTTGATGCACATTCAACCAGAATTTCTTCCATCTTCTTGTTGGTTTCTTCTTCTGTCGGTTGCGGATTCTTAAATGCAATAGACAAAGCATAAGTGAATGCCTCTGTGAAAAAGTCTGTTACAACAGGCTTCATATCTGTTGTTGTAACTTCTGTCTTTACAATTACTGTGTTCTCGTCTGTCTGCTCTGATGAGATTATTTTATAGTCCAGCTTGTCTAAAATCGTCTCCATTACTACTTCTATGTTCTCTGTGAGCTCAGAGTCTCCCATTGATCCAAAATCGTCAATATTTGCATATTTTCCGGCCTTTTCAAAATCAACATCCTTGAGTGCACTGAACATTCCCTTTACAGCAGATTCTGCTTTTCCGATGTCGCTACCGCACCCCGTCATTGAAAATACAAGTCCCAATACCAATACCAGTGATAAAATCCTTTTTTTCATTTTAAATTCTCCTTTGTTTTTATTGTCGGTGTGTCCCGACACGGGTATTATATCATATGTTTATAGAAAAATCAAGAGGAGGGGTTCTACGCTAGCCACCCTGATTAAGAATCAGGTTTCCCTTCTTCGTCCACCGGACGCGGTCAAGTGTTCAGCGACCAACTTCGCAGCTCCGTTGGTTTCGCACCTTTTTACTATAAATCAAAAAACCATCCTTTCGGATGGTTTCTGGTACGCGATCAGGGGCTCGAACCCTGGACACCCTGATTAAGAGTCAGGTGCTCTACCAACTGAGCTAATCACGCATATATTTTGTTGTTGTGTTCTCAACACGAATTATATGATACCATAATATTTCTCATTTGTCAACACTTTTTTCAAAATTTTTTACTTTTGTCGGTTTTATACAATTTCGCCTTTTTGTGTGCTCGTTTCCTTGACAAATGCATAAATATATTGTATTATTTTAGTATACAATATGAAAGGTTTTACTTATTATGAAGTTTAATATATTAACAAAAATAGTATCTGTTGCGTTGGGCACAGTTATACTGGCAACATCTTCCGCTTATGCCTGCACGGGTGTATATGTCGGAAAAGATGTTTCCGCAGACGGCTCTGTTATGATTGCAAGAACCGAGGACATTGCAAGTGCAAACAGCAAGCGGTTTATTGTTCATCCTGCGGCGGATCACGAGTCTGGCGAGTGCTATACTGATGCATACGGTTTGAGTGTGCCGTATCCCGAGCACACTTACCGATACAGTGCAACACCTGCATCAAAACACCGTGGTATCGGAAGCACGCCGTACGGTGCGGCAGGATTCAATGAACTTGGTGTTGCGGCAACCTCGACAATTACGGCATATCCCAACGAAAAGGCAATAACTGCCGATCCGTTCGTTGAAACCGGCTTACACGAGCTTTCAGCAAACGACATAATCCTCTCACGTGCAACATCTGCAAGACACGGCATAGAGATAGTTGCGGAAATCGTCGATAAATACGGTTCGGGCGAGGGAAATATAATCATGACCGCCGACGAAAACGAGGCTTGGTACATGGAAATATACACAGGGCATCAGTATGCGGCAATTAAATTGCCCGATGATATGGCGGCAGTTATCCCCAATGCGTATATGCTTGGCGAAATTGATGTGGAGTCACCCGATGTTATTGTTTCGGAAAATCTCGTTAATCTTGCAAAATCTAACAGATTCCTCGTAGAAAACAACGGCAAAATCAATCTTCGCAAGACATATTCGGAGACAGAAAAAGATTCGAACTCAATCCGAATCTGGGGCGGACAGCGTTTGCTTCACGGTTCGGTCGGAGCAGACCCTTATAAAACCGAACACAAACTTCTGTTTAAGCCGTCAAAGAAAATCACGGTTAAAGAGGTTATGGACGTTACCCGTACACGGTACGAAAACACAAAATACTGTCTTGATATACCGGGCAATAAATACATACGAGCAATTGCAACGGCACGTCAGGAGGAATGTCATATCCTGCAAATACGTCCCAATTTACCGCAGGAAACAGCATGCGTGATGTGGCTGTGTCTCGGAAATGCCGAGTTTGCACCGTATCTTCCGTACTATGCCTCGGCAATAACCGAAACGCCGGTGATTTGTACGCTTGATGCACCTGACTACAGCGAATATTCAATGTACTGGGCAAACCGTTCTCTTTCTACCCTCTGTGCAACAAACCGTACACTTTACGGCAATAAAATTAAGACATTCTACAGTGACTATGAAAACGCACTGATTGAAAATATGTCCGTGCTTGATGCTAAAATGGAAAAATCCATAGCCAAAACGCATACGGCTAATGTCCTGTGCAAAAATGTGGCATACGACGGTTTTAATAAATCAAAGGCACTCTATAAGGAGCTGATAAAGTTCATTGCTCTTTATGAGGGTGAGGACGAAACGAAAGGCAACAAGCTGCAGTTCGAGCTTCAGCTCAAGCCCGAAATTGAGGCAGTTCCGGCTTATTCCGTGTCAGGTCCTACAATAATTACAAACTAACAAGAAACAGGATGTTGCATTTTCTGCAACATCCTGTGTTTTTTACATATACTATTTCAATAAGAAAGGAATGATTGTGTTATGAAATACGCATTGGCTCTTGGCGGTGGCGGTACAAGAGGTGCTTTTGAAGTCGGGGTGTGGCATGCACTAAACGAGCTCGGAATAGAAATCGAAGCGATAACGGGAACATCCATAGGTGCGGTAAACGGTGCTGTTTTTGCGTCGGGACTTGATGCTGATGAGTTGTGGCTTAACATACGTGCATCCGATATTGCAGAGATAAAGGGCAATAATCTGTTCTCTCCGATGTCGCTTTTCGGTGCGGTTAAGGACCTCACCTCAGGCGGTATTGATGCCTCGGCATTCAAGGAGTTTCTCGCACGGCATATAGACGAAAGCTGTGTACGCGAAAGCGGAATCGACTACGGTCTTTGTACCTACAGAACCGATACCAAAAAAAGCGAAGAGCTGTTTATTGAGGATATTCCCGACGGGAAACTTCTCGATTATATCTTCGCAAGCGCATGTTTTCCGATGTTTAAACCTGCAAAAATCGACGGCGTGGAATATTCCGACGGTGCTATGCGTAACAATCTTCCCGTTAATATGCTTATAGACCGTGGATATGATACCATTATTTCCGTTTCGGTAAAGGGCGTGGGTATGATAAAAAGCATTGACCAATGCGGTGTCAATATTATAAATATAAACTGCCGTACACCCGAAGTCGGTTTAATGGAATTTGACAAGAGCGCAATTGCAAAAAGTATCCGGAACGGGTATTACGAATGTATGCGTGTATTCGGCAGATACAGTGGTGATTACTACGCAATTACCCGTGATTCATTTGACAGTGCTATTTTCACCTACGGAAAAGACATCGTTTCAGGCGTTGAAGCTGCGGCACTTATGTGCGATATAGACCCCTATAAGGTATATACTTTTGATGAGCTGTGCCAATGTGTTCTTTGCTCATATAAAGCTTCACGCAAGCTTCGGTTTCTTGTTCATGCAATGCGTCGTCAATATAAGGGCAGAGCCATGCTCGACTCTTTGGGGAAGTATTTCCGTGCCGCAAACTCGATTGTATATCTTTCAAATCACATAATATGAAAATTTCCGTCAAAAAACAACAAAAAAGACTTGTTTTTTAACGCAAAACATTATATAATATAATTATATAAGTATACACAGAAGAAACAGGACTTTATGTTTTTTTGAAAGGTTTAGAATGAAAAAGTTTTTTGTAGCAGTCATTGCACTTGTTCTGCTTACTGCAATCGCATACGGTGTTGCATATTTTGTTATGCCGGTTAACTCCACAGAGCTGTCACGTTATACGCACAGTGTTAGCTTTGTATGTGATAACGCATTCATTGTGCGTGATGAAACAGTTTATTATTCAGAGTCAGACGGTGTTGTTCACAACGTCGCAACAGACGGTAACAGAGTTGCACAGGACGAGGTTATAAGCACTGTATATAACGGAAATATCAATACCGATACTCTTAAACAGCTCAGCACCATTGATGCAACTATAGCTCGTCTATCCTCCAATGGACACGACAGCGACCTCTATAAAAAGGATTCTGACTCAGCGGAGAGCCAGATTGCGTCCGAAATGGAAACCGTGATAGAAGACGGCAGAGACAATAATATTGAAGAAGTCAGCGAGACAAAAAAGGATATTAACAGTGCACGCAAGGGCACTGCTTCCTCAAAAACAGCCAAAATCGAGGCACTTAATGTCGAGCGTAAACAGATTGAACGGTCTATTACCGCAAAAGGTACTGACATCGTCTCCGACCGTTCGGGAATATTTTCATCGTATGTAGACGGACTTGAAACCGTGCTTACAGCAGATAAAGCAGAAAAATTTACAACAACATATCTTAATGCACTTGAACCGAGAACGAGCGAATACTTAAACGGTAAAACAATCGTTTCGGGCACACCCGTGTGCAAGGTTATGAATAACCACGTCTGGTACATTATGGGTATCGCAAACAGCGACAACGCAAAGCTTCTTACGGAAAATCCGAATATAACCGTAAGCTTTACAAACCTTACCGAAACCGATGTAAAGGGTGAGCTTTTCTATCTGGGCAAGGCAGACGCCAACGGTGACTGCGTGTTTATGATAAAAGTAAGCACATATCTGGAAAGTGCTTTCTCATACAGAACAGTAAGTGCTAAAATAATTTTCAAAGAATATTCAGGATACAAAGTTCCTACTGATTCAATCCATACAGGAACCGAAATCAACGACTATTTCGTTTATGCACGAAAAGGCTCGGATTCGTATAAATGCGATATTGATGTCCTTTATTCGGATACAGACCAGGGATTTTCTATCATCAGTGCATCGGAGAACGCCGAGAACAACATTGGTGCAATGGACAGAATAATTGTAGGTGAACGCTGATAAAAAGAAAGGTTGGGGAGTTCATTTGAGTCTTGAAAACAGATTAAACGATGTGATGGCACGAATCAGGACTGCGGCAGAAGAATGTGGCAGAAAACCCGAGGAAATTAAGCTTATAGCCGTTACAAAAACGTATCCGACAGATGCTATGAACGAAGCAATCCGATTGGGTGTTACGGATATAGGCGAGAACAAACCGCAGGAGGTACGGGATAAGTTTGATAACGTACTGCCTGTCAACTGGCATCTTATCGGACATTTGCAGACCAACAAAGTTAAATATGTTATTGACCGCTGTTGTATGATTCACAGCGTTGATTCAATAAAGCTGATGCAGGAAATTGAAAGACTTGCATCAGTTCACGATTGTCATATTGACATTCTTATTCAGGTTAATATTTCGGGCGAGGAGTCGAAATCAGGGGTTTCTCCCGACGAGCTTCCGACACTTCTTCAATACGCCGAAAACCTTAACCATACGCATGTTAAAGGACTTATGACAATCGCACCAAAAACGGAATTCGGAGATGTCTCAGAGCATTTTAAAAATATGAAAGAGCTTTTTGACAAGACTGCGAATGAAAACTACAAGAATGTCAGTATGTGCGAGCTTTCAATGGGCATGAGCGGTGATTTTGAAACTGCTGTTAAGTACGGTGCGACCATGGTTCGTGTGGGCAGTCTGATATTCGGACCAAGAAATTATAATTAACGAAGGGAAGTGTATGTATGTCATTTTTAGACAATGCAAGACGTGCGTTCGGCTCAAAGTCAGCTGATGATTATGAAGACCGTTACGATGAGGAGTATGAGGATTACGAGGAAGAGGATGAAGAACCTAAAAAGTCGTTCTTCTCATTCTTAGGCAAGCGCGAAGAAAAAGAAGCGGATTATGAAGAAAGCTATGAGAGCGAGCCGGCACCGGCACGCAGTTATTCATCTTCATATTCACGCAGTGCTATGCCCAGAGAGAGATACAGCTCAAGCTATGCTTCAAAGCCGGCTGTTGCGCCTGCCCCGACTCGTTCAAGTCTTGCCGGAGTTGAGGTAACGGTTCATTACCCGACATCACTTGATGATGCGACAAGAATCATACGTGAGGTAAAGGGCAATAAGATTACCCTTATTGATGTTTCGGGAATTGCGACAGATAACGAAGCACGCCGTGTTGTTGACTACATAGGCGGTGCAGCTTTCGGTATGGATTGTCCGTTCGAGAGACTTTGCCCGAGCATTTTCTGTATGGCTCCCGTCGGTGTTAAAATAGACGCAAAGAAGAACAAATATTGATGAATACTGACGAAAAGCTTCTGATTTCCAAAACGGAAGATTTGTTCAGACTATGCGACAAATATTCGTCGGCACGGTTTTCCGATTTCCTTGACGGCGCAGAGCTTGCAACGATAGAGGACAAGGTCGTGTTCCCGTTTGATTATAATGTTTTAATCTATGGCGGATTTGGCGATGCTGAAAAGAAGATTATCGGTGTTTTTCCGCAATGGGAAGAACCTGACACGAATGAGTTTCCGATTGTCTGTCTGAAGGTAGTGGGCGGGTATACAAGAAAGCTCAACCACCGTGACTATCTCGGCACCGTGATGTCGCTCGGGATTGCACCGCAGAAGCTTGGTGATATTGTTGTTTGCGATGATTTTGCATATGTTTTATTGCACAGCGACGTTTCTGAATATGTCAGAGACAATCTGAATAAAATAGGTAATCAGGGCGTTAAAGTCGAAATCATAAACGACCTCACAGAAATTCAGATCGAGCGTAAACACAAAACCATCGGTGCAGTTTGTGCCGCACCAAGGCTTGATGCTGTGGTAGGTGCTGCGGCCAATATTTCACGTGCACAGTCTGCGGCACTGATAAACGCAGGAAAGGTTAAGCTTAATCACCGTGAGACTGAAAAAGTTGCCGAAACCGTAAAAGAGGGAGACCTACTCTCTATCCGTGGTTATGGCAGGTTTCTTGTTCACAGCTTTGACGGCGAAACCAGAAAAATGCGTCTTCATATAACACTTAAACAATATATTTAGTACAGAATTCATGAAAGGAAGTAGTTGTATATGTTAAAACCCGTTGATATTCAGAATCAGGAATTTGAAAAAAAGCTTAAAGGTTACGACTGCGATGCAGTTGATGATTTTCTTGACATCGTCATTCAGGACTATGACGCTTTGTGCAAGGAAAATGCCGCATTGCACGAAAAAATCGCTTTGCTGACAGAAACGGTTGACCGCTATAAGGAGATAGAAGAAACCATGCAGCGTTCACTTGATGTTGCACAGCAGTCAGCGCAGGATATCAAGAATAACGCAACTATGGAGGCAGAAGCAATCGTTAACCGAGCAAAACTTGATGCTACACGCCTTGCACGTCAGATTGATGATGAGCATATCAAGAAGCACCAGGAAATGCTTAAGGTTAAACAAGAAGTTGAAACATACCGTGCAAGGATAAAGACGGTTTGCGAGAATCTTATAAAAGCTATAGATGAGGTATAAGGAGAAAAAAACAATGTTTAAAGATTTTAAAGAGTTTGCTTTTAAGGGCAACGTAGTAGATATGGCTGTCGGCGTTATCATCGGCGGCGCATTCGGAACAATCGTTAATTCGCTTGTGAATGACATTGTAATGCCTATTTTCGGTCATTTTACCGCAGGTATGGATTTTAAGAGCCTTAAGTGGGTGCTTTCGGCAGCTACAGAGACAACACCCGAGGCTGCTATACTCTATGGAACATTCATTCAGAATATAATCAACTTCCTGATTATTGCATTCTCAATGTTTATGGCAGTGAAGCTTATATCAAAGGCTCATAAAAAGAAGGAAGAAGAAATTGAAGAAGCTCCGGCAGCTCCCACATCCGAAGAACTTCTTACAGAGATACGCGATTTGTTAAAGGATAGATAAAAAGTACATATAAACTAAAATGAATGATTTTATAAATGAAATACAGTCGACAGAAACACACGATCTTTTGTTGATTTTAAAGGATCAATCTAACTTATATACCGAGCAAGAGCTTGTAATTATAAAAAGCGAATTAGAAAAAAGAAATCTTAAAGAAGTTTCTGTTTCTAAAACACTATTATCATCTGTCACTTCTAGTAGCCCTAATATTTTTGATTTTCAACAAAAAGAAGAATATAAAAACGTAGATGAAGACTTTTTTGAAAAAGATGAAGACTTTAAGCGTGATTTCATAAACCATTTATTAACTACCGGTTATGACTTTCAAGGCTATATCATCAAAAAATATTTAGGTATAGTAAGTGGCGAAACAGTTCTTGGAACCGGATTCTTATCTGAATTTCGCGCTTCCTTTTCAGATTTTTTTGGTACAAAATCCAACTCTTTTGAAAAGAAATTAGAGGAAGCAAAGACTGCGGCTACGAGAAAACTTATAAGTAACTCTTTGTCAATGGGCGGAAATGCCCTAATTGGTGTTGATTTCGATTATATTACATTTTCAAACAATATCATTGGTATTGTTGCTAACGGAACAAGCGTTTTAATTGAAAAGCAATTATCAAAAGAGGTTTCGCAATGAAACCTCTTTTTTGTTGCTCACAACCAAGGACTGATGAGATTCGGATGCAGAACGAACAAAACGAAGAGGGTGTTGCTAATGCAACACCCTCCTTGCCCGACGGCGTACACAGGTACGCCGAGCGGTGAGTTTTGTTTGTAGCAGAAAGGTTTAGCCTTTCTGTGGTCTGCGCCGAATATCGCAGTCCTTATTTTATATCCTCGTTGGGAACCTCTTCACCTTCCATGGTGATGTTAATGTCCTTATACATACTCATACCTGTACCTGCAGGGATAAGCTTACCGATAATAACATTTTCCTTAAGTCCCATGAGCGGGTCAACCTTACCCTTAATAGCCGCATCTGTAAGAACCTTTGTTGTTTCCTGGAATGATGCTGCTGATAAGAATGACTCTGTTGCAAGTGAAGCCTTTGTGATACCGAGAAGTACGGGTGATGCTGTAGCTTCTGCACCGCCCTTTGCAAGTGCTGCCTCGTTCTCGTCCTCGAATTCAAGACGGTCTGTCAATGAACCGATGAGAAGGTTTGTATCACCGATGTCTTCAATACGAACCTTACGGAGCATCTGACGTGTGATAACCTCAACGTGCTTGTCGTTGATATCAACACCCTGCATACGGTATGTTCTCTGAACTTCACGTGTGATATACATCTGAACAGCGTCAGGTCCGTTGATTCTCAGGATATCGTTCGGGTTAACAGAACCTGCGGTGATTTCGCCACCCTTTGCAACCATATCGCCGTCACGGAGCTTAATTGTAGCACCGTACGGGATTGCGTATGTTCTGCTCTCGCCGTCCTCATCGTTTGTGATTACAACTTCACGCTTCTGCTTTGAATCGTTAACTGTTACCTTACCTGCAATTTCACTGATGATAGCAACACCCTTCGGTCTACGTGCCTCGAACAATTCTTCGATACGCGGAAGACCCTGAGTGATATCGCTGCCTGATGCGACACCGCCGGCGTGGAAGGTTCTCATTGTAAGCTGTGTACCCGGCTCACCGATTGACTGTGCGGCGATGATACCGACAGCTTCACCGATGTTTACGAGTGTACCTGTAGCAAGGTTCTTACCGTAACACTTAGCACATACGCCAATCTTTGACTTACATGTAAGAACTGAACGGATCTTAACCTTTGAAATGCCTGCTTTTACAATCTTGTCTGCCTGACGGAGGCTTATCATTTCGCCTGCTCTTACGATAATATCGCCTGTTTCGGGGTTAGCAATATCTTCCCACGAAATTCTGCCCTCGATACGGTCGTACAACGGCTCGATGATTTCTTCACCGTCACGGATATCCTCGATTTCTGCGTACTTTGTAGTACCACAGTCGATTTCACGAACGATAACGTCCTGAGCAACGTCAACAAGACGTCTTGTGAGGTAACCTGAGTCAGCAGTACGTAGAGCCGTATCTGTAAGACCCTTTCTCGCACCGTGTGATGATACGAAGTACTCAAGTACGTTCAGACCCTCACGGAAGTTAGCTCTGATAGGAATCTCGACTGTTCTACCCTGTGTATCGGCCATAAGACCACGCATAGCAGCAAGCTGACGAATCTGGTTGGTCGAACCACGGGCTCCTGAATCCGCCATCATGTAGATGGGGTTGAATTCACCAAGGTTATCAAGCATGGCGTCTGTAACCTGTGAAGATGCATCTGCCCAAATCTTGATTACCTGCTCGTAACGCTCCTCGTCGTTCAATAAACCGAAACGATATTTTGCAGTGATTGCCTCAACCTGCTTTTCTGCCTCTGCAAGGATTGCAGGCTTTGCTTCCGGAACGTTGATATCCGAAACTGATACGGTCAAAGCTCCGATTGTTGAATACTTATATCCTGTTGACTTGATGTTATCAAGCATAACAGCAGTTACTGATACGCCGTGAACATCTATACACTTGCCGATGATATCACCGAGCTGTGATTTCTTAACTATGAAATCAACCTCGTAGTCAAGTGCTGTTTCAGGGTTGGTTCTGTCAACAAAACCAAGGTCCTGCGGAATGTTGTTGTTGAAGATTATTCTTCCGGCTGTTGTATTAACAAGCTTTGTAACAACCGCTCCGTCGATTTCCTTTGAAAGCTGTACGCTTATTCTCTCGTGGAGTGTTATTGCGTGGTTTGTATATGCAAGCAATGCTTCCTCAGCCGAGAGGAACTTCTTCTGTGTAACCTTCTTTGCGATTGCAAGGAATGTCTGTACTGATAATGTAACAGGTTTCTTCTGGGTTGCAACTGTTATCGGGTTAACACCTGTTATCTTTGTTTCATTAAGCTGTACTTTCTTAATTGTAAGCACATACTCGAATGCACTCTGCCATGATGAGAATGTTTCGATTGCTGTGTTCTCATCAACAACTGCCGGTGTTTCGTCAGTTTCTGCGATAAGTGCTTCAAATGCCGCCTGCTTTGACGGATCCTCTGAAATTATATCGTATATCTCTTTGTAGTTCTCACGAACTATTGTGAGGTAGTACGAACCAAGAAGCATATCCTGTGACGGAACTGCTACCGGGTGACCGTCCTGGGGTTTTAAGAGGTTGTTTGCTGAAAGCATAAGGAATCTTGCCTCAGCCTGAGCCTCGGGTGAAAGCGGTACGTGGATAGCCATCTGGTCACCGTCGAAGTCAGCGTTGTACGCTGTACATACCAACGGGTGAAGCTTAAGTGCACGTCCCTCAACAAGACGCGGCTCGAATGCCTGGATACCCAGACGGTGAAGTGTAGGTGCTCGGTTAAGAAGTACCGGATGCGCTTTAATTACATCCTCAAGCACATCCCATACCTCAACACGTGTACGCACTACCATTCTCTTTGCGCTCTTTATGTTGTGTGCAATGCCACGTGATACAAGCTCTTTCATTACGAAGGGCTTAAACAGCTCGATTGCCATTTCCTTCGGAACACCACACTGATAAATCTTCATTTCCGGACCAACTACGATAACTGAACGTCCTGAATAGTCAACTCGCTTACCGAGTAGGTTCTGACGGAAACGTCCCTGCTTACCCTTAAGTAGGTCTGAAAGTGACTTCAATGCTCTGTTTCCGGGGCCTGTTACTGTTCTGCCACGACGGCCGTTGTTTATAAGTGCATCGACAGCTTCCTGAAGCATACGCTTTTCGTTACGGATGATGATATCCGGTGCGCCAAGCTCAAGAAGTCTCTTAAGTCTGTTGTTTCTGTTTATTACTCGTCTGTAAAGGTCGTTAAGGTCACTTGTTGCGAAACGTCCGCCGTCAAGCTGAACCATCGGACGAAGATCCGGCGGAATAACCGGAACAACTGTCATAATCATCCATTCCGGACGGTTGCCCGAAACTCTGAATGCTTCAACAATTTCAAGTCTTTTGATGATTCTTGCCTTCTTCTGACCCTGTGCTTCTTCAAGCTCTGCCTTAAGGTCTTCTGCTAAAGCTTCAACGTTAATCTTTTCAAGAAGTGCTTTTACAGCCTCGGCACCCATTCCTGCAGTGAACGCATCGTTGCCGTACTTTTCAAGATATTCGTTATATTCTTTATCAGTAAGAACCTGACCTTCAAAGATATCGTTGTTTACGAGGTCTGCATTAACATTTGTTACAATGTATGATGCAAAGTAAAGTACCTTTTCAAGCTGTCTGGGTGACAAATCAAGCATAAGTCCGATTGATGAGGGCACGCCCTTGAAGTACCAGATGTGTGAAACCGGAGTTGCAAGGTCGATATGACCCATTCTCTCACGGCGCACCTTTGCTTTTGTTACTTCAACGCCGCAACGCTCGCAGACTTTGCCCTTGTATCTTATCTTCTTGTACTTACCACAATGACATTCCCAGTCCTTTGTAGGTCCGAAAATCTTTTCGCAGTACAAGCCGTCCTTTTCAGGCTTTAAGGTACGGTAGTTTATTGTTTCAGGCTTGGTTACCTCGCCGTGTGACCATCCGAGAATGGTTTCGGGTGAGGCAAGCCCTATTTTAATTGCTTCAAAATTGTTAAATTCCAACATTTGAAATCCTCCATACTCTATCGTCAAATATCACTCTCGTCGTAGTCTTCGTCTGCATCGTCGCCGAAATCGAAACCGAAATCGTCATCAGTTTCCTCGAGCAACATGTTTGCATCGTCAAGATCTGCTTCGTCAAGTGAATCCGTAATTCCGTCTGCCTCTTCCATTGTTCCCATGAGCTCTTCGTTGATTGCATCGTCATCATCCTCGAATGATGCGTCAAGGTCAATCTCCTCCATGTCATGATCCAATATTCTGATATCAAGAGCCAGTGACTGAAGTTCCTTAACAAGAACCTTGAATGACTCAGGTACTCCGGATCTCGGAATGTTCTCGCCCTTAACGATTGATTCGTATGCCTTAACACGTCCCACGATATCGTCTGACTTAACAGTAAGGATTTCCTGGAGTGTGTATGCAGCACCGTACGCCTCAAGTGCCCAAACTTCCATCTCACCGAAACGCTGTCCGCCGAACTGTGCCTTACCACCGAGCGGCTGCTGTGTTACCAATGAGTACGGGCCTGTTGAACGAGCGTGAATCTTATCGTCAACAAGGTGATGGAGTTTTAGATAGTACATGACACCGACTGTAACAGGGTTATCAAACTTCTCACCTGTACGTCCGTCGTATACAACTGACTTGAATGTTTTGTTAAGACCTGCTTCTTCAAATGCTTCCTTGATGTCTGCATCCTGCGCACCGTCAAATACCGGTGTTGCGATCTTGATGAATCTGTCAGGACGTCTTGCATCGTATGCTTCAAGGATAGCGTTACGGAAAGTCTCGCCTGAAATCTTTTCAAGCTCTTCACGTGTCTTAAGGCTGAGGTTTCTGTATGCATAGCCAAGATGCATTTCAAGCACCTGACCGATGTTCATACGTGACGGAACGCCCAGCGGGTTAAGCACGATCTGAAGCGGTGTACCGTCTTCGAGGAACGGCATATCTTCCTGCGGAAGAACACGTGAAACGACACCCTTGTTACCGTGACGACCAGCCATCTTATCGCCGACAGAAATCTTACGCTTCTGTGCGATGTAACATACAACTGACTCGTTAACACCTGCTGATACCTCGTCGCCGTTTTCTCTTGTGAATTTCTTTATGTCTACGATTATACCCGACTCACCGTGCGGTACACGGAGTGATGTATCTCTTACCTCACGTGCCTTTTCACCAAAGATTGCACGGAGAAGTCTTTCTTCTGCTGTAAGCTCTGTTTCACCCTTCGGTGTAACCTTACCTACGAGTATGTCACCTGCGTGAACCTCAGCACCAATTCTGATGATACCGTTTTCGTCAAGGTCCTTAAGTGCATCCTCTGAAACGTTCGGGATATCTCTTGTGATTTCTTCAGGTCCGAGCTTTGTATCTCTTGCTTCACACTCATATTCTTCCATATGGATTGATGTGAATGTGTCGTTCTTTACAAGCTCTTCACTTATAAGAACAGCGTCCTCGTAGTTATAACCTTCCCAGGTCATGAATCCGATAAGGATGTTCTTACCCAATGCGAGTTCACCGTTGTCCATTGCAGGACCGTCAACAATAATGTCGCCACGTGATACTCTTTCGCCCTCTTTTACTATCGGGCGCTGGTTTATACATGTGCTCTGGTTTGAACGCACAAATTTGATAAGCTTATGCTCGTGACGGATTCCGCTGTCGCCGAGGATTACGATTCTGTCTGAAGCAACCTTCTCAACTACACCGTCTTCCTTTGCAAGAACTGCTGAACCTGAGTCCTTTGCAACCTTGTGCTCGATACCTGTACCGATAATCGGCGAGTCCGTTGTAAGAAGCGGTACTGCCTGACACTGCATGTTTGAACCCATGAGCGCACGGTTAGCGTCATCGTTTTCAAGGAACGGGATACAAGCTGTAACAACCGATACAAGCTGACGCGGTGATACGTCCATGTAGTCAATTCTTGACGGCTCAACTTCAAGGATTTCTTCACGGTGACGTGCAGAAACACGCTTTGAAAGGAATGTTCCGTCCTCTGATAGCGGTTCATTCGCCTGTGCGATTGTGTAACCGTCCTCGACGTCTGCTGTCATATACTCAATTTCGTCTGTAACCTTACCGTCAATAACCTTACGGTACGGTGCCTCAACGAAGCCGTATTCGTTAATTCTTGCGAATGTTGCAAGTGATGTTATAAGACCGATGTTCGGACCTTCAGGAGTTTCTATCGGACACATTCTGCCGTAGTGTGAATAGTGAATGTCTCGAACTTCAAAGCCGGCTCTTTCTCTTGAAAGACCGCCCGGTCCCAATGCCGATATTCTTCTCTTATGACGGAGCTCTGCCAACGGGTTGGGCTGGTCCATGAACTGTGAAAGCTGTGATGAACCGAAGAACTCGTTTATTGTAGCGATTATCGGACGGATGTTTATAAGTGATGACGGTGTGATTATTTCAAGCTCCTGTGTTGACATACGCTCACGAACTGTTCTTTCCATTCTTGAAAGACCGATTCTGAACTGGTTCTGCAAAAGCTCACCAACGCATCTCAAACGTCTGTTACCAAGGTGGTCGATATCATCAACCGAGCCTGTGCCCTTTGCAAGGTTCAGGCAATAGTTGATTGATGCGAACATATCCTCGATTGTGATATGCTTCGGGCTCAACTCTGCCGCACGCACCTCAATCTGACGCTTGATTTCTTCAACGTCTCCGTCTGCCTTTTCTATAATATCATTAAGGATTGAACGTCTTACCTTGTCAAGCTTTACGCTAAGCTCATTTGTATCGAAATCAACGTACTCGTCAAGATAAACCATATCATTTGAGAATACTATAACGTGCTGTTCGTCGATTGTAAGCTCAACTCTGTTTACACCTGCACGGTCGATTTTCTCTGCCATTTCCTTTGAAACAGCCTCGCCTGCAGTTGCAAGAATTTCGCCTGTTCTGGGGTCAACAACATCAGCTGCAAGAGTATGGCCCTTTATACGGTCCTTAATCTGGAGCTTCAAGTTGTACTTATAACGTCCCACACGTGCAAGGTCATAACGCTTGGGATCAAACAGCATATTTGTAATAAGTGACTCGGCGTTTTCTACGTTTAACGGCTCGCCCGGACGAAGCTTCTTATATATTTCAAGCAACGCCTCATCTCTTGATGTGGACGGGTCCTTTTCAAGAGTAGCTTTTACCTTTTCATCGTCACCAAACATTTCAAGAATCTGTCCGTTTGATTCAAGTCCCATTGCTCTTAAGAGGACTGTCATCGGAAGCTTTCTTGTTCTGTCAAGACGTACCGAGAAAACGTCATTTGAATCGGTTTCGTATTCAAGCCATGCACCTCTGTACGGGATTACGGTTGACTTGTACAACGGTTTACCGTTCTTATCACGCTCAAACTCGTAATAGATTCCGGGTGAACGTACCAACTGGCTGACTATAACACGCTCTGCACCGTTTATGATAAACGTGCCCTGCTCTGTCATAATCGGGAATTCACCCATAAAGATTTCCTGTTCTTTGATTTCGCCTGTTTCGTTGTTGATGAGTCTTACATTAACTCTTAACGGAGCTGCGTACTTTACGTCACGCTCCTTACATTCTTCGACGCTGTACTTAACCTTATCCTCTATCTTGTAGTCATAAAACTCAAGAGAGAGTTTTTCGGCATGGTCTTTAATCGGAGAAATGTCCTGGAATACTTCCTTAAGACCTTCTTCGATGAACCACTTATAGGAATCCTTCTGGACTTCTATAAGGTTTGGCATGTCCAATGCCTCTTTGATTTTCGCATAGCTGAGTCGAATGTTTTTACCGGCTTTCTGTGCGTGTAACATTTTAGAAAATCACCTCGTCATTTAGTATCTCATTGCCCTTTGCCCTTTTTTCGACAAAATCGCACTGTTATGCGGTTTGTCGGCTTTGAAAATTCACATTCCCAAAAATGAGGGCAAACTTCTGATTTTATTATAATAACACAAATATTTTTTATTGTCAATACCAAATCCGGAAATTTTTGTAATTTTCATCAAAAAAGCCCCTTTACGGGGCATTTTTCTATTAGTTTTTGAACTCTGTGCTGTTACTTATAATCATATCAATTTCATCTTTGTGGCACAATGTATGCAGATACATTTTGCCGAACTTGCTTTTATCGCACAGAAGTATTTTCTTTTTTGAGTTCTGCATCATTATACGACGCAGGACATTTTCTAAAACCGAGTTATCGGTTATTATGCCGTCATCTGAAACGCCACGGCAGGAGAAAAACGCAACATCTGCGTGATACCGTCGCAGAAGCTGTTCGGCATCTGTTCCTACATATGAAAATGACTCGGGAGTCATTTCACCGCCGGTGCAGATTGTTTTTATTCCCATCGAAACTGCATCAATTGCTGTTTTTGAGCCGTTTGTGATAAGCAGAATGTTTTTGAGCGTTGCAAGGTGCGGTAACAAATGATACGCCGTTGTTGATGCATCAAGCATAACAACGTCTCCCTCTTTTACATATTCCATAGCCTTTAATGCGATTTCTTTTTTCGCATCGTTATATTCAAGGTCACGTATATACAAAGGTATTCTCTGATCGGCATATTTAGGCTTAAGCTTTACAACTCCCCGTTTGCTCTGGACAACCTCTTTTTCCTTCAGAGCTACAATGTCACGCCTTACGGTTGCCTCGCTTATAAAAAGCTTTTCGGAAAGCTCTTTTACGGTATGTGCGCGTTCTGCCAATAACCTTGTATATTTGTCTTCACGATTATAGATTGACATATTTTTAACCTTTCCTTTCTGTACCCAAAGGTAAACAACTATAATTTTGAATAAATTGCTCAAAGATTGCTTATACGCAAGCGTGGCTATAGTGGTCTATGCGAGCGAGCGTATGAGCGATATGTGAGTGATTTATTCAGACTTAATCATTATTATAATCATTTTATGCACATTTTGTCAAGATAGTTTTCAAATATTGACTATTTTCTTTTGTTTTGCTATACTTAACAACAGGAGATGATAGATATGGATATAAATAATTTGATAAACTGTCCGTGCGGAAAAACACACCGTTCGGATGTAAAAAATATAATAACAGGCAACGGTGCAATAAACAAACTGCCCGATGTGTTGAATAGTATGGGCGCAACAAAAGCGTTCCTGCTTGCAGACTGCAATACATACTCATCGGCAGGGGAGTCGGTTGCAAACATTCTATCGGAAAACAACATTGCATATTCACAATTCGTTTTTCCCGATACGGCACTTAAACCCGACGAAAAAGCGGTTGGCTCTGCCGTTATGCACTACGACAAGACCTGCGATGTGGTTGTTTCCGTAGGTTCGGGTGTGATAAATGACATCGGCAAGATTTTAAGCAATACGGTAAACAGTTCGTATATCATAATTGCAACAGCACCGTCTATGGACGGATATGCCTCGGCAACCTCGTCAATGACAATGGACGGACTAAAGGTTTCGTTACCGTCACGGTGTGCAGATGTAATAATCGGCGATACCGATATTTTAAAAAATGCACCCGAAAAGATGCTTAAAGCAGGAATTGGCGATATGGTCGCAAAATACATAAGTATCGCCGAATGGCGGATTTCGCATCTTGTTACGGGTGAATATTACTGCGAAACGGTTGCGGATTTGGTGCGAACAGCACTCAAAAAATGTGTCGATAATGCCGACGGCTTGCTGAAAAGGGAAGATACGGCAGTTGAAGCAGTGTTTGAAGGGCTTATTATCGGCGGTATGGCAATGGCATATGCAGGGCTTTCACGCCCCGCATCGGGAGTGGAACATTATATATCGCACATCTGGGATATGAGAGGAGCATCGCTCGGTACTCCTGTTGAGCTTCACGGACTGCAGTGTGCACTCGGCACAATAATAGCGGTAAAGCTGTATGAAAAATTTAAAAACATAACACCCGATAAGAAAAAAGCACTTGACTATGTCAAAAACTTTAACTACGGCAATTGGAGTGACGAGCTTCGCAAATTCCTCGGCACAAGTGCGGAAAGTATGATTGCACTTGAAGAAAAGGAGCAGAAATATGATTCCGAAAAGCATGAAAAACGGCTCGGATGTGTTATTGAAAATTTTGAAAACATTCTGCAGATTATAAACGAAGAAATCCCGACATCAGCCGAAATTGAAGAACTGTTCGCAAAAACAGGATTGCCGACAACATCAGAGGAAATCGGGCTTGATGAAAAAACTCTGCCCATGACCTTTATGGCAACAAAAGATATACGTGATAAATACGTGTTATCGTCAATGTGCTGGGATTTGGGAATTTTAGAGGAAATGACGGAGGATATGATATGATATTATCAACAACGACAGGAGTTCTCGAAAGAAGATTCGGCTTTGATGGTGCTGTTAAGCTAATAGCCAAGGCCGGATTTGATGCCTATGATACAGATATGAGCAAAATCCACGTCGAGGACACACCACTGGCACACGATAACTATGCAGAGTATGTGAAATACCTGAAAGGTGTTGCCGATGATTGCGGTATATCCTGTAATCAGGCACACGCACCATTTCCTGTGTACCTTAACGGAAATGATGAATACAACAAAATGACATTCGATTTAATAATACGCAGTATGGAATGTGCGTCGGTACTGGGTGCAAAGCATATTATTTTCCACCCGATTAAAAACTCAACATCATCGCACGTAAAAGAGTACGGCTATGAGCTTTTTAAAAGCCGACAAGAGCTTTATGATGCAAATATTGAGTTCTTTAACAAGCTTATTCCTTACTGTAAGAAGTACAATATAAAAATTGCAGTTGAGAATATGTGGGAACGCCACCCGATGCATCACGATACTTTGATACCTGCATTCTTGGGCAATTCCGAGGAGCATACAAGCTTTATATCAGCACTTGACAGTGAATGGATTGTTGGGTGTATTGATATAGGTCATTGCCTCATCTGCGGCGAAAAGCCACAGGACGCAATACGCCGTCTTGGCAGAAATCAGCTTAAGGCATTGCACGTGCATGACTGCAACTGCTTTGAGGATTCCCATACTTTGCCGTATTCAATGAAAACCGACTGGGATTCGATATTAAAAGCACTAAAAGACATTGACTATGACGGTGATTTCACGTTTGAGGCGGATAGTTTCTTTAAAAACTATCCCGATGACCTGATTGATGAAGCGTTACAATATATGCAGAAAGTCGGACGGTATATGACGGGGAAGATAAAGTGATAAAATGGCAAGGCGGCGACCTTGCCTTTTATAGTTGACACATCTTAATTTTTGTGATAGAATGTAGTTATCTATGCAGACAAGGAGTGGTATTATGCCAAGCTTTAAATTAAATATGGATTTTGTTCCGATTCCAAAGGATTTTATTGAACATATAATGCCGTCGGCAAATGCATCATACGTGATGGTGTATCTCTACATAATGCTTCTTGCATCTACAGGCAAGAGTGCCGACACAAACGAGATTGCAAAAAAACTCGGACTTATTGAGTCGGACGTTGTTAATGCTATTAAATACTGGAACGAAAAAGGTATATTCTCGGGCACGGGCGATACAATAATTATAAAGAGGTCTGTGGACGAGGAGATTTCACCCGAATCGACAAAGAAATCAGTTGACGAGGTTTCGCAGATTATTGAGGGCAACTCGGCACTTTCTGATTTGTGTGCAATTGCACAGGAGATACTCGGCAAAACACTGGGCAATAACGACCTTGAAACTCTGTACTGGTTCTATGACCAGCTTGGTTTTTCGCCCGAGGTTATCACGATGCTTTTAGAGTACTGCGTTTCAATGAACAAGCGTAATATGAAATATATCGAAAAAGTGGCTATTACGTGGCACGAAAACAACATCACAACAATGGACGAGGCACAAGCCTACATAATGGGCGCGACAAAAAGCGACGAATTTATTTCGTCCTTGCGTAGTCTTTTCGGCATCACTGACAGAAATCTGTCAAAAACAGAAAATCTGTATCTCAAATCGTGGCGTGACGAGCTTGGTATGAGTGCTGATATGGTCGGACTTGCTTACGAATACTGCATTATGGCAACAAGCAAGCTTTCGTTCCCGTATATCAACACCATCTTAAAGCGTTGGGCAGAACAGGGGATAAAGACTATTCCCGATGCAGAAAAGGACCATGAGCAGTACAAGCAGAATATGTCCTCTGACGGACACGAAATGACAGCTACTGACAATATTTCTGAACTCGAAAAGCAGTTCATGACGGCTTACGAGAATTGATGATTTTTCGGGTATCGTGTTTTCGGTACCCTGTTTTCCTATAAAGGAGGAGTTAATATGTACGACATAATTATAATCGGCGGCGGTGCAGCAGGTATGAGTGCGGCAATCTACGCAATGCGTGGAGGTATGAAAACGCTCGTGCTTGAAAAAATCGCAACGGGCGGTCAGGCATCAAAGACATACGAGATTGATAACTATCCCGGTTTTGGCAACTCACCGTCGGGGCCGGAGCTTATGCAGGAGTTTTTAAACCATGCACAGAAGCTAGGCGTAGAAATACGTACAGAGGCGGTGCGTGAAATTGAAAACATCGACGGCGATATTAAAACAGTAAAAACCCGAAAGGGAACATATGAAACACGCACAATTATCCTCGCAACAGGTGCGACACCCCGAAAACTCGGTGTGCCGGGTGAGGCGGAGCTTGCAGGTGCAGGCGTGAGCTACTGTGCAACGTGTGACGGTGCGTTCTTTAAAGGACTTGACACGGTTGTAATCGGTGGCGGTAACACTGCAATGGAAGATGCACTCTACCTTGCACGGTTCTGCGAGCACGTGTTTATAATGAACCGTTCAAAGAATTTCAAGGCGTCAAAAACTTTGTTTGACAAAGTGAAAGCCGAGCCGAAAATAACAGTATATACAGATATGATTGCAGAAGGCTTTGCCGGAAACGGCAGACTTGAGCAGGTTCTGGCAAAGAACACCGAAACGGGCGAGAGAGGCTTCATTAACGCATCAGGCGTTATTATCGCAATAGGCATCGAACCCGAGAACACGATTGCAAAAAAATATGGTGTTGAGCTTTGCGAGCGTGGTTTTGTGAAGACCGATATGTATCTTGCAACAAATATCAAGGGCGTATATGCCGCAGGTGACTGCAGAGTTTCACCGCTACGTCAGGTTGTGACAGCCGCCGCAGACGGTGCAATAGCAGCAACCAGTGCTATCAACTATATTCTTTCGAGGTAAAACTATGAAGCTAATCAGAAATGCACGTATCTTCACAGGTACGGGTGAGATTATAGAAAACGGACAGATTGCGTTTGATGATAAAATCCGTTATGTCGGAACAGAATACAACGGTAATGCCGATGAAGTTATTGATGCGACAGGTCTTACAGTAACACCGGGCCTTATCGACTCGCACTGCCACGTGGGACTTTTCGGCGACTCGCTCGGATTTGAGGGTGCAGATGCTAACGAGGACAGCGACCCTATAACACCGCAGTTACGTGCAATTGACGGAATAAATCCGCAGGACAGAGCATTTTCGGAGGCGGTTTCCGCAGGCGTGACAACGGTTGTGACAGGTCCCGGAAGTGCTAACCCGATAGGCGGTCAGTTTGCCGCAATTAAGACCTACGGTGTTTGCGTTGACGATATGGTGATAAAAGCACCGTGTGCAATGAAAATGGCACTTGGTGAAAATCCAAAAACAGTATATAACGACAAGAACCAGGCACCGATGACACGTATGGGTACGGTTTCGGTTATCCGTGATGCACTGTTTAAAGCGGTTAACTACCGTGACGACTGGGAAGAATATAATGAGGATACCGAAGAAAACGACAAACCCGAGTTTGATATGAAGCTTGAGGCACTGTTGCCGGTAATAAACAAAGAGATTCCGGTTAAGTTCCACGCACACCGTGCTGATGATATCTGCTCGGCAATACGCATTGCAAAGGAGTTTGACCTTCTTTATTCAATCGAGCACTGCTCCGACGGCGATATTGTCGCTCAGATACTTAAAAGAGAAAATGTGGCGGTAAACCTTGGCCCGACACTTACCGACAGAAGCAAGCCGGAGCTTAAAAACCTCTCGTTTGCTACTTATAAGAAGCTGTCGGATATGGGACTTCAGGTTTCAATCATAACCGACCACCCCGAAATCACAATCGAAAACCTGCCGCTTTGTGCTGCACTTGCCGTATCAAACGGTATGGACGAGGATAAGGCACTCTCGGCAATCACACTCACTGCCGCAAAGAACTGCGGAATTGACAATTGTGTCGGCTCGCTTGAGGTTGGTAAGGATGCAGATATTGCAGTGTTTACCGCATCGCCTGTGAGTTTTAATTCCAAGTGTAAAATGACATTCATAAACGGAGAATTGGTAAAAGGGGAGATTTGATGGCTTTAACCGAAAAAAAATCGCATTTCAGTATATGGAAACTGTTTCTGACCCTGCTCTTTATAACTGTTCTTGGATTTGTTGTGACCGGCACAACGGTTATAAAGGACGTAAAAGATATTGAAATTGCCGAAAACTTAACTGTTGAGATTCCCGACGGTGCAGGTGCATCGGTCGTGTCGGAGTTACTGTACGAAAACGGCGCTATTAAGCATCCGACCGTTTTCAAGCTCTGCTCTAAAGTCGGAAATTTTGACGGTCAGTATAAGCCCGGTCCGATTACTTTACATAGCGGAATGAGTTACATCTCAATCCTCGAACTGCTTACTTCAGACAGAAACACTGTAAAACTGGTCATTCCCGAGGGTTATACAATTAAACAGATTGCAGAAACGGTAGCATCGTCCGGACTATGTACTGCTGATGAGTTTTATGCGGTGCTTGATGCGTCGCTTTACGATTACAGATTCCTGAAAGATATTCCTGAAAGAGAGAACAGACTTGAGGGTTATCTTTTCCCTGCAACTTATGAGTTTTTCCCGGGCGTATCAGCACAGGAAATTGTGGATTCGATGCTTAAACGCTTTGATGAAGTGTTTACCGATGAATACTACAAGCGTGCAGAAGAAGTAAATGTATCGGTTGACGAGGTCATAACGATGGCGTCAATTGTTGAGCGTGAAACGAATGCAGAGGGTGAACGTGCAAAAGTTGCAGGCGTGTTCTATAACAGAATAAACGAAAATATGCCACTGCAGTCGTGTGCTACTGTTCAGTATATATTAGGCGAGAATAAACCCGTTCTGTCAGAATCTGACACAAAGATTGATTCGCCTTATAACACTTATAAAAATACAGGTCTGCCCGTAGGACCTATTGCAAGCCCGGGTGAAGATTGCATAAAAGCAGCACTATGGCCCGAAAAGACCGATGCGTTCTATTTCCTGCTCGGTACTGACGGCGAGCATATTTTCTCCGAGACCTACGAAGAACACCTGAAAGCGATGGAAGCTAATGGACTATGATTTATCAGCGATTGTTACTCCGTATGTAACCGATTACATCCGTGAAAAAACAACGCACGAAAACAAACTGCTCCTTGAACTTGAGGAATATGCAAAAGAGAACAAGGTACCTATAGCCGAGCCGGAAACTGCCCGGCTCGTTTCTGTTCTTACAAAGCTCGTACGGCCGAAAAAGATACTCGAAGTGGGTTCGGCTATCGGCTACAGTGCTATTATAATGTCAGAAGGCCTTGCGCCTGACGGGGAAATTATAACACTTGAATATGACACCGAAACAGTTAAAATAGCACGCAAAAATGTAGAGCGTGCAGGACTTTCGGATACAATATCAGTCGTTGAGGCAGACGCAAAGGATTATCTTTCGTACCTTGACGATGACGAGAGCTTTGATATGATTTTTCTTGACGGGCCGAAGGCACACTATCTTTTTATGCTCGATGATGCGGTACGGCTTTTAAAAAAAGGCGGACTGCTTGTATCGGATAACATCCTTTTTAAGGGAATGACTGCAGATGACGGGCATTTTGCACGCCGTAAGGTGACTATAATTCACAGACTGCGTAACTATATTGATGCACTTATGGCACATCCCCAGCTTGAAACATCAATACTTTCGCAGGGCGACGGTGTAACACTTTCTGTGAAAACGGTATCAGATAAAGAAAGATTCAGAGGTTAATTTATGCACGCAATTCATTCTACATGGACAAAACCAAGCCTTCATAACGGAACTTTCAGTTTGGACGATTTTGAAATACTGACCACCATTCTTTCTGCGCTAAAATGGCGTGAAAAGAACGGTACAATAACAATGGTTACCGACAGCGTAGGGTTTGAGTTCTATAAATCCCGCAATCTGCTCGGGCTGTGGGATGGCGTAACAACCGACCTTGACAATATCCCCGATTATGTTGACGCGGGTATGTTCTGGGCAGCAGGCAAGCTTTTTGCTTTAAAAACTGCCGAAACACCCGTAGCAATGCTTGATACTGACTTTATCGTATGGGACAGACTTGCGTTTGATAATCTGGATGATCTTACCGCCATTCACAGTGAGGAGCTTTATTCGGATGTTTATCCCGACATTTATCATTTTGAAATGAAGCGTGGATATGTCTTTAACCCGAACTTCGACTGGCGGATAAAACCGCTTAATACTGCATTTTATGTACTGAAAAACGAAAATCTGCGTAATGTGTATATTGCCGAAGCCGAAAAGTTTATGGAATATGCAAATAACGGCGATAATCTCACGTATATGGTGTTTGCAGAACAACGGCTTTTGCCTATGTGTGCAGATATGCTAGGCATCCGGACAAAAGAGTTTTCAACTCTTGAAAAGCTGTTTTGTGACGGTGAAAGATACTTCACCCATATCTGGGGTATGAAACAGCAGATGCGTGAGGACGCATCGCTCCGCCATGATTTTTGTATGCGATGCATACGCAGAATAAAAGACGATTTCAGTGAGTTTTTGCCGATAATCAAAAACATAAAAGAACTACAGCTCTACTTATAACAGTCAGAAAGGTTGATAATTATGACAGAAAAACTGAAAAAAATCCTTATTGTTATCGGTACGGTATTTATAGCGCTTGCCGTTGTTTTGTTTATACTTTATAAAATATTCGTTACTCCGAACGTTAAGGTAGCACTGATGCTTATTGAGGCAAAAGAGGATATTGCCACATCCTTTGACTATTATTTGAACGATGACGAAAAAGATATTGTTGAGTATGCGACAAATTTATCGGGTGAATCCGAATATAACCTTACATTTGAAAAATCACCGTTATTTGAGGGAAGCTCAGCAGTGCTCACCACCAACGGAAATGCAACAGCATCCGTTTCTAAGCTTAAATTCAACAGCCTGATTTCGCTTGATTTATATGCTGACAAATCAAATATTCTTATAAACCTGCCTGTATTTGACGGCGGTTTAAGAATCCCCTACGGAGAGAGCCTGACACTTTCTGATTCAGATTCGTCAGGGTTGCATGGCTTTTTAACAGCAAGCAACATAGATGCCGACTTCTTCAAAACCAAAAAGTCCGAACTTATTGACTTTATCATGCAGGCAGACATACAGATAAACGGTTCTGATAAGGTAAAAGTCGGCAACGACACGAAAAAAGCAGATGTTTATGAAATCAAGCTTACTGAGGCGGATATGCTCACTCTTACTGATATTATAGAAAGCTATCCGAAGGCCAAAGATTCTGTATCGAAAACCGATATTGCAAATATGCTTACAGAGTTTGCAAAAAACAACACAATATATCTCAAAATCAGAAACTATAACCTTTACGAAATCAGTATTGTCGGCAAGGATAAGCATACAGTAACTTTTTCAGGCGAGGATAACCAGTTTAACAGCATAACGTATTCCGTAAACGGAAAAGCTCTGCTTTCAAGAAAGAAGACAACCGATAAAGACACCTCAACGGACGTAATAACGGTAAACGGAAAAAAACTTCTTTCGCTCAAACGCAACGAAGAAGATTCATCGCTTGCTTTTAATAACGGAAAAACGAAAATACGCATAAACGCTACAGGAATGAATATTTCAGAAGATGTTCTATCGTATGATAACGTGGAATTCAAGTTTGGCGATAATTTTGCAGTAAGCGGAGAATATTCGCTCAGAAAACAAACTCAAACAAGCTCGCTTAACTTTGATAATACGGGAAAATATCTTGATGTTTCAAAACTATCACCCGAAGAATGGACAGGAATCACAGAAACTGTGACGGAATTACTTGAAAATATCCCGTTTTTTTAAGAAATACTTGATAAACGGTCTTGTTTATGGTAAAATGCTGATATGAAGTAAGCTGGGCAATCGCGTACAGTAATGTATGAGGAAAGTCCGGGCTCCACAGGGCAGGATGCCTGCTAACGGCAGGTGGAGGCGACTCTAAGGATAGTGCAACAGAAAATAAACGCCGAATTTCGGTAAGTGTGGAAATGTGAGGTAAGAGCTCACACGGGATTTGGGTAACTACGTCCCGGTGTAAACCCCATCCGGAGCAACTTTGGGAATGTTAAGGCTGCCCGCCGTTTTCCCTCATAAGGCTTGAGCTGTTCGGTGACGAACAGACCAGATAGATGATTGTCCACGACAGAACCCGGCTTATAGGCTTGCTTCTTATTATAACAAACAAGGGATTCGCAAATGCGAACCCCTTTTCTTATTGCAGTATTTGTTTACATAATATCACGGTTACGGTAAACAAGTTTGTCAGTGCAAGCACAAATACGCTTATTCCACCGATGATACCGTTGTTTTTGATAGTATATATTCCGTATGACACCGTTCGTATAACGGAAACAACTACGGCGATAAAAAAGACTATATTTATAAGCATAGCTTTTCCTTTCACAAGTTTAACCTTGTCAAGAGAGGGCTGCGAAGAATGCATTTCCCTACAGTTTAGCATTCTGAGCAGATTTCTCTTGGCAAACGTGTTATCAATAATAATATGTCATACCCGTGCGCTTTATATTAAGCTCTGTTGTTACATCAAATTCCCATTCTTTCGGCTCAAATGTTTTTACATACTCTCTGTACTTTTGGTTCGACACAAAGAACCGCTTAAACTTCCCTCTTATTCCGAGCAAATCCGAACCTAATTCGGTATACACACGCTTTAAAAATTTCTCGGTCGCATCGTCCACCATTTTCCCTGCTCGGATGTCAATTGCAGGACTGTTCTTATGCTTTTCGGGTATCGATAAAAGCTCTGCTTCAAGCATCAGTTTTATCGATACCTTTTTATTCACTCTATCTATCTCAAACTGCGGTGAGCGTTTTTCTTCAAGGCTCATTGTCATAGGCGTTTCGGGATTGTATTCATCATAAAAAGTGGCTTTGCTGTTGGATATTTCGCCCATCAGGATATTATAAATATCTGCATCACTGCTTCCGAGTTTGTCGATATACGTGTCACCCTTAAAAACAGCTATACCCATTGTTTCACTCTTGTTTTTTACCTCTACTCCTGCCTCGCCCGGCATATAATTCTTTGTTCCGCTCCCGAATCCGCCCTCGACAGGCTTTGCATCCTTGTTTTTATCGTTTTTTGACGGGCTTTGATCCTGACTCCCCTCTTCACCTGATCCTGCATCAGTATCGCTTTTTTCCTTTTTACCGCCTGCCACACCTGCAAGCGGTAATGCACAGTCACGGTCACCTGATGTGTATGCCATATAAAATTCGCCTGCATTATTCTGCGGTACAGGACCGCCTTTTTTATTTTCGTATGTCAGCTGATAGTATTTTACGGGATTGAGCTCAACCACAGGCTTTACGCCTTCAAGATATTCCCCTGCATCCTCTGCTATAGCTATATAGATATCGGGACGGATATCGTTGTTTCTTGCTACAACATCAGTTATTTCCGAAAGCCCCTCTTTTGCTATTTCTTCAGAAATAACAATTATTTTTGCGTGCGAAAGCGACAAGTCCTTTGAAACGATCGAGTCTGCGTGGCTTATTGCAGAATATACCGTCGGTGCTTCAACCACGAGATTTTCCACGATGTCACCGCCCGTCCCTCCGCTTTCGGATGCTCCACCGCTTATTTTTGTAGGATTGGCAAACTGTATTGTGTAATTATATCCTGTCTCTGCCTTGTCAATGCCGAGTGCTGTGATATATCCGATATCATTCGGTTCTTCACCCACACACGAGGACAGCATCAGAGAAACTGCAGTAATTGCCATAAGTTTAAGTGTTTGTTTCATGATTCCCCCCCAAAATGTTTCACGTGAAACAATTTATAAACTGTGCCCACCAATAACGGTATAGCAAATGCCGGTATATATAGCCATTTGTTTATTATCCCCTCGAAATGAATCATATCGTTAAGCGATTCGGGTATAACTGCAACGCCCACAAGTCCTATTATTATAGGAGCAATAAGCGGTTTTGAATGATGCAGCCCGAATGTATCACGCCACACCTCTGCAAGCACTGCCCCATATAACGCACTGTAGAGAAAAATCGAAATCGACCATATAAACTGAAACAGAGCCTCAAGCCTTGAAAAAAAGTCGCTCAGGTTTATAAGGCGTTCAAGCTGATAAACGGGAACTATGAACTCCGTCGATGCCGGATATGAATAACACGCACCGTAGAAGAAAAATATCAGAACTGAACACGCCCCTCCAATAAAAATGGCTTTCCTGCCCGATTTTCTGTAGGTGTCGCTGTCTTTTATTTTCGGCAGAAGAATGTTTAAAACAAGCAAATCCGTAAAAACGGACAGCGTTGATAAACCGTCAACTAAAATGCTTTTTACACCGTTTCCGAAAATGGGCATTATATATCCAATTTTTATATCCGGAACAAGCATTATCAGAAATGCACCAAACACCACGCCCGCAACAGGCAGAAAAAGCTGTTGTACACGTGCAATTGCCTCGATTCCGCACGATGCACCAAATACCACGACCAGAACAAATACCGTACCGATTATTTCTACGTATGTTTTTTGCAACAATACAAGCCTGATTACCGCAGGAAAAACACGGACAATGCTCACAAAGTTAAGCGCAAGTACCAGAAAAACTGCTGTTCCGGTGATTATCCGCAACCCTCTTCCTCCCACACGGTCAGACAGCGCAATAACATTGACTTTTGCCGGATACATTTTCTGTATCACTAAAAACAACCCAAAAGCAATCGCAGTGGTATATATTGCCGTAAGCCATGACGCATTTGCGCAGTAAACAAATATATTTCTCGGAAACGTAACGAGCATCTTGACGACTATTGCGTTTATTATTATTGAAGAAAGTTGTTTGTTTGTAAGCATCTTTCGTCTTCCCTTTCCCGATGTCTTGCCATTACGGAACATGTTCTCCGAAAAAGCATTTCAACACGCAGTAGCTTTTGAGGAGAATATATGCCGTTAATGGCATAACAGTTATTTAAATTTATTTCTGTTATCCCACTTTCTGCTGATATTTGGCTCAGCATCAGGGTTTTGCGGTTTTAAGAAGCCCGGGCGTTTTTCACGCTTGGCAATGCCATTTACCATAACCGCCAAGCTCATTGCCCTTGGTTTCATTGCAAGTGACGGTGACAAAAACGGTATGCCAAAGCTTGTAGCAGAGCCAAGATAGAGACTGTACATCACTATTCCCACGGCAATTCCGAAGAATCCGAACGTTGAGGCAAGTATTATAAATCCCAGCCGTAATATTCTGTACGTCCACCCAAGTGTATAGTCTGCTGTTGCAAACGAGCCGATACCCGTTATTGCTATTATAATTATCATAATCGGGCTAACTATCTTCGCACTTACTGCCGCCTGACCGAGTATCAGACCGCCGACAATTCCCAGTGTTGAGCCGATTGATGATGGCATCCGTATTCCTGCCTCACGTATAAGTTCAAATGAAATATCCATCAGCAAAAGCTCTAAAAGGCTTGGGAACGGCACATTTTCACGTGATGCAGATATAGAATACAGAAGATATGTCGGTATAATCTCCTGATGATACAGCGTTATTGCAAGATATAACGCCGGCAGAAGCACCGACACAAACATACCGAAAAGCCTTATCAGTCTTGACATAAGAGCAAACGGCACGTGCAGATACTCGTCCGCTGCCGTATGCGTAAGCTCAAATGCATTTGACGGCATAATGAGTGCACGAGGTGAGCCGTTTAAAATATATACACATCTGCCTTCGGTAAGTGCTTTTGCAACACGGTCAGGTCTTTCTGTTGCCAATGTCTGCGGTGTTATCATAAAGCGGCTGTCCTCAACAAGCAGTTGTACCTGCTCAATGCTTAAAATATACTCCTTATCTATCGCAGAAATACGCCGTTTTGCCTCACCAACAAGCTTTTCATTGGTTAGTCCGTCTATATATAGGAGCACACCGGGGGTTTTTGATACTGAACCGACCTGTATTCCATATGCTACAAGCTTTTCGGTCTTGAGGATTTTTCGCACCAAAGCCGTATTTGTACGGAGCATCTCACCAAACGCCTCCTGCGGACCGTATATCGACTGTTCGTTCTCGGGTTTATCAATTCCTCTGTGCTCCCAGTTCTTAACATCATATATAAAACACTTGTTAACACCGTCAACGAACAATGCACACGATCCGAAGTTGACCTCGTCCTTGACATCATCCATATCAGATTTGACCTTTGCCTGTGCGTGTGCGGTAAACCGCATATACAGTTTTTCGTCAAACTCCCCTTCGTTTTCGTATGCCAGCTCGATTATTGCCTTTATTATATACTCATCAACAAACTGACTGCTGACCATTCCTTCGAAGAAAACCACGAATGCACGCTTGTTGTTCCTTGTTATAATCTCACGTATCACCACATCATTGTTAAGCGGAACACTGTAGTTTTTTCGTATATACGCAAGATTTTCTTCTATATTATCGGAAACGTACGATTTTTTTATCTCTTTTTCATCACGCACGTCAAAATCTGTTTTCTCCTCGTCCGAAAGCTCAAACTTTTCGGGTTTAGCTGACGGCGTGAAAACAAATAATTTCTTTAAAATATCCATATTTTCACCTGCCTGTATGTGATATTATGGTTTTTCAGCGAAAAATTATACATATTTGAAGTGTTTTTGTCATAATATTTATTTATGATTGAAAATTTTTTAATTTTTTTCAAAATGTTTCACGTGAAACATTTACAAATCGAAAATTTGTGATATAATAGTATGTAGAGTATTTGAAAGGAGCATTTATATATGGGAAAAGTTATAGCCGTTACCAACCAAAAGGGCGGTGTCGGAAAAACAACCACTTCCGTAAACCTTTCTGCATGCCTTGCATACGAGGGCAAAAAAACGCTTCTTATTGACTGCGATCCGCAGAGCAATGCAACAAGCGGACTCGGATATGACCGTGGGGATTATTCCCTTTCGGTTTATGACTGTCTTATAGACCCGAAAAAGACAGATGATGCAGTGATTAAAACAAAGTATTCCAATCTCTATGTTTTGCCATCATCGTCTGACTTGTCTGCAGCAGAAATCGAGCTTGCTTTTGAGGACAACCGTGAAACGTTTTTGAAGCGTGTAACTGATAAGTTAAAGAAAGAATTTGATTATATAATTATTGATGCACCTCCTGCACTCGGCATGATAACAATTAACGTTATGACGGCGTGTGACAGCGTGCTTATCCCGATTCAGTGTGAGTACTACGCACTAGAAGGTTTGTCACAGCTTATTGGCACTGTGCGTAAAATAAAGAAGTCTTATAATAAGAACATTGAAATCGAGGGAGTTCTCGGAACAATGTATGACGGAAGAACAAACCTGTCGATACAGGTGCTTGACGAGGTTAAGAAATATTTCCCCGACCTTGTATATAAGTCAATCATTCCGAGAAACGTCAAGCTTTCCGAAGCACCGAGCTTTGGCGAGCCGATAATCAAATATGACCGCACCTCAAAGGGCGCAGATGCGTATGTAGGACTAGCAAAAGAGGTTATCAGAAACAACGAATAAGTTTACATAAAACAGAAAGGAAATGTCTATGGCAAAAGCAAAATTAGGACGCGGGCTCGGTTCGCTTTTTGATGAGCCGGTGATTGCAGAAAACACCGATACCGTCGAAACTCTGCGTATCACGCTGGTTGAGCCGAATAAAAACCAGCCTCGTCACAGCTTTGATAACGATAAAATAGAAGAGCTTGCCGAATCCATAAAAGAGCACGGCGTAATTCAGCCGATTATCGTTGTCAGAAACGATGACAGATATAAAATTGTAGCCGGAGAACGCCGTTGGCGTGCAGCAAAAAAAGCCGGTTTAAAGGAGATTCCGGCAGTTATCAGGAATTATTCCGAATTTGAGATTGCACAGATTGCACTCATCGAAAACCTGCAAAGAGAAAATCTTAACCCCATTGAAGAGGCTTTGGGTTATCAGACCCTGATGAATAAGTTCAGTATGACGCAGGAGGACGTGAGCGATAAAATCGGCAAGTCACGAAGTGCTATTGCAAACGCTGTAAGACTTCTGTCACTTGATGAGCCGATTCGTCAGAAACTCATATCCGGCGAAATCTCAAGCGGACACGCTCGTGCACTTCTATCAGTTGAGTCACCGAAAGTACGGCTTGCATTACTTGAAAGCATAATCGAAAAAGGACTTAACGTGCGTCAGACCGAAGCACTTGCAAAACAGTTGCAAAAATCAAAACCGAAAAAGAAAAAGCCCGTTATTGACGAACAGGTACAAGCACAGCTTGCTATCCTTGAGGACAGGCTCTCAACCAGACTCGGCACAAAGGTAACACTTTATCACGACAACAAAAAAGGTAAAATAGAAATAGAATATTACGGCAACCGAGACCTTGACCGTATTATTTCCATAATAGAGGAGGCATAAAATGAACGAAACAATACTTATTGCCGTAATAGCGGTTCTTGCAGTGTTTGTTATCGCCTCTCTTATAATCGGCGTACTTAACGTATCAAAAATAAACGCTATTATGGACTATTCCGAGGATGGTGACCTTGTAACCAACCTCGACAAATATTATAACAACATCCGTGAACTGCAGAAAAAGCTGAAGCTCAGCCAGGAAGGAATGCTTTCTGACCGCATAACTGCGTGTGACAGAAAGTTCAATTTAAGCCTTTCAAAAACAGGTATTGTTAACTTTGACGCGTTTGACGATGTGTTCGGAAAACAGAGCTTCGCTCTTGCAATCCTTGACCAGTATAATACCGGATTTGTTATAACATCACTTTACGGAACTAATTCATCGAACACATATGTGCGAGAAATTAAAGACGGTAAGTGCTCCATCCCGCTCCTTGAAGAGGAACAGCAGGCAGTAACAAAAGCCATGACGGGAAATATGAACAGTGGCGGTGGAATTGATGGATAATAATTCGAAAAAAGAAAACCGTTCAATGTATCTCTACACGGCGCTCATATTTGTAGTTGCACTGTTATTGATACTTTTAGCGTTCTTCTCACAGACAAACATTTATAAATTAGGAAAAAGAGCAGACGAGTTTGCAACACCTGCACCCGTTACCGAAACTGCATCGTCACAGCCTGACGAGCTTGCAAAAGTATCAAATATGGCTGCAGAGCTTGATGCACAGAACAAAGCTTTACAGACACAGATTGCCGTTTATGATAATTTGCTTTCTGCCAATGCATACATTGCAAACGGCAGTGTAGCCGAAGCGGAAACGATTTTTCTTACAATCGACGAAACAACGCTAACAGATAATCAACATATTTTATATGAAGAAATTAAAACAAAAATAAACGAAGGAAAGGAACAGTAAAATGTTAGACATCAAAATTTTAAGAACAGAACCGGAGCGTATAAGAGAGGCGCTCAAGAAAAGAAACAACGACCTTGACATCACACCTGCAATTGAGCTTGATATTGCACGTCGTGAAATATTGACAGAGGTTGAGAAGAAGAAAGCACAGCAGAACGAAATCTCAAAGAAGATTCCTCAGATGAAAAAGGCAGGCGAGGACACTTCAGCAATTTTCGCCGAGATGAAAGAGCTTTCAAACGAAATCAAAGAGGACGACGAGAAGGTTCGTGAGCTTGATGCAAAGCTTCGTGACTTTATGCTCCGTATCCCAAATATCCCCAACGACACTTGCCCGGTTGGTAACGATGATGCTGATAACGTTGAGTTAAGACGTAACGGCACTCCTCGTGAGTTTTCATTTGAGCCAAAGGCTCACTGGGATATCGGTACAGGCCTTGATATTCTTGATTTTGAGCGTGGCACAAAGATTGCCGGCACACGTTTTACTGTTTATAAAGGCCTTGGTGCAAGACTTGAGCGTGCAGTTATACAGTATTTCTTAAACACTCACACAGACCGTGGCTATACAGAAATATTCCCGCCGTATATGGTTAACCGTGCGTCAATGACAGGCACAGGCCAGCTCCCGAAGTTTGAAGAGGATGCGTTCAAGGTAGAAAACAACGGTTTCTTCCTTATCCCGACAGCCGAGGTTCCGGTTACAAACCTTCACCGTGACGAGATTTTGTCAGGCGACGAGCTCCCGATTAAGTACTGTGCATATTCAGCTTGTTTCAGAGCCGAGGCAGGAAGTGCCGGCCGTGATACAAGAGGTATCATAAGACAGCATCAGTTCAATAAGGTTGAAATGGTTAAGTTCGCAAAGCCGGAAGAGAGCTATGACGAGCTCGAAAAGCTGACAAACGATGCAGAGGTTCTCTTGCAGGGACTCGGTATTCCGTACCGTGTGGTATGTTTGTCAACAGGTGACCTTGGTTTCTCATCAGCAAAGACATATGACGTTGAGGTATGGATGCCCTCATACAACAGATACGTTGAGATTTCATCTTGCTCAAACTTTGAGGACTATCAGGCACGTCGTGCAAATATCCGCTATAAGGAAACTCCGAAGGATAAGGCACAGTTTGTTCATACACTAAACGGTTCAGGCCTTGCAGTAGGAAGAACTGTTGCGGCAATCCTCGAAAACTTCCAGAACGAGGACGGCACAGTAACAATCCCCGAAGCACTTGTTCCGTACATGGGTACAGATATAATAAAGAAGTAATAAAAAATATGCGGTTGCAACTGATTTGCAACCGCATATTTTTTATCTTACTTTCAATACTACCTTTCCTGCACTCTCGCCTTTATAGAGCATATCGTGTGCCGCCTCTGCCTCTGTTATCGGCAAAACTGCGTGGATTGTCGGTTTTACTTCGCCCGATTCAATCTTCGGGAACACCTTTTCTACAAGCTCTGCCAGAATCTCTGCTTTAACCTCGGGTGCTCTTGAACGCAGGGTACTTCCTATTATCCGAACATTACGAACATAAATATTTTTAAGATCAATTTCCGTTTTCTGTCCTGCAAGTGCCGCAATCATTATCCATCGTGCACCGTGTGTGAGATAGTGAATACATTTACCCATAATCTCGCCGCCAAGACAGTCAATCGCAACATCTACACTATGTCCATCTTCAAGCTGTTTCTTTAAAACTTCAGCTATGTTCTCTTTCGATGTATCAACGACCACATCCGCGTTCAGATGCTTTATTGCCTCTGCCTTTTTTTCGTTTCTCACAGTTGTTATAGTTCTTATCCCGAACGCTCTTGCCATTGGGATTATAACGCTTGCAAGCCCGGAATTTCCGCCCGTTACTAAAAGTGTTTTTCCCGGCTTTATTCCACCCTCGATAAACATATTAAGATACGCCGTTGCAAAAGCCTCGGGTATTGCTGCCGCCTCAACCATTGAACAATTCACAGGAACAGGCATCAACATATCGTACTTAACTGCCACATACTCGGCATATCCTCCACCACCAAGTAAAGCACAGACCTTATCGCCAATTTTCCAATTCGATTTAGCTTTCGCATCATCACCCATTTCGATAATTACGCCCGAAACCTCAAGTCCCATCCATTCCGGACATCCGGGTGGTGGCGGATAGTCACCCTCTCTTTGCATTAAATCAGCACGATTAAGTGCAGCTGCATGAATCTCAACCATCACCTCGTTAGTCTTTATCGCCGGGTACGGAACATCGTCCCATCTTAAACTTTTATCATCATTTACAAGTATTGCTTTCATTATTTTCTCCTTTTAATTATCCCGTATAGCCTTTAGCGTTTTAAGCAATGGTTGTTGTGGTGTTGCAAACTCGTCATATTCACATACACACAAATACATCGAACATCCAAGCTCACCGCCAAAACGTCTTACCATTCGGCATTCATCACCGCCTGCAAGGAATAAAAAAGGTATATTCATTTTATCTTTAAGCATATTTATAATTTGGAGATTTTCAATCTGTTCTTCAAATATATCCGAATTTGTTACTATCTTTGATATATCAGCGCCGCGTCTTTCGTGCTCTTTTGCTATTTCAAGCACCTTTTCGGCAGGTGTAAATTTTAAAACGTGCGATGACATCAGAACTTCTGCGCCTTTTTCGTGAAGTCTGTCTATTAACTCCATCTGTTTTTTTATCGCGTTTTTTTCTTTTGCAAGCTCATCCGGCTGTATGTCATAGTAATCTCCCATAACATCACATAATGTTGCACCGCATTCTGCAATCTCAATAAGTTCTTCTGCCAGTTCTTCGTCGCTTTTTCCTTCATTTTCAAGATAACGGTAGTTGGTAACATATACAGGCTTGTCTGTATAAGAAAACAAATCTTTGTAAACCTCGGAAGTTCTGTATTCAGGCTTCATTTTCTCAAACTGCATACCGAACGCTTCTGCACCCTCGGGTAATGATTTTTCAATAAGCTCTTTTATTCTTTTTGGGTTATCTGCCTGCACCATTGTAGTAAGCAAGGCTCTGTCGTGCTCTAAAAATGTTTTCTTCATTGATAACTTCCCATCCATTATTGTTTTTTTCTGCATCCGTCAATTTGTATGTTTTGACCTGATATATAACTTGAATCATCACTTGCAAGGAAAAGTATCAGGTTTGCATTTTCAGCATCTGAACCTGTTCTTCCCATAAACGAAAGTTCTGATGGTTCCGTTGCATTTATATCAGGGTTTTCCGAAGAGCTAACGCTTCCGGGCGAAACACAATTGACGCAAACTCCTTTATCGGCAACCTCTTTTGCAAGTGCTTTTGTCATTGATATAATTGCACCCTTTGTTGCACTGTAGTGCACCATATTGGCATTACCGTAAACACCTGCAACCGAAGAAACGTTTATAACTTTTCCATACTTTCTTTCTATCATTCCGGACAGTACAGCTTTTGTTACATACACAACGCCCATAACATTTACATCCATATACTTCTGCCACTCCTCTGTAGGAGTTTCTACGAAGCTTCTCCAGCATCTCCATAATGCAGCGTTGTTTACAAGGATGTCTATTCCGCCGAATTTACTTTCTGCATCTTTTACAACCTCGTTCACTTTTTCTTCGTCACTTACATCGCAAGAGTATATTAGCACATCTTTTGTGTATTCTTCTATTTCATTTTTTACTGACTGCAGTTTTCCAAAGTTTATATCTAAAAGAACTATTTTCCCACCGTTTTCAGCCAACTTGAGTGCTACGGCTCTGCCTATTCCTACACCTGCACCTGTTATTAGCGCAGTTTTTCCTTTAAAATCCATTTTTTCACATCCTTTATTTTTTTTTTACATTATACTTCATCCATATAATATATTCAATGCTTAAAATGATAATATATTGATGTTTCTGATACTTTTTTCCTTGTTTTTCTTGATTTTTGATATATAAAATGATATAATCCAAACAGGTGATATTTATGAAAAGATTGAAAACTGCCGTTATCACAGAAATTGTTAATGTGATGGCCGTTCATTCAAAAAAAGGCATTACAGAAAAAATAAACAAAAGGCCTTGGTACGGGCTGTCCTTTTGTACCGAGGGACAGATTACATATACACATAACGGAAAAAGTTTTGTTTCAGACCCTTCTCATGCAATTATCCTTCCGCAAGATTCAAGCTATACGCTCTCCAGAGACCGCGACGGAGTTTTTCCTCTTATAAACTTTTTCTGTAAGGATAAGCTTTGCGACACCTTTATTGAAATTCCTATTGATGATGCACAAAGTCTTGTTAATGATTTTGAACAGATAAAATCACTGCTCCTTTTCGATGAAAATCACACCAAAGTAATGAGTATATTCTATGATATGCTCCACAGAATTACATCACAGAGCAGTGCCGAGAGCACAATTTCGCCCGCTTTGCGGTACATCGAAAATAACTACCATAATCCCGACATCACAAACGAAACTCTCGCAAGAGAATGTAATATCAGTGAAGTGTATCTGAGAAAGCTCTTTTTAAAACATCTTAACACGACACCAAAGCAATACATTCTTGATTTGCGTTTTCAAAAATCAAAGCGTCTTTTGAGCGAAGGAATTTTTAAAATAAACGCCGTTGCCGAACAATGCGGTTTTTCAAATCCGTACCATTTCTGCCGTATGTTTAAAGAGAGGACAGGTACAACACCAACAGAATATATTAAGAGAAATAAAATATCCAAAATATAAAGGGGACGGTAAACTGTCCCCTTGTGTTTTAATTCTGTTTATTTATAAGCCCGACAAATTCACTGTTTTTATCTGTTGCACGCAGAAGCTGTAATGCCTTAACATATCCGTCCTGACCATCACTTGAAACCATCCGGCGAAGCTTCCAGCTTGCCTTTATTTCATCAGATGATATTAACATCTCCTCACGACGAGTTCCCGATTTTACAATATCTATTGCCGGGAATATGCGTCTTTCCTGCAGGATACGGTCGAGCTTAAGTTCCATGTTTCCTGTCCCCTTAAACTCCTCAAAAATAACGTCGTCCATACGGCTTCCCGTTTCAACAAGTGCCGTTGCAATGATTGTAAGACTTCCTCCGTCTTTTATATTACGTGCCGCACCAAAGAATTTTTTCGGTTTATATAATGCATTTGGGTCAAGTCCGCCGGTAAGTGTTTTTCCCGTTGCCGGCTCTGTTAAGTTATATGCTCTTACAAGTCTTGTTATTGAATCGAGCAAAATCACAACATCCTTATCCTGCTCAACAAGTCTCTGGGCACGCTCTAAAACAAGCTCTGAAAGTCTGCAATGGTTTTCGGGTTGCTGGTCAAAGGTCGAGTATATAACCTCGCAATCCGTAGATTCTTTTATATCTGTTACCTCTTCTGGTCTTTCGTCGATAAGCAGAATTATGAGCTTTATCTCCGGGTTACTCTTTTCAATAGCCTTAGCGATGCTCTTTATTATAGTAGTTTTTCCAGCTTTTGGGGGAGCAACAATCATACCTCTCTGTCCTTTTCCTATCGGTGCAATAAGGTCAATTATACGTGTTGCATATTCGTCCCTGTCTGTTTCAAGGTTTATTTTTTCTTCCGGGAACACCGGCACTCGTTTTTCAAACGGACGGCGTTTTAACGCCACCTCAAGCGGGTCGCCGTTTATTTTCTTTACATATAATAAAGGTGAAGACTTTCCTTCTTCATCTGTTATTCTGCAATCACCCGTTATCTCGTCTCCCGTTTTAAGATTAAATCTTCTTATCTGTGTTGGGGACACATATATATCATCAGCCGATGCCGCAAAATTCTCAAATCTCAAAAAACCGTAACCGTCATCCTTAACTTCAAGAACACCCGTTTTTTCTGTCACGTTTGCAGGTCTTTCACTCTTTTGCGACTCTTTTTCCTTTTCAAGAACTGAATTTATTATATCAAGCTTTTTCATTGAAGCCGATATTTCTATACCCATATCTTCAGCAACTTCTTTAAGCTTGTCTTTTGTCATTTTATTAAGATCTTCAAAATTATACATTTACTGTCCCCTTCTTTATATAACAGAAAATACGTCCTTATGGGTAGATTTAAAAATCTCAAGTCCCATACCGTCAATTATCTCTTCAAAAATCTCCGTCACAAAAGCCTCTGTCGGATAGTGCCCTGCATCAATAACGCACAGACCGTCACAAACTGCTCCCTGCGATATATGATATTTCATATCTGCAGTTACCAATACATCTGCGCCCATTTTAATTGCATCATCAATTAAATCATCACACGCACCACCGCCGACAGCAACTTTTTTTATTTCCTTATTAAAATCACCGCATACACGCACAAACGGTGTATAAAGTTCTTTTTTTACAATCTCTGCATATTTTTCCAGTGTTGTTTTATCTGACAAATCACCTATTCTTCCCAGACCGCAACCCGAAAAACTTTCATTCTTTTCAATCACCTGCGGAGTCTTTATACCAAGCTTATTCGCTAATACATCATTTATTCCGCCTTTTGCACAATCCATACTCGTATGTGCACAATAAAGGGCGATATCATTTTTTATAAGTTCACTTACTATGTATCCGTCCTGCGTAGAATAATCAATAGTCTGAATACCCTTGAAAAGAATCGGATGATGCGAAATAATCATATCCACACCCAGTTTAATTGCTTCATCAACTGTTTCTTTAAACACATCAAGGGTTAGAAATATTTTTTTTACTTCCTTTTCTCTGTCCCCTATTATAAAACCGGTGTTGTCCCAATCATATGCAAGCTCACACGGTGCAAACTTTTCTATTCTTTCTATTATATCCTTAACCTTAACCATTTTCATTCTCCGTTTATCTCTTTTAATAATTCTTTATAATATGTAAGCTTTTCAAAGTCACAGTTCCTTGATTCACGTAATCCTTTCACTATCTTATTGAATTCACGTTTCTTTTTAGAAAGAAGCTTATCATACAATGGATGTTCTTTCAAGTACGGCGGAATGTGCCAGTCAATTTCGTTTTTGAACGGTTCTCCTTCACCGCTTTTTGTTATTATTACATTATATACTCTTTCTCCCTCGCATACAATGTCTTCTTTTAATATTTCAAAACCGTTTTCTATGAGATACTTTCTTACCTCATACTGTGCATTCATCGGCTGAAGTATAAGTTTCATGCTTCGTGCCGTTTCAATATCTGCTTTTAAAATCTCCGAGATAAGCTCACCGCCCATACCGGCTATTACACATTCATCAACTTCGCCCGGCTTTAGTACTGATAACCCACTTCCGAGCCTTGTTTCTATTTCATTTTCCATTCCGTTCTTTTTGATGTTCTCGATAGCGGCATTTAAAGGACCCTGTCTTACATCTGCTGCAATCACTCTTTTTGCACGTCCGAGACGAATGAGCTCTGTTGCAACATATGCATGGTCTGTCCCAATATCTGCTGCCACTTCGCAGTTTACATAATTTATTATACAGTTAAGTCTCTGTGTTAACATATTTTTATTCCTTATTTTTGAGTTTTCCACACTTGTTAATAAAAATTTTTGTGTAAAAGTAACGTAAATAAGCCATTTTTCCATATTTTCAACGAGTTTTCCACACTTTTACACTTAAATTCGCTATTTTTCGCTATAATTTTTGGTAAACTAATCAATTTTACGAAGTTAAGCCATTTCTAAAGGTTTTATTTTCCACGAAAACTGTGTATAACTTTATGGATAATATGGATAACTACCCTTAAAACGTTATATTTAAGCCATTTTAAGCATTGTTAATTGTTTGTCACAATTATTTCACTTATATTACATTAAATCTTGTGTTTACATAATAATTTTGTGTTTTTTATGTAAACTTTTACATTATTATTCCGCCGTTTACGGGAAGTACAGAACCCGTCACAAATCCCGCTTTTTCGTCTGCAAGATACATAACAGCTTTTGACACTTCTGATGTTGTTCCAACCCTCATAACCGGCGTCTCTTCACACAGCTCTTCTATATCTTCTTTTGAAAGATGTGCGTTCATTTCTGTCATTATAACACCCGGTGATACGCAATTTACAGTTATTCCTGATGGTGCGAGTTCTTTTGCAAGCGCTTTTGTAAAACCTATAACAGCCGCTTTTGAAGCACTGTAGTGTACTTCGCAGCTTGCTCCGACCTCTCCCCATATTGACGATATATTTATTATTCTTCCCTTTTTTTTCCTTATCATTCCGTCAACAACCGCTTTTGTTACAATAAACATTCCTTTTATATTTACATCAAACATTCTGTCCCAGTCATCTTCTGTTATATCCTGAAACATTTTAATTTCTGAAATTCCTGCATTATTTATAAGTATATCAATATCCCCTAGTTCCTTTATCTTTTCTATTTCATCGGATTTTGATATATCACATTTAATTGCAGTGGCATTTGTTTCTTTTGATAATTCGTTCGCTTTTTCTTCACTTTTATTATATGTGAAATATACTTCGTATCCAAGCTCCGAAAAATCCTTGACGCACTGTGCACCAATCCCTCTGCTTCCGCCGGTTATCAATACTTTTTTCAATCTCTTTTTCTCCCTTTGAAAATACTTTCTTTTCTCATTACATAGTATATCATACATATTTATAAATTGTCAAATTTTATATGTATATATATTGACTTTTTATCATTTTTTATATATAATTTATATATAATTATTTATATTAAAAGGAGATAAAAAATGAAAAGAATAATCAGCATATTATGCGCAGCAACAATACTTCTATCAACATCAATTACATCTTTTGCAAGATGGATTGAAGATAAGAATAATGGAATAACATTTAATATTTCAGACAACTGGGAACAAGTAGGTGATGATCTTTCTTTTGTTTATAATGAATATTCTGAACGAGTAGAAGATTTGGAAATTTTTTCAATAGATAATATTCTTGCATATTCTTCAAAAGGAATAGATGCATTCACTAAGGCTGATTTAACACAATTATGTGAAGAAACATATTCTAATCAAAATTTAGCCGATGAGCTTTCTGCTTCAAATAATGATATATATATAAATATCACTACCGACTCTGTTATTACAAAATATGAATATTATAATAATGTAAAATATTTCAGATATGAGAAAGCTTACACAGCACATGCATACGGTTATATTGATACACCATTCTATGATACAGTCTTTTTAACTGCACGAAACGGTAAAATATATTTCATCGAGTACGGCAGAAGTACAGATGATAACAACTTCAGAGATGTTTCGGCATTGCTTGACAGTATTTCTTTTGAAACCGGTGAAATAAAAATAAAGATAGATAACAAACGTATCTATCCCGACAGTGTTCCTATGATTGTTGAGGAAAGAACTTTAGTTCCAATCCGTGCAGTTGCAGAAGAAATGGGTTACAGAGTTTCATGGGACGGTATTAACCAGATTGTAACAATGACAGACGGTTATACTACTCTTGAATTCCAGATAAATAACTATACTGCATACAAGAACGGATATAAGGAAATTCCGCTTGATGTTCCACCCGTAATTTTTGATGACAGAACATACCTTCCCTTAAGAGCAGTTGCAGAGGCTATGAATGCTGATGTTAACTGGGACGGCAACACAAGAACAGTAGATATTTGGCAATAATAAAAAAATTAAGTAGCAAAAAAATATTTGCTACTTAATTTTTTATTTTATACCAATCGGACAATTTTAAATTTCATATTGCAAAATAAATTTTCTTATGGTATAATATAGTGTGATATAATATAGGTAAACTATCGGATAAGGAGAAATGAAATGGACTGCACAAAAATTTGGGAAGAGCTGCAGGATGCTATAAAGAACGCTGTTGAAGCTGAAGTAAGCTACACTGTTCACATCAAGCCTGCAAAAGCTGTTTCGTTTGAAGATTCTGTATTTACAATAGCTGTTCCTTCTTCTATTAACCGTAACATGATAGAGTTCAGATTTAAAAATAAAATAGAAAGCATTCTTGAGGCATACACAGGTCAGAAAATCACACTTAATGTAATGCTTGAGGATGAGCTTAAAAATCTGAACGAAACAAGCGGTTCTGATAATGAGGAAAAAACAACAACTGTACAGATACATAAAAAAGACCTTTCAATAAATGAAAAGTTCACATTTGAAAACTTCGTCATCGGCTCATCAAATGAATATGCAGCAGCAGCGGCAATAAGCACAAGTGAAAACCCCGGACGTATTTATAACCCACTTTTCCTTTACGGAAATTCAGGACTTGGAAAAACACATCTTATGTGTGCTATAGGTAATAAGATAAAGAAAGAACATCCCGACTATAAGGTTTTATATATAACAACCGAGAACTTTACAGCAGAGTTCGTTGAATGTATCAAGAACTATAAAATGGACGAGTTCAGAAAGAAATACAGAACTGCTGATGTACTTTTGGTAGACGATGTTCAGTTCTTACAGAACCGTGAAGGTTTTCAGGAAGAATTTTTCCATACATTTAATGACCTTCACAGCCTTAATAAACAGATAGTTCTTACAAGCGACAGAAAACCGAGTGAACTTATAACACTTGAAGAAAGACTTGTAACACGTTTCTCACAGGGACTTACATTTGATATTTCAGTTCCGGATTATGATACAAGACTTGCAATCCTGCGTAAGAAAGCAGAGCTTAACAATTATGAGGTAGGCGACGAGATATTAAAGTATATCGCAGACAGAATCAAGTCAAATGTCCGTGAGCTTGAGGGTGCGCTCTTGAAGGTTATTTCAATCGGTCAATTAAGCCATAAGAAAATTGATATCGAGCTTACAAAGTTTGCAATCGAATCAATCCTTCCTAAAGACGGAATAGTAAAAATAACTCCTGATAAGATTATGGATAAGGTTTCTACTTTCTATAATGTAACAAAAGAAGAGCTTATCGGAAAAAGCCGTGTAAAATCTCTCGTTCTTCCGCGTCAGGTTGCAATGTATCTTTGCACAAAGCTTACCGATATGAATGCAGGTATGATAGGAAAAACTTTCAGTAAGGACAGAACAACAGTCCTTCACAGCGTTGAAAAGATTGAAACCGACCTTAACACCGATAAGATAATGAAAACAAATATAGACTACATAATAAAAGATTTGCAGTCATTATAAAATATTTAATATTAGTGTTTACGTAGAATACATTTCAAAACGCAGTATCATTCGTAGTGAATGTAATAAGAAGAAAAGGAAAACTAATGGATAAATAATGGAAAAGCTGTTGATTAAAAAATCACTGTAATAATGCTGAAATATTAGGATTTTTAAATCCACTTAATATAAACAGCAGCGGTTAATAAAAAAAGGCATAATATAAACAATTTACCGCCTTTTCCATATTTTCCACATCCCTACTATTACTATTATTATTTTAATAATAATTATTATATAAATATATATATGTCAAAAATAAAATTTTGAGACTGTGAATAATGTTATTAACAAAGGAGAATGAAAAATGAAATTTGTTTGTTCAAAAACCGTATTAAATGATATAGTAAATATCGTTCAGAAAGCTATAGGCTCAAAGACATCACATCCTATTTTAGAATGTATTAAAATAGAAGCTTCAAACGACGGTCATGTAGTATTCACTGCAAACAGCATTGAGCTTTGTATTGAATACACATCACAGATAACAGTTACCGAGGGCGGTTCAATTGCACTTCCGTCAAAGATATTCGGTGAAATTGTAAGACGTCTCCCTGACGGTGAAGTTACAATAACTGCTGATTCTTCAAACTATATAACAGATATAGAGTGTGAACAGAGTAAATTCAATATCCAGGGTATGAGTGATATGGAATTCCCTGATGTTCCTATAGTTGACGAAGAATACAGAACAAAGATATCACAGAAAGAGCTTAAAAAGATAATAAGAAAGGTTTTCCCGTTCATATCTCCTATGGAAACAAGAAAGCCGGTATTAACAGGTGCACTGTTTGATTTCAAAGGCGATGTTTTAACGGTTGTCGGAACAGACTCACACAGACTTGCAGTTATAAATATCCCTGTTGAAATAAACACACTTCCGAAAAAGTTTGTTGTTCCCGGCTCAACTCTCGGTAAGATAAGCCAGATTCTGACAGACGATGAGGAAAGCAATGTTGATATAATTGTATCTGATAAGAATATTCTTTTCGATTTTGGTTCATTCCAGGTATATTCAAGACTTCTTGAGGGTGAGTTCTTAAAGTATGAGGTAATCCTCGGTGCTACAAACTCAATCAAGGTAAAGGCAGATAAGGAAAGTATCGTAAACAGTCTTGAGCGTGCAAACCTTATTATAAACGATGACCTTTCCTCAAAGACAGAAAACAAAATGCCGGTTCGTCTTAATATTTCATATAACAAAATTGAAATATCATGTAAGACAATGAAAGGCTATGTAAATGACGTTGTAGGTGTTGAGCAGAGTGGCGGTGACCTCTTGATAGGTCTTAACTGCAGATTCATGCTTGATGCTCTTAACGCTTGTGATGAGGACAGCGTAGTAATGGAATTCTCAGCTCCCACAAGCGGATGTTTCATAAAGCCTGAAGACGGTAGTGATAAATACACGTTCATGGTATTGCCTGTAAGACTTTATAACTAATATAAAACGGAGGACTATATGGTTTTTAAATCAATTTTTCATAACGAAACAAGTGAGAACACGTTTTTAATCTATGACGAAGAAACTAAAAACGGAATAATAATAGACCCCGGTTGTAAGATAGAAAAGATAGAAAATCTTATATCAGAAAACGGTGTTAGTGTAAAATATATTCTTCTCACTCATTGTCACTATGACCATATAGAAAGCCTTATTCCTCTTAAAGAAAAAACAGGTGCAAAGCTTGTGACGGGCGATAAAGGAAGTAAAAATGTCGGAGATATAAACAGAAATCTCTCAACATTTGGTCTTGGTTATCCTATCTCTGGTATAGAATCTGATATTATACTTTCTGACGGTGAAACTCTTACACTTGACGGATTGAATATCAAATGTATTTATACTCCCGGTCACACTGATTGCTGTGTATGTTACTTGTGTGAAAATGAGCTATTTGCCGGTGACACATTGTTTTTACGCTCGGTCGGAAGATGGGATTTGCCGACGGGAGATTTCCCCACGCTTGAAAAGTCTATAAAGGAAAAACTTTATACACTACCCGATGAAACAGCAGTTCATCCCGGCCACGGCAATTCTACAACAATAGGTTATGAGAAGAAATATAATTTCTGTGTGAAGCTATGATAATTATAATTCAGAACGGCTACAGCTGTGATTATGAAATGCGTCTTTTTGCGTCAATGTTTTTTGGTGATGATGAGGACGTTACAATAACACAGAATTTCACTTATTCCGAAAAAAATATAAATGTATATACACATATAATATTTAACGGTAAATCATATTTTGAGGACTATGATTTTAAATTCGACACTGACGGTAAAACGGAAAAGCTTATAAAAAAGATATTTATTGCCTCGTGTACGAAGTCTTTTTCTCACGCAGCACTCAAGATAAGAAAAATAAACTTTTCATGGGGAGTAATGTGCGGAATACGTCCTGCAAAAAATGCAAGAGAACTTCGTGATGAAGGATTTTCAGAAGCTGAAACACGTGAAATATTTAAAAATGTGTATGAAGTTTCAGACGAAAAAACCGAGCTTGCGCTCACCGTTACAGAAAATGAAAAGGTACTACTCGAAAATATAGGAAAAAACAGTATAAGTCTTTATATAGGTATCCCGTTTTGTCCGACAAGGTGCGTTTACTGTTCGTTTGTGTCAACAGACATTCGTACAAGCGGTAAATATATGCCTGAGTTTATTGACAAGCTTTTGCTTGAAATTGAAAAGACCGCCGAGATTGTTAAAGAAAGCGGTGTGTATGTAGAAAATATATACATCGGCGGAGGTACTCCGACAACTGTATCGTCAGTTGATTTTGAACGCATTTTTAAAAAGCTTTACGGTTGTATTGATATGTCACGCATTGTTGAATTTACGGTAGAGGCAGGACGTCCCGATACGATTGATAAAGAAAAGCTGTCGGTTTTGAAAAAATACGGTGTAAACCGCATAAGCATAAATCCGCAGAGTATGAATGATAAAACTCTGAAAAAAATCGGCAGAAGCCATAGTGTTGATATGATTTATGACACATACAAAATGGCAAAGGAAACAGGTTTTGATATTATAAATATGGACCTTATCGCAGGTCTTCCTGATGAGACTCCCGAAGATTTTATGTATTCATTGAATGAGGTTATAAAACTTAACCCTGAAAATATAACTGTACATTCGCTATGTATAAAACGTGCGGCAAACTACCGTCATACGGAAAATGAGCTGACAAAGAGCGAGGATATGAATAAGATGCTTTCATTCACTCAAAAGAGAATGAAAGAGGAGGGGTATGACCCTTATTATATGTACCGACAGAAAAACAGTTCGGGTAACCTTGAAAATGTCGGTTATGCAAAACCCGGCACAATGAGCACATATAACGTGAACATAATGGAAGAAAAACAGACTATTGTTGCACTTGGCGGCGGTGGATCGTCAAAGGTGATAATAGGTGACAGAATTGAGCGTGTTTTTAATTTCAAGGACCCGCTTGAATATACAAGAAGATTTGATGAAATTCTGACTAAAAAGGACGAGATTTTAAGTCTGATGAAAGAGGAGAGTTAATATGGAAAGTACACAGGCTCTTGAAAAAATAATTGAAGAATACGAAAATCTGCGTGCGGAAAACCTGCGAAAGAGAGAATTAGCCGTACAGGAGGTGTACGCAAAAGTTCCTGACATCAAGGAAATTGACGAAAAGATGTATTCTCTCGGTCAGAATACTCTGCGTGAAATTCTTGCAAACCCAGATAAGACGGGACTAAAAGAAGAGCTTCATAAGAAGTATGAGGTACTAAAGCAGACACGAAAAGAAATTCTTATAAAGAACAATATCCCGCTTGATTTTGATAAAGTAAAACACAGATGCGAAAAGTGTCAGGACACAGGCTATGTCGAGGGCGAGGGTAGATGTGTGTGCTTCAATCAGCGTGTGCTTGACTGTATGTATGAGCAGTCAAGAATGCAGGAGCTTTTCAAGACACAGAATTTTGAAAAGTTTAATATGGACTATTACAGTGATAAGGTCTATGAAAAGTATGGCAAAACCCCACGAAAGCAGATGGAGGAAATTAAGCCGTTCTGTGAAAAGTACGCCGATAATTTCGCATTGGCGAAAAAGAGCCTTTGCTTCTATGGTGATACGGGACTTGGAAAAACGTTTATGTCAAGCTGTATTGCAAAGAAGCTCATAGACAACGGATTTACTGTTTTGTATATTCGTGCATCAAAGCTTTTCAGATTGCTGGAGGATGAAAAGTTTGGACGTAACGAGGAAAGTGTAAAAGAGCTTTATGACTGCGATATGCTCGTAATCGACGACCTCGGCACCGAGCCTGACGGCAAAAACAATGCCGCATATATACTTGAACTCATAAATGAGCGTATTATGAACAATAAAAAGGTAATTATAAATACCAACTTAAACTTCGCCGGAATGGAAAAGAAATACACAAAGCGTTTTTCATCACGCCTGATTGAAAGCTTTAACGTAATCGTATTCTTTGGCGAGGATATAAGGCAGAAAGTGAAATAAAAAAATGACGGTGCATTACACCATCATTTTTATTTTCTTGAAGGTTTAACATTTACATCAGGATTTATATTTCCCTCAATTGCTCCGTTTTCTTCCTCGAAAGCCTTGATGTTTTCTCTTATCAAAACAAGAACGTGACTATTAACACTTCTTCCTTCATAGTCGGCAACATATCCGATTTTTTCTAACATTTCTTCTTCAATTCTTATTGATACGCTCTTAATAGCCATAAAATCACTCCAAAATAAATATATTATGTATTTATTTTATCAAAAATATATGATATAATGTTTTAAATAGATATACTGTATATCTATAATTTATTATGGCGGTGGGTTTATGGACAGAAAAAATACGTGTTGTTTCTTCGGACATCGGAAAATAGTTATAACAGAACAATTGGTTGAGAATTTGCGATATGAAATAGAAAATTTAATAACCAAAAAGAATATAAAAACTTTTCTCTTTGGGAGTAAAAGTGAATTTGATGATTTGTGTCACAAGGTAGTTTCAGAACTTAAAGATAAATATGCTGATATAGAAAGAATATATGTAAGGGCAGAATATCCGCATATAAATGAGGAATATAAAAATTATCTGTTGCAAGACTATGAATATACTTATTTTCCAGATAAAATAATACGAGCCGGAAAAGCTTCATATATTGAAAGAAATTATGAAATGATAAAAAAAAGTAAATACTGCATAGTTTATTATGATGAAAATTATTCTCCGGCAAAAACAAAAAGCGGAACAAAGATAGCTTATGAATATGCTAAAAGGAAAGAGTTGTATGTTATTAACCTAAAAAAATGACGGGGTCACCCGTCATTTTTCGTTAGTTCTTCATTGCGTCGCCTACGTCTTTTACGGTATCGCCAACGGCTTCGCCGGCGTTATCTACCGCATCACCGGCATCGTCCATTATATTTCCGGCATCGTCACGCATTGAATTATCGTCCTTGTTATTTTGAGTACTTGTCGGGCTTGTTGCTTCAGGAGTGTGCGTTGCTGTTGTATTTTCGTGGTTTTCATCTGCACCGCAGCCTGTAAGCATCATAACACACAATGCACCTGCAAGGGCTAATCTTAGATTTTTCATGATATTCCTCCATATTCTTTATATGAAACTACTGTTTCAAGCTTATTATTTCACATCTTTTTATGTTTTATTAAAATTTAATTTTAGGGCAATATACTATATTATGTGTTTTAAAAACTGAAAAAACACAAGGTAATGTGTGTTCGCTTTTTATTAGGTAATAATACACAAATAAAACCCTCAAAAACGCCGTAAAATCGGCATTTATAGGGCATTCAAAAAGTGAAAAAAGTACTTGACATTTCAAATAAAGTATTGTAAAATGTTATAGGTTGCCGTGTCGTGACTGAAACATCACATTGAAAGGAGACGAAAATATGTCTGACGCTTTATCGAACAAGCAGTATATAATCGGCGCAAAGCAGGTTAAGAATGCTGTAAAGGCGGGAAAAGCAACAAAAGTATTTATCGCCTCTGACAGTGATTACGAAATCATCTCACCGATAATCGCACTTGCAAACGAGTGCGGTGTGGAGATAGCGTATGTACAAACACGTGCAGAGCTTGGCAAGATGTGCGGAATTGATGTAAAAGCCGCGTGCGCAGTGCAAACCGCATAAATATAAGAAAGGAGTAACTCGAGAATGCCTACATTTAATCAGTTGGTTAAAAACGGAAGAAAGACAGCAGTAAAGAAGTCAACAGCTCCTGCGCTAAACAAGAGCTTGAACTCTTTAAAGAAGAAGACTACGGATAAAGCATCGCCGCAGAAGCGTGGCGTATGTACAGCTGTAAGAACTGCTACACCTAAGAAGCCTAACTCAGCTTTGAGAAAGATTGCCAGAGTTCGTCTTACAAACGGTATAGAAGTAACAGCTTATATTCCGGGTATCGGACACAACCTTCAGGAACACAGCGTTGTTCTTATCAGAGGAGGACGTGTACGTGATCTTCCGGGTACAAGATACCACATCATCAGAGGTACACTTGACACACAGGGCGTAAACGGCCGTTTGCAGTCAAGAAGTAAGTATGGTGCAAAGAAGCCTAAGGCTGCAAAATAATTTTGCGTCTTAAAACAAGTTTTATATCACATAGTGCATAAACGAGTTATTTTATAATATATTCGACTGCACGAATACGGAATTTTGAAAGAATAAGTTCAGAGTACCTGTGATATTCATGAAAGCGGACACAATCCGCACATACTATGAAGGAGGGAAGAAAAGTGCCAAGAAGAGGTTTTACAGCAAAAAGAGAAGTTTTGCCAGATCCGATTTATAACGACGTTATCGTTACAAAGCTTATCAACAACATAATGCTTGACGGTAAGAAGGGCGTTGCACAGAAGATTGTATACGATGCATTCGCAATCGTAGCAGAGAAGACCGGAAAAGATGCACTTGAAGCATTCAAGGAAGCAATGGATAACATTATGCCGGTTCTCGAAGTTAAGGCAAGACGTGTAGGTGGTGCCACATATCAGGTACCGATGGAGGTTCGTCCGGAGAGACGTCAGACATTGGGATTAAGATGGCTCACACGCTACTCAAGAGAAAGAAATGAGAAGACCATGAAGGAAAGACTTGCAAACGAAATCATGGACGCTATCAACGGTGCTGGTAACTCAGTTAAGAAGAGAGAAGACACTCATAAGATGGCTGAGGCTAACAAGGCGTTCGCTCACTACAGCTGGTAAACGTCTTTTATGCCATGCCGCTCCATTATCTATCGCGGGCGCGCGATGGCATACTATGATAAGGTATATGAAGATTCAGATGAAGGCGTGATATCGTCA
>JAZRPM010000007.1:0-11732 GCA_045649185.1 Candidatus Ornithomonoglobus sp. | reverse complement strand
ATGAAGCTAAAAGAAATGAGTCCAGCGCAATACCGAACTCATTCACAAGCAAGTTAATATTTAATTTTGTCTAAACTTTGGGGTTCACTTCATTTGAATATCAAGGAACAAAAAAAACATAATGTGAAATATGTGGTGATTACGTTATAACACAGCAAACCCCTTAAATCAACATAAAAATAGACACATCATAAAATTTTCATTAAATAATGTGTCATATTATGTCGAAATAATGCACAATTTTTGATGCAGAACAAACTAAAGCGACCCGACGGCGTACAAATGTACTCCGAGAGGTCGCTTTTGTTTGTAGCTTAATTCATTAAGCGTTTCTAGCAAAAAAGTGTCATTATTTATTGAGTGCTTCTTCAACTGCAACTGCTATAGCAACAGTCATACCAACCATCGGGTTGTTACCTGCACCTATAAGTCCCATCATCTCAACGTGAGCAGGAACTGAAGATGAGCCTGCAAACTGAGCGTCAGAGTGCATTCTTCCCATTGTATCTGTCATACCGTAGGAAGCGGGGCCTGCAGCCATATTATCGGGGTGAAGTGTACGTCCTGTACCGCCGCCCGATGCAACTGAGAAGTACTTCTTACCCTGCTCGATACATTCCTTCTTGTACGTACCTGCAACAGGATGCTGGAAACGTGTCGGGTTGGTTGAGTTACCTGTGATAGAAACGTCAACGCCCTCAAGGTGCATTATAGCAACACCCTCACGAACATCGTCAGCGCCATAGCAACGAACCTTTGCTCTCTCGCCCTTGGAGTAAGCTGTTTCCTTAACTACTGAAACCTTACCTGTTGCATAGTCAAACTGTGTCTGAACATAGGTAAAGCCGTTAATTCTTGAAATAATCTGAGCAGCGTCCTTACCAAGACCGTTAAGGATAACTCTGAGGTCTTCTTTTCTTGCCTTGTTAGCTGAACGTGCAAGACCGATAGCGCCCTCTGCAGCAGCAAATGACTCGTGTCCTGCAAGGAATGCAAAGCACTTTGTCTCTTCACGAAGGAGCATTGCTCCCAAGTTACCGTGGCCGATACCAACCTTTCTGTCATCGGCAACAGAGCCGGGGATACAGAAGGACTGAAGTCCCAAGCCAATCTTCTCGGCAGCATCAGCAGCCTTCTTGCAGTTTTCCTTAATAGCGATAGCTGCACCTACAATATAAGCCCAGCAAGCATTCTCGAAGCAAATCGGCTGAATGCCCTTTACGATATTATATGCGTCAACACCTGCGTCATCACAGATTTTCTTAGCCTCTTCGATTGAGGAGATACCGTGCTTTGCAAGCTCAGCATTTATTTGGTCTATTCTTCTTTCATAACTCTCAAACAGTGCCATTATACGTTACCTCCTTATTCGTGTCTGGGGTCTAAGAGCTTTGCAGCATCGTCAACCCTACCGTACTGACCGCTTGCCTTTTCAAGCGCCTCATTAGCGTCCATACCCTTAGCAATCATTTCCATCATCTTGCCGAGGTGAACGAACTTGTAACCGATAATCTCGTCATTATCGTCAACAGCAATCTTGGTGATATAACCCTCAGCAAGCTCGAGGTAGCGGGGGCCCTTTTCAAGAGTTGCGTATGTAGTACCAACCTGTGAACGAAGGCCATTACCAAGGTCTTCAAGACCTGCACCGATGGGCAGACCATCCTCTGAGAATGCAGTCTGTGTACGTCCGTATACAATCTGCAAAAACAGCTCTCTCATAGCTGTGTTTATAGCATCACAAACGAGGTCTGTATTAAGCGCCTCCAAAAGTGTTTTGCCAATTAGTATCTCTGCAGCCATAGCAGCTGAGTGTGTCATACCTGAGCATCCAACTGTCTCAACAAGAGCCTCCTGAATAACGCCTTCCTTAACATTAAGAGTAAGCTTACAGGTACCCTGCTGCGGTGCACACCAGCCGATACCGTGTGTAAGACCGGATATATCGCTGATAACCTTTGCCTGTGTCCATTTTCCCTCCTGAGGAATGGGAGCCGGACCGTGATATGCGCCCTTTTTAAGCGGACACATTGCTTCGACTTCGCTTGAATATTTCATTCAAATTTCTCCTTTCATTATTTACATAACAGGCTCTTGCCCGTTTGCATAAATCTACATTGTTAATTATACCACAAATTTTCCAATATGCAATAGTTACAGACAAAAAACGTAATTTACTACAATTATTTTAGAAATTGTGACCATTTTTTTATAAAAAAATATTTATGAAATTTTTTTCAAAAAAAGTATTGACAAATCAAATTTATGTGTTATAATTAAAACATAAATGATAATGATTATCATTTACATCAACAGAGGAGGTGATGTGATGTTAAATCAATCACGGCACTCCAGGCAAAGAGAGGCGATTTTGGCTCTTCTTAAGTCAACGAAGCTGCATCCGACTGCCGATTGGCTTTACTCCGAGCTTAAAAGGGATTTTCCGAATATAGGTCTGGCGACAATCTATCGGAACTTAAAGCTCTTTGAGCAGCAGGGGTTGGTTATCAGGATTGATGTCGGCGACGGCTTCGAGCACTACGATGCAGACACAAGCGACCATTACCATTTCTTCTGCGGTAATTGCAGAAGGGTTATCGACCTTGATATGCCGCCAATGCAATTTGACGATGTACTCCCCGACGGATTCTCTTCCGAACACCATCAGCTAGTATTTTTCGGCAAATGCAAAAATTGTCAAAACGAGCTATGCTCATAAAAAATTATATTTAATTTGGGAGGAAAAAATTATGAAAAAGTATGTATGTCCTGTTTGCGGTTATGTTCACGAGGGTGATGCAGCACCCGAAAAATGTCCTATGTGCGGTGTTCCGGGCGCTAAGTTCACAGTTATGCAAGAAGGTGCAGCTTTGGCAGCAGAGCACGAGTACGGCGTTTACGCTAAGACTGTAAAGAACAATCCCGACATCAGCGATGAAGACAAGAAATTTATCTTCGACCAGCTTATGGCAAACTTTAACGGCGAATGTGCCGAGGTTGGAATGTATCTTTGTATGGCAAGAATTGCTCACAGAGAAGGCTATCCGGAAATCGGTCTTTACTGGGAGAAGGCTGCTTTTGAAGAGGCTGAGCACGCAGCTAAGTTTGCAGAGCTTTTAGGCGAGGATTTGGAGCCGAATATGAAAACTACAACAAAAGACAACCTCAGATGGAGAGTTGACTGCGAATATGGCGCAACTCAGGGTAAATTCGACCTTGCTCTTTGCGCTAAAAAGAACGGCCTTGATGCCATCCACGATACCGTTCACGAGATGGCTCGTGACGAAGCAAGGCACGGTAGAGGTCTTGAGGGTCTTTTGAAGAGATATTTTGGTTAAGAATATAACATTGTTTTTGCAAGGGTTGTCCATAGGGTAACCCTTGCTTTTTAGAATACTAAATTTTAATAGAAAAAAAGCAATTTTGTGTTGACTGTAATGCATGTATATGATAATATTTTGTATAGAGATAACAATATCTTAGCGAAATAAAGAGAGGCTTTAATGAAGATGAAAAACTTAATAATTGTCGGCGTCGGCGGGTTTGGCAGAGAAGTTGCCTGGTTAGTCGAGCGTATCAACGCAAAAAATCCTACATGGAACTTGCTGGGTTTTGTTGATGATAACGAAAGCATTCTCGGAACAAATGTTAATTCATATCCAGTCCTTGGCACTTGTGAGTGTCTGTCAAATTATCCCGACACATACATTGTATGTGCAATAGGCGCATCCAAAACAAGACGAAAAATTATTGACAAAATAAATTCCACATTAAAAGATGTAAAATACGCAACTTTGATAGATCCTTCGGTGGAGAGTTCGAATTTGGTTTCTGTAGGCGAAGGATCCATTATATGTGCACACTCAATTCTAACAGTTAATATAGAGATTGGCAGTCACGTGATTATAAATTTGGATTGTACAGTTGGTCATGATGTGGTTATACATAATTTTGTAACTGTATATCCTAGTGTGAATATTTCCGGAAATACTCAAATAATGGAATTGTCCGAGTTAGGTACTGGAACACAAATTATTCAGGGAAAGAAAATTGGCTCAGAGTCGATTGTCGGAGCAGGTTCTGTTGTCGTAAAGGACATACCCGAAAAATGCACAGCCGTAGGTTGTCCTGCTACCCCAATAAAATTTTTTTGAGTGAGGGATATTATGAACATAAAAACAGTAACAGTAGTTGGAGCAAATGGTACAATGGGTTCCAATATATCTGCGATTTTTGCAGCATTTGGCAATGCTAAGGTTTATATGATCAGCAGAGACCTTGAAAAATCCGAAAAGGCACTGGAAAAAGCGGTAAAATCAGTACGCGCCGGAAGTATATACAGCAATCTGGTTGCAGCGGATTACTCTGCCCTTTCCGAGTGTATTGAAAAATCCGATATTGTTTTTGAAAGTGTAGCTGAAAACATTGATATCAAAATTGACATCATGAACAAAATAGCAAAATCAATTCGCTCTGATGCGATTGTCTGCTCCGGAACATCAGGTTTGTCTATAACAAACCTTTCCGAGTGCCTTCCCGAAAATATGCGTGGCAGATATTTTGGCGTGCATATGTTTAATCCTCCGTACAATATGCCGCTGTGCGAGTTGGTTACAACAAAATACACTGATTTTAACTTGCTGAAGTCATTAAAATCATATCTGGAAAACACATTACTCAGAACAGTAGTTGAAATAAAAGACAAACCTGCCTTTTTGGCAAACAGAATAGGATTTCAGTTTATCAATTCGGCGATGCAATGCGCAGAAACCTATAAAGAAAATGGTGGCATTGATTATGTTGATGCTATTATCGGTTCTTTTACCGGACGTGCAATGTCTCCTCTTGTTACAGCAGATTTTGTTGGTTTGGATGTACATAAAGCCATTGTTGATAATGTATATAACAACACTAATGACTATGCACATGATGATTTTGTTTTGCCACCTTTTGCCCAGGAGCTGATTAATGCAGGCAAATTAGGCCGCAAGTCAGGCGAAGGACTTTATAAATCAAAACGCAATTCCAATGGGGGAAAAAGTATTGAGGTATATGATATCAATACCGGAGAATACCGAGAAAAAATCAATTATGTTTTCCCATTTGCAGAAGAAATGAAAAAGAATATCAAAGTAGGAAACTACACACGTGCTTTTGATACTCTTATAAACAACCATTCAATAGAGGCCGAGATATGTCTGCAATTCCTGTTGAATTATATAGTGTATTCATTAGTTACTGCCGAAAACGTAGCGTATGATATCAATGCAGCTGACGCTGCGATGGCTACAGGATTTAATTGGTGTCCGCCTATGGCAATGATAGATGCATTTTCAACAGTGACAGATATCAGTGTCTTAATAAAGGACAGACTTCCTGCTGACTTATTAGCGCAGGTTGATGTGGATATATTACTATCAAAAATCTCACAATCGAAATACGACTATCGTCCGTACTTCAAGTCATTGTAATAAGGAGAAAATTATGATAAAAACATATGTTTTAGGTGGAGCACAGACAGATTTTGAACGTAATTGGACAAAAGAAGGAAAGAATCTCATCGCTTTGATGAAAGAAGTGATTGCGAATGGATTGGAGAATGTGGGAATCACTTTTGACGATGTTATCTCGTTAAACAAAGAGAATCGTGTGGCGTGTTTCGTCGGAAATTTCATAGCAGAGCAGTATATCAGTCAGGGACATTTAGGTGCATTTTTAACTGAAGTTAACCCCGCGTTTTACGGTGTTCCCTCAGCCAGATACGAGGCGGCCTGTGCATCCAGTTCTGTTGCATTGGATGCAGCTATAACCAAGGTACAAAACGGCGATTATGATGTTGCTATTGTTGTCGGTTGGGAGTTGATGAAAACAGTTGATTCGAAGATCGGCGGCGATATTCTTGGACGGGCGGCTTATTATGAAAAAGAAGGAGAAGGAATTGATTTTCCCTTCCCTCAACTTTTTGGTCGACTGGCAGATGAGATTTTGAAAAAATATGATGTTGACGAAGATCGTTTCTTTGATGCACTGGCAAAAATTTCTGCGAATAATTATGCTAACGCAAAGCGTAATCCGATGGCGCAGACAAGGAAATGGTTTATGAGTTATGAACAAGCAAGGATGCGAGGAACAGAAACCAATCCACTGGTTGGCAGAAAACTCGCAGTTTCTGATTGCTCACAGGTTACAGATGGCGCCGCCGTTGTTGTTATCGCATCAGAAAATTATGTGAGGGAACATAAACTGAACAAACCAATCGTCAAAGGATATGGTCACAGGGTTGCTCCAATGCTTTTCGATTCGAAAATAGCAGAAAGTGCAGATTCGGAATTCATCCTCCCTTGGACAAGACAGGCGTGTCTTGATGCATACCGCAGAAGCGGCTTGACTGTTGATGATATCGATGTGTTTGAGACACACGACTGTTTCACATCCAGCGAGTACGCAGCGATTTCAGCATTTGGACTATCGCAGCCCGGAAAAGAATACGAGGCAGTAGAGTCCGGTCTGATTTTATATGGTGGCAAAAAACCCATTAACCCTTCAGGGGGTTTGATTGGTTGCGGACATCCTGTTGGTGCATCAGGTGCAAGAATGTTCCTGGACCTTTATAGACAAGTTACCGGAACAGCGGGTAAATATCAGGTTTCTGGCGCCAAAAACGGTATGATGCTAAACATTGGAGGAAGTGCTACCACCAATTATGTTTTTATAGTCGGTATGGAGTAAAGGCTTCTACATATAAAAAGAATGAAATAAATTTGACGCGAACGACGCCCCATCTCGTCACGGGAAAAGTTTAGAGGGTCTTTTGAAGAGATATTTTGGTTAATTTATCTCGATAATCAGATGTTAACTTGTATTTAATTGTCATAACGCTGCATAATATTATAAAACAGCTTAAAAGGAGATGTGTATTATGAAAAAAGTATTATTGACTATTATTGTTTTACTTTTATCAATTGCTGTTATGGCAAGTTGTGCCTCCGTTGACACATCAAGCTTCATCGGCGAAGAAAGAGCCAAACAGATTGCTCTTGAAAAAGCAGGCATAACAGCCGACGGTGTCAGATTTGACAGAGTTGAGCTGGACAGAGATGGTGGCGTGTGGCATTATGAGATAGAATTTTCCAAAGGAACTACAGAGTATGACGCAGACATCAAGGCTGATGACGGTACGATAATAAAATGGGAAGTAGATACTATCGATTGATATAGCCTATAACATAAAATAACCCTTGGTTTCCAGACCAAGGGTTATTTTTTATAATCCTAATTGTGCTTTTACATCTGCAAGAACAGTGTCTATTACACCCTCTGCACTTTCGTAGTCGTCACCTGCTGTTCCAAGATAAATCTTGATTTTCGGTTCTGTGCCTGACGGTCTTATTATAAAATATGTTTTGCCGTCTGACAAGCGATAGCTTAGTACATCCGATTTAGGAAGTCCGGTATCATCATTTTGATAATCGGTAACAGATACAACGTCCATATCACTTACCTTTACAATCGGCTTTTTCCTGAGGTCTGAAAGCAACTGTGCCATCTTCTCCATACCGTCTTTGCCGGGCATTGTAATCGAAATTGTACGTTCTGCAAAATAACCGTACTTCTTATAAATATTCTGCAATGCCTCATAAGGTGACATTCCCTTTGTCTTGTAATAAGCCGCCATCTCCGCAATCAGCATTGTTGCAACAACGCCGTCTTTATCACGTGCGTGAGTGCCTACTAAGTATCCATAGCTTTCCTCGAAGCCGATAAGGTATGTATGTGAGCCAGTCTCGGCAAATGCTGTCATCTTTTCGCCAATGTACTTAAAGCCTGTCAGTACGTTCATTATTTCTGTATTATATGCCTTGGCAATTGCAGCCGCAAGCTCGGTAGTAACGATTGTTTTTATAACAACACCGTTTTCGGGAAGTGTGCCATTCTCTTCTTTTGCACGCAAAATATACTCGACCAAAAGTGCACCCGTCTGGTTTCCCGTGAGAGTTCTGTACTCGCCCTCTGCATCACGCACTACTATTCCCACTCTGTCGCAATCGGGGTCTGTACCGATTATGAGGTCAACGTCGTTTTCCTTTGCAAGCTCAATAGCTCTGGTAAAGCCCTCTTTATTTTCGGGGTTAGGTGACTTTACAGTCGGGAAATTGCCGTCCTCGGTATCCTGCTCAGAAACAACAATAACATTCTTAAAGCCGATACGCTTTAAGACCTCTTTTATCGGTCTTGAACCTGTACCATGGAATGGTGTATAAACCAATTTCATTGTATCGGCAACCTGATGGACTGCATCAGGCTTAATCTGCTGTTTCATAACTGTATTGATAAACTTTTCATCTAAGTCTTCGCCGGTATATGTAAGGAGTCCCGATTCAAAGGCTTCGTCAAGCGTAACCGTTTTAATACCGTCAAACACATCACAATCAGCGATAACGTCTACAACAGTTTTAGTAGCATCAGGCGGCAGCTGTCCGCCGTCAGGACCGTAAACCTTATAGCCGTTGTATTCCTTTGGGTTATGGCTTGCAGTAATCATTACTCCTGCTGCACAGCCCAACTCTCTGATACCAAAGGACACCTCGGGAACAGAATGCACCTTCGGGAAAAGGTATGTTCTGATACCATGAGCACAAAGAACTCTTGCCGTTTCCTCCGCAAAGGTACGTGAGAAGTTTCTGGTATCATAGCCGATTAAGACTCCCGCCTTTTTAGCAGACTCGCCCTCAGCCTTTACATATTCTGCAACACCCGTACTTGCCTGACGGACATTGTAAATATTTATTCTGTTGGTACCCATACCGAGTATTCCACGCATACCTGCCGTTCCGAACTCAAGCTCACGATAGAAGCGTTCCTCTATTTCCTTTTCGTCGCCCGAAATCGCCATAAGCTCAGCTTTCTCGTCTTCACTAAGCTCGGGGCGATTAAGCCATCTTTCGTAATTATCTTTATAACCCATGGTTGACTCCTCCTTATTTATCTTATATGTATTATACAACAGATTGTCAATTTTTTCAATCGGTTTTTATAATATAGTGCAAAGCGGCACGGAAAACCGTGCCGCCAGATATCATATATTTGCGTGGAATGTTCTTGAAATAACGTCGTCCTGCTGTTCTTTGGTAAGCTTAATAAAGTTTACCGCATAACCGGACACACGTACTGTAAGCTGGGGATACTTTTCGGGGTGTTTTTGAGCATCTAAAAGAGTTTCCCTTGTAAAAACATTAACATTCAAATGATGCCCGCCCTGTTTTGCATATCCGTCAAGCAATGTAACGAGGTTATCCACCTGTTGAGTTGCCATAAAATCACCCTTTCTTATCAATCAATATCCTTGTGCAGAGTGGGAACGCTGCACGCACCGCCTTCGCAGCAAGCTGCAGTACAATCCTTTACACTACTGCTGTCACCTGTCTTCACGTTGATATGAGAACTGCCCTTCTTGACGCAGTTATCAATCATATCGACAAGCTTTTCATAATCTGGTTTCATATCAGTTCTGTCCTTTAAGTTTATCCAAATCCAATTCGCCTGCAAACATCTCGTCATCCTTACCGAGTGCACCCGGAATAATAGAGAATGTGTTGGAAATACCGTCTTGTGCATCGTCGAACGGGAGCTTTGCCACAGACGCAAGCGATGCAACTGCGCCGTTAGTGTCACGGCCGTGCATTGGGTTTGCGCCGGGTGCAAGAGGAATCCCAGCCTTTCTTCCGTCGGGAGTATTACCCGTTTTCTTTCCGTAAACAACGTTTGATGTTATAGTCAAAATCGACATAGTCGGAACTCCGTTACGGTATGTGTGATGCTTACGTATCTTGTCCATAAAACGCTCAACAATATTTACCGCAAGCTCGTCCACCCTGTCATCATTGTTGCCGTATTTGGGAAAATCGCCCTCTACATCATAGTCTACAACGATTCCGTTTTCGTCACGGATACATTTTACCTTTGCATACTTTATCGCACTTAAAGAGTCTGCAACTACAGACAAGCCTGCAATACCTGTTGCGAAATATCTCTTTACATCACGGTCGTGAAGAGCCATCTGTATACGCTCATAGGCATATTTGTCGTGCATATAATGGATAACATTTAATGTATTTACATAAAGACCTGCAAGCCACTCCATCATTGAATCGTACTTTTCCATAACATCGTCAAAGTCGAGGTATTCACCCTCAACCGCACGATATTTAGGACCTACCTGAATTTTCAGTCTTTCATCCACACCACCGTTTATTGCGTACAAGAGACACTTTGCAAGATTTGCTCTTGCACCGAAAAACTGCATTTCCTTTCCGACTCTCATAGATGATACACAGCAGGCAATTGCATAGTCATCGCCGTGAGTTACACGCATAAGGTCGTCATTCTCGTACTGGATAGATGATGTCTTAATAGACATCTTAGCACAGTATTCCTTAAACTTTCTCGGCAGATTAACCGACCAAAGCACTGTCATATTAGGCTCGGGCGCTGTACCGAGATTGTCAAGAGTGTGCAGGTATCTGAACGAACTTTTGGTAACAAGCGGTCTGCCGTCTATTCCCACACCCGCAATTGACTCAGTTACCCAAGTGGGATCGCCCGAGAAGAGCTCGTTATATTCGGGAGTTCTTGCAAACTTTACAAGTCTTAATTTCATTATAAAGTGGTCGATATACTCCTGTGCCTCCTGTTCGGTTATAACGCCGTTTTTAAGGTCACGTTCGATATAAATATCGAGGAATGTAGACGTTCTGCCAAGACTCATCGCTGCACCGTTTTGCTCCTTGACTGCTGCAAGGTAGCCAAAATAGAGCCACTGAATTGCCTCTTTTGCGTTTTTGGCAGGGCGGGAGATGTCATATCCGTAAATTCTGCCAAGCTCACAAAGCTCTTCCAATGCACGAAGCTGCTCTGTCAACTCCTCACGAAGTCTCATATTATCAGCTGTCATTCTGACAAGAGAGGTATCAAGCTGATGCTTTTTATCCTCGATAAGTCTGTCTACACCGTAGAGTGCAACTCGGCGGTAATCTCCGATAATTCTGCCTCTGCCGTAAGCATCGGGCAGTCCGGTAATAATTGCTGACTTTCTCGCAAGTCTCATTTCAGGTGTGTAAACATCAAAAACTCCCTGATTATGAGTCTTTCTGTATTTTGTAAATATTTCTACTATATCAGGGTCAACCTCATAGCCATTTTCCTTACAAGCATTCTGTGCCATTCTTATTCCGCCAAAAGGCTGAAGTGAGCGCTTAAACGGCTTATCCGTCTGAAATCCTACAATCTTCTCCAACGACTTGTCCAGATATCCTGCCTTATGTGACGTGATAGTCGACACGATATCCGTGTCCATATCAAGCACTCCGCCTGCCTCACGTTCCTTTTGGGAAAGCTCGGTTACCATTGACCACAATTTCTTTGTAGCCTCGGTCGGCGGCGCGAGGAACTCCTCATCACCATCGTACTGTGTATAGTTATTAAGAATAAAATCTCTGACATTTATATCATCACACCATGCGCCGGGCACAAAGCCTTGCCATTCGTGTGCCATATCCCTTCTCATCCTACTTCCTGCCCCTTTCTCTATGGATGTTTACCTTCTTCTAACACCATATATCATATCATCATAGCCTATATTTGTCAACATATTGTACCAACATTTATGATATTTCGTTTCAAATATCCAAATATAGTATATTTTATATAAATAAATTATTCATTTTGTCTTCAAT
>JAZRPM010000006.1:0-86209 GCA_045649185.1 Candidatus Ornithomonoglobus sp. | reverse complement strand
CACGAAAAGGACACCAAATGGTGTCCTTTTTTGTGGCTCTTGTAATTCCAAGTGAGAATACACGTTCGACAAGTGAGGGTCAAAGAAGCCGAGAGAAACGAAGGCTGATTTGCGCCCCGAACTTATGCAGGGAGTGCTCGCAGAGCACGAGCCGCTGCCCAGTTATATTGGATGAAGACTATCCTAACATCGCAAGTTTCATAACTGACAACCGATGTCGGTAATGTTGCTATACCGTTGGAATTGACCTTTGAAAATCCAACACAAGCACCATTTCCATACATTCAAGTAATGAATTTTAGATTATTTACTAAATTCTGGTGCGGTAGTTTCATTACTTGCAAATGCATTTGGTCCCGGATCTGACATTGAAAAATACATTTTTGCCGCCCTTGTAGTACCAAAATCTCTGTTAGAACCGCTGTTTTGTACTTTGTTAAATGCATCACGGAACATCTGATTATGAGCTTCTTCACGGTTAAGAAGAAAATCAATAGTTTCTTTTACCTTTTTATCATCTATCTGGCGATACAAATATTCGTAAACTACTTTTGCTCGCTGTTCAGATGCAATATTACTTAAGATATCAGCGCACAAATCTCCGGTTACCGTGACATAATCAGCAGTCCAGGAGTAACCAGATGCATTTATAAGTCCGGGATTCAAACCTAAAATGACATGTGACTGAACTTCGCCTGCCTGTACCTTTGTTGCATCTACATCATGACCATTCAGTAAATTAATGGTTTGTGCAACCATTTCCATATGACCAAGTTCTTCTGCAGCTATATCAAGAAATAAATCCTTGATTTCAGGGTCCTTTATACGAAAACTCTGTGACATATACTGCATAGCTGCTTTAAGTTCACCGTTTCCGCCGCCAAGTTGCTCTTGAAGCAATACAGCATATTGAGGGTTTGGTCTTTCTACCTCTACCGGATGAAAAAGCAATTTTTCATGTTTGAACATAAATTTTACCTCCAATTGTAATTTTCTTTATTTTTTGCAATTTTAAATATGTTATTCACAAATATAAAACACATTTTTTTACTCAAAATTGTTATAATAACATATGAGGTGATTTTATGAAGTCGATATGGTATGATAACTTCAAAATGCAGAAATTTGAACAGTTAGCAGGTGATATTAAAACAGACGTTTTAATTATTGGTGGTGGCTTGTGCGGTGTTCTGTGTGCATATATGCTTAAAGAAGCAGGTGTGGATTGTACGGTTGTTGAAGCCGATAGGGTATGCAGTGGAATTACAGGATCGACAACTGCAAAAATCACGTTTCAGCACGGGTTGATTTATGATAAAATTATAAATAAATATGGTCCGGAGTCGGCAGAAAAATATTATAAAAGTCAAAAAAATGCATTGGAAAAATATAAAGAGCTTTCAAAATCAATCGAGTGTGACTTTCAAACCTGCAGCTCGGCGGTTTATTCCATGAACAACAGAGCCGTAATTGAGAAAGAAATATCTGCATTGGACAAGATAGGTTGTAAGTCTGAATTTATGACAGAAACGGAACTGCCATTCGCTGTTTCGGGTGCAGTGAAAATAGATAACCAAGCGAAATTTCACCCATTGAAATTTGTTTCGAAGCTTGCAGAAAACTTGAAAATATACGAAAACACAAAGGTAACCGAGCTAAAACCACACGAAATAGTTACAGATAAAGGGAAAATTACAGCAAGGAAAATAATTGTCACAACGCATTTTCCGTTCATAAACAAGCACGGCTCGTATTTCGTTAAAATGTATCAGCACAGGTCGTATGTTACTGCTATAAAAGGCGCTCCCGACATTGAAAATATGTATGTGGACGAGGCACAGAACGGACTGTCATTCAGAAACCATAACGGTGTGTTATTGCTTGGCGGAGGAGGACACCGTACGGGAGAAGACGGGCAAGGGTGGAACGCACCCCAAAAAGCCTGCAGACAATATTATCCCAACGCCCATATTTTCCAGAAATGGGCAACCCAGGACTGCATGACTCTTGATTCGATTCCTTATATTGGTCAATACTCGAAATCAACACCCGATTTTTATGTTGCAACGGGATTCAATAAATGGGGAATGACCTCATCAATGGTGGCGGCATCTATTCTGGCTGACATGATTTGCGACAAAGAAAATGAATATAGAAGCGTATATTCACCGTCAAGGACGATGCTTCATCCGCAACTTTTTGTAAACGTTTTAAAGTCTGCAAAAGGTCTGCTTACTCCGACAGCACCACGCTGTCCGCACTTAGGCTGCGCATTAAAATACAACAAACAAGAACATTCGTGGGATTGCTCATGTCACGGGTCAAGATTTGACGAAAACGGAAAACTGCTCAATAACCCTGCTACCGACGATATGCCCCGAAATTAAATGTTGAATTAAATGCGAATATATGATATAATATCACATATTCCATAAAACGCAGGAGTGAACAACTAATGAAAAAAATAACAAACATTCTGATAGCAGTCAGTATTTTATTAAATATATATATCCCGGTAAATGCAGAGACAAGCGTGGTTTCGGGGACATTTTCGTCGAGCTCACAACGGCTTGTTGAAAAGGCTGATTTTGTGTATAATGAAACCGATTTTGTGAACGATTCCTACACATACAATCATTCAATTGCAAAAACATCGTTAAGGCTTGCGATGTCGGCTTTTGGCGATACCGATTCGGGGTACAGCAAACAATACAAAAATGCAGAAAATTTCATGAACGCTATGGGTTATGAATCCATAGCATGGAATGATGAATACACCAAAAAGCCGTCAACCGACTCAATCGGGGTAATTGCCGGAAACAAAAAGGTAACATTCAATAACGAAACCTACACAATGCTTTCTATAGCCATACGTGGCGGAAACTACGAATCAGAATGGAGCGGTAATTTCAATGTTGGCAAGGGTGAGCTTCATGAGGGGTTCAGAATTGCACGTGATACAGTTTTGGAGTTTGTAAAAGACTACGTTAAGGACAATTCAATCACGGGCAATCTTAAAATATGGCTGACCGGCTACAGCCGTGGTGCGGCAGTTGCAAATCTTACGGGTGCGTACCTTGATGCAACACCCGGACTTTTTGGCGAAACGGTAAATTTCAAGCCGGAAAATTTGTACACATATTGTTTTGAAACTCCCGGCTGTGCGAGAAATCTTTCGGGCGATAAGTTGTACAATAACATTTTCAATATAGTTAACCGCAACGACTTTGTTCCTATGGTTGCGATGGAAGAATGGGGTTATGGCAGGTATGGCAAAACCTATTATTTACCGTCGCCTGAAACGAACGAAGAATATAGCGAGCTTGAAAAGAATATGCAAACAGCATACAATAAATATGTAACTGATGATTACAAAATAACAGCTGATTCCAAGAAGTTTGCCGAATACGAATATGTTCTTACATTATCTCTGTTTTCGTTCGGAATAAACCTCAGAGAGTCTGATACGGGTTATTATGCAAACATGGGCGAATTTTTAAAGGCAACGGCGGATGAATTGGCATACGTTTTCGAAAGCCCTGAAAAGTACGCAGACAAAGGTCAGAAAGAACTGATGTACTTTGGCGATGCTGTAATAGGCGAGAATAGAACAACCGAGTTTATAAACATCTTCAAGGACGAGATAATAAAAAGAGCTACACCGTCAAATATCGTTAACACAATTAACGGCTCAGAGGAAGCTACTGTAAACGCTGTAATGGAAAAAATTGCAAAAGATGCAGTGATTGCGACATTTGAGAAGATGGAGCTGGCCCCGCAGGATAGCACCGCAGAGGTTATTGTACCGTTTTTCATAAGTATGCTTGGTAAAAACAAGCTTGCGACACTGATAGGCAACAGTGATATTCTTGGCGAAGGACATTATCCGGAGCTGTGCCTTGCGTGGCTTGATGTTGTCGATGTAACGAATCTTACAAACAAAAACGGCACGTTCGTTATACCTCGGGGTATATCAGTGTTACTAAACGACAAACCCATCAAGTTTGACCAACCGCCGGTGATAAAGGACGACAGAACACTCGTTCCGCTCCGTGCAATTTTTGAAGCATTGGGTGCTACGGTGGACTGGAACGGTGAAACGCAGACTGTTACATCGGTAAGAGGTGACAAAAAAGTAGTGCTTACCATCGGAAGCAACGTTTTATATGTCAACTCACAGGCGGTAGAACTGGATGTGCCTGCACAGCTTATAAACGACAGAACGATGGTTCCCGTTCGTGCAGTGGCAGAAAGCTTTGATTGTCTTGTGGACTGGGACGGCGAGTCGCAGACTGTTATAATAGAAGAAAATATACAAAAAACAGTGTCTTAAAGCGACACTGTTTTGTATTTAGATATTGACTTTTAGCGGAAGATGTAGTAAAATAACGCATATAGGAACTACGTAAGAAAGGAATACAGATATGAGCAGAAAATTTTTCACATCAGAATCAGTTACAGAGGGACATCCCGATAAAATCTGTGACCAGATTTCAGATGCTATACTTGATGAGATTATAAAAAATGACCCGATGGCAAGAGTTGCTTGTGAAACAACGTGTACAACGGGCATTGTTTCAATAATGGGAGAGATAACAACAAACTGTTATGTTGATTTTCCGAAGGTTGCAAGACAGGTTGTGCTTGACATCGGCTATGACCGTGCAAAATACGGCTTTGACGGCAACACATGTGCGGTTATTACTTCAATTGATGAGCAGTCACCCGACATTGCGCAGGGTGTAAATGACGGCTTTGAAAACCGTGAGGGCGGTGCAAATGACGGTGGTAACGCAACAGGTGCAGGTGACCAGGGAATGATGTTCGGCTATGCGTGTGACGAAACACCTGAACTTATGCCGATGCCTATTTCACTTGCGCACAAAATGGCGAAAAAGCTTACTGAGATACGCAAGGACGGAGTTTTAGACTACCTGCGTCCGGACGGTAAAACTCAGGTAACTGTTGAATATGACGAGAACAACACACCTGTGCGTGTTGATACTGTAGTAGTATCAAGCCAGCACTCTCCTGATGTTGCAATAGAAAAACTTCGTGAGGACATTATCCGTGAGGTAATCCTCCCGACAGTTCCGGCAAATCTTATTGACGGGAACACAAAGTATTATATAAACCCGACAGGCAGATTTGTTGTCGGCGGACCTAACGGCGACAGCGGTCTTACAGGCAGAAAGATAATCGTTGACACATACGGCGGTTATGCACGTCACGGCGGCGGAGCGTTTAGTGGTAAGGACCCGACCAAGGTTGACAGAAGTGCGGCATATGCATCAAGATGGGTGGCTAAAAACGTAGTTGCCGCAGGTCTTGCAAAGCGTTGTGAGGTACAGCTTGCATATGCAATCGGCGTAGCAAAGCCCGTGTCGGTTATGGTTGATACGTTCGGCACAAACACAGTACCGGAAGAAAAAATCGAAGATGCAATAGCAAAGGTATTCGATTTAAGACCGTATGCTATTATTGAAGAGCTTAAATTAAGACAGCCTATCTACCGTCAGCTTGCCGCTTACGGACATATGGGACGTGAAGACTTGGGCGTAGAATGGGAAAAAACCAACAAAGCAGAAGAATTGAAGAAAGCTATTGCAGACTGATAAAACAGGACTTAACGAAAAGCTATCCGTTGCGAACGGCTCAAAATGCGTTCTCGCGGAAAGCTTTTCCGTTTTTGTGAGAAAGGAAGTAATAAAATGGCAGAAGAAGAGAAGAATGGTTGCTCATCATGCGGTGAGGGTTGCTCATCGTGTGGAGAGGGCGGATGCTCGTCGTGTGGTGAGAGCGGATGCTCATCATGCGGTGGCGGTGAGCCGGAAAGCTTTTTGGTTCCGGCAAACACATTCTCGGATATAAAGAAAGTTATCGCTGTAGTAAGCGGTAAAGGCGGTGTAGGGAAATCGCTTGTTACCTCGCTTATGTCGGTCGCAATGCGTCAGCGTGGCAAAAAAGTATCGGTGCTTGATGCTGATATAACAGGCCCGTCAATCCCGAAAATGTTCGGAAGAAAGGACAAGGCGACGGCAAGCGAAATGGGACTTTTCCCGATAGAAACCGAAACGGGCATAGAGCTTATGTCGGTAAACTTCCTGCTTGAGGATGAAACCACACCTGTTTTATGGCGTGGCCCGGTTATTTCGGGTGTTGTTACGCAGTTCTGGCAGGACGTTGTTTGGGGATACTGTGATTATATGTTTGTTGATATGCCACCGGGCACAGGTGATGTACCGTTAACGGTATTCCAATCACTCCCGATAGACGGAATTATAGTTGTAACATCACCGCAGGAGCTTGTGGGAATGATAGTCGAAAAGGCTGTCAATATGGCAAATGCAATGAATGTACCTGTTCTTGGTATAGTTGAGAATATGTCATATTTCGAGTGCCCCGATTGCGGAAAACAGCATAAAATTTTCGGTGAAAGTCATATAGACGAAATTGCCCAAAAGCACAGCATAAAAACTGTTGCAAAGCTACCGATACGTCCCGAAATCGCATCAGCAGCAGATGCAGGAAAGATTGAAAATATTGATACATCAGACCTTGCCCAAATGGCAGATATGCTTGATGAATTAAAGTAAAAAGGAAAAACACTTCCATCAGACGAAAAGCCTGATGGAAGTGTTTTTGCTAATTGAATTACAAATTTATACAGTTTTCATCGAGTAAAAATTGTTCTATTCCGACATAATAAATACCGTCTTCATCATGCCATGGAATGATGTCATCTTTTACAACAACTATTTTCTTAAATGAATCGGGGACTCGTTTTAATGAATTTATTTCCTGCTGCCTTTTTTCTTCATCTGCAACGGAAAGTGCAGACTGAATATACCAGCGGTTGCTTCCGTTGTTTACAACGAAGTCGATTTCTAACTGTGAACGTACATTTCTGCCTTTTTCGTCTTTATGGTTAAATTCGACCACGCCAACATCAACATTAAATTCACGGGCAATGAGCTCATTGTATATGATGTTTTCCATAATATGATTTTCTTCCACCTGCCTGAAGTTAAGTCTTGCGTTGCGAAGCCCTACATCTGTATAGTAATATTTAAGTGGAGTTTCCATATATTTTTTACCCTTAATATCATATCGCTCTGCTTTGCTCAGTATATAAGCTTCGGTAAAATAATCAATATATTTTGATATGGTCGAAGAACTGATATTGACATTTTTTATGCTTTTAAAGGTTTTGGAAAGCTTGCTCGGATTTGTAAGTGAGCCTATCGCAGAAGAAAGAATATTTAATAAATCTTCAAGGACATCTTTATCGTTATTTATTTTATTTCTCTCAATAACATCAGTAATATAGGTTTTGGTAAACAATCCTTTTAAATATTTGCTCTTTTCTTCGGGAGTGTTTTTCGATAATACGAATGGCATACCACCGTAGGTGAAATATTCCCTCCATGCATTATGCTTGTCGCCCTCATACGCATCGTAAAATTCTTTATAGGTCAACGGATTAACCTTAACCTCATCACCTCGGTCTTTAAACTCTGTCAGAATATCGGTTGAGAGCATTTTTGAATTACTTCCGGTAACATACAAATCAATGTTCTTGAGTTTCATAAGTCCGAGAAGAACAGGAACAAAGCCTATTTTATCTTCCACACCTTCCACATAAGGATTCTGCATTTCCAATACTAATTGTACCTCGTCAATAAAAACATAAAATCGTTTGCTTTTATTCTGAGTAACTTCCCGAACATACTTATCAAGCTCAAATGGGTTTTTGTACTTTGCGTTGATTGCTTCGTCAAGTGCTATTTCAATAATGCAATCATCTTTAACACCTACGGAATTCAGATATTCGTGATAAAGCTCAAAAAGCAAAAAGGATTTACCGCATCTTCTTATTCCGGTTATAACTTTAATAAGCCCATTATCTTTTTTTGAAATAAGCTTATCAAGATATTTTTTTCTCTCTATAATCATAAATGACACTCCAATCTGCACGAAAAATTTTTGCGGATAACCGCGATTTTATTTCGTTATATCGTTAGTATACCACAATACATAGAAAAAAGTCAACATCTGCACAAAAAATTTTTGCGGATGACCGCAATAATTTTTTATATAGTCAAAAATAAACGTGCGAACGGCTATCACGATGTGACATTTTGTAATGATTTTGAAATGGACTGTGATAACGGTGTTTTTTGTTGCACTGGAAAATCTGTATCAATTTTCGGAAAATCTGTCAATTATGCTGTAAATTTATTGATTTATAAAAAATTTTCTGTTAAAATTACAATAACTCTATGTATATACATAGAAAATCCAATTAAACGACAGTTGCAATTAACGTATAAACTCAAACGTAAATCCCACAACCACCGTGCTGATAAAGGTGATTGCATCTTAATTGTGGGTTATGGTTTTGTCCCGATGGAGCGGTATCCCGGACGGATTAAAACAATGCAAGAATACTCATCAGCACAAACTGTCGGATTAAAATTAAAAAAGGAGAAATGAAAATGAAAAAATCAATTTTCAAAAAGCTCGTATCAGTAGTATCTGTTCTTGCTATGGTTGTTTCATGCACAGCTACTGTATTTGCAGATTATGAGTGTGCAAGCCAGGAATCAGACCTTAGCAATGCCACTAACTGGAAAGCGGGCGGTTCAGTTACAGGTTGTGTGCAGAGTATAAAAGATGGCGTACTCACAAGTAACGCTACTATCCGTAACGTAAACGGCAGCTGGAATAAAGCTGACGGTGAAGGTGGCTGGACATCAGCGTCTGAAAGACAGAACATAAAGAGTACATATACATTTGCAAACAGCCAGACCTTTACAAAAGGCAAGATTCAGGCTAAGTTTGATTTCAAACTTAGTGGTGCTGCAGGACAGTGTATAACTATCGGTCTGCAGGGTTCAACAGATGCTGAAGGTCAGTATGTAGGTATACGTATTCTTGGCGATAACATGAGATACTTATATCCGAGCGGTCAGGCAAGTAACCAGTACTGGTATGATACATCTGAAGCACACACACCGCTTACAACAGGTGTATGGTACACAGCTACAATCGTATATGACATTGATACAAAGATGATGCAGTTCAAAATGACAGGAAATGGTATAAACTATTCATCATCAGAATCAATTACAGGTACAGATAGCGGCGGTGTTAATGATAAGTGGAAGGGAAGAACTGAGGGTGCTATTTCAGGTCTTGCTTTCGTTTCAGAGCGTTACGTTGATAACTTCGGAACTGGCACAGATTCAACTCCGGGTGCGTCTGTATGGCACATAGACAACGTAGAGCTTGACGCAGGTATTGGCTATGCTATGGAACCGGTATATTCAAGTGGTGACGGTGTAGTATCAAATACCGCAGGCACAGGTATAAACTTTGACGGTGTAAAGTTCTCAGCTCTTACAAGAATAGCAGCACCGACAAATACAAGATTTATAACAGCTACATACGATGGCGATAACAGAATGGTAAGCGCTGATGTAAAGCCTCTTTCAAATGTTGTTGGAACAATGATAGACCCTGCTGAGTTAGATGCTACAGCAAAGTCGTTCGTTCTTGATATGGACACTGCAACACCGTATATGGCTGCATGCAATTATGACTTCGCGGCACCGGAAAAGACTGTTCGTAAGATAGACTTTGATTCTAATAACTTTGTTTTGACCAGAATCAATGATGATAATCAAGGTATTTATGGACTTGGTGTTAAGGGTCTTGCCGCAGAAAAGGTTCATGGTTCAAACGCTGACGGTGTTGACGCGGCGTGGACAGGTACTGCTATGAGCGTGGTTACAGAAAACGGTAACAAGGTGCTTAAGTCAGAGCGTGCACGTTGGGCAAATACTGCAAATTCAAGCCAGGCGTTTAGATTTAACAAGGATACTGCTGAATTTGCAGGTTTGGGTTCAGCACCGTATCACTGCGGATATTATGTACGTCTCGGAGAGACAGTATCAACACTTAAAGGTTCGCTTAAGTTCAAGTTCAACGGTTCAAGCTTCGAGTCAGGTTATCAGGAAATCCAGATAAATATGGGTACCGGTGATGGTGGTGCAGTTGATAACGTTATCAGAATCAGACGTTCTGCAAACGGTAACGGACAGATCCGTGAAAAGAGCGGAAATGCTGTGAACTGGACAGTTGATGAGTATATGAGAACTGATGAGTGGTACACTCTCGATTTCACATATACGGGTTCAAAGCTTACAGGTACATTGAGCGGTAACTTCGGAAAAGATACAAAGACATATCTTTCAAAGAACATCAATCTCAATGTAGCTGGCGGTGCTCCGACATCATTTGATTATGTAGGTATTGTTTCACACCGTGCATGGGACTACATCGCAAGCTATGCAGCTGTTATGACAGACAAAACAGCAGTAGCTACTCCTGAAACAACAAACACATCAATCTGGTACATTGATGATATAGTATTTGAATACTAATCTCTTTATATAAAAAATAAGCGTGGAACATAATTTCCACGCTTGTTTTATGTAAAAACAGATTGACAAGTGTAAAAAAGTATGGTATATTATTATTGAAAAGTGTATAAAATAACACAAAAAATACATTGAAAAGTGTGAAAAGCGGAGGCTGTTATGTTATTCAGAAAAATTCAAGCGTATATTGAAGATTATTTCAATTCTGATTCAAACAAGGTGCTTTTAATTGATGGTGCAAGGCAAATTGGTAAAACCTATATAATTCGCCATGTGGGTAAAGCAATGTTCGAGAATTATATTGAAATTAACATGGTTCAGGACTTTGACGGTCCTAAGTTGTTTGAAAAGGCTAAAACAGTTGATGATTTTTATTTGCAAGTCAGTATGATTGCAGGAGATAAAATGAAAGAGAAGAACAACACTCTCATTTTCATTGACGAAATTCAGGTCTATCCACATTTAATTACGATGCTTAAATTTTTAAAGGATGACAATAAATTTAATTATATTGCAAGTGGTTCGTTGCTCGGTGTAACCATGAATGAAACAACATCTATTCCGATTGGAAGTATAGAGAGAAAGAGTATGTATCCGCTTGACTTTGAAGAGTTTCTTATAAGTCAGGGTTTTAATTCCTACGCTATAAATGCATTAAAAAGCAAGTTTGAAAAGCAGGAAAGTCTTGATGAAAGCACCCATGAAAAAGTAACGGACTTATTCAAAAAATATTTACTTGTAGGCGGGCTCCCTGATGCAGTAAATAGTTATATCAAGGATAAAAACATTGTAAATGTGAGAACCATTCAAAGTGAAATTTATGGATACTATGGTGCTGATGCTTCGAAGTACGATAGTGAGAGAAAGCTTAAAATACGCAGAATATATGACCAGATACCGTCTAATCTTGAAAACAAAAAGAAACGTGTTGTAATTCAAAACATTGAGGGTATAAAAGGCAAACGATATTCTGATTATGAAGATGAGTTTGACTATTTGATTAGTGCCGGTATTGCACTTGATGTTAAAGCAATCTCGACTCCGGTTTTTCCCCTTATAGAGTCAAGCGGTAAAAACTTGTTAAAGTTATACTTGAATGACGTAGGTATTCTTACAAACATTTTATATAAGAATAACATACGAGCAGTTCTGGATTCTGAAAAGAGCATAAACTTGGGTACAGTGTATGAATCTGTTGTTGCTTCTGAACTAAAAGCACATGGACATAAGCTTTACTATTATGATAACAGAAACAAGGGGGAGGTTGATTATCTCGTAGATGATTATGACTCGTTATCCGTTGTGCCTATCGAAGTGAAATCAGGTAAAGATTATACCGTTCATAGTGCATTAAACAACTTCGTTTCAAATGAATCGTATAATATAAAAAAAGCAGTTGTGTTATCCAATGAGCGTGAAATAGCATATAAGGGTAAAATAACATATTTGCCTATATATTATGTTATGTTTATGTAGCAACAAAACAAGCGTGGAAAAAATTCCACGCTTGTTTTTATAGTTTTTTATAATCTTCAATTATTTTTTCGTTCGGGTTGAACTTGTGAATTATTATCAGTGCATACTTGCGTAAGCGAAGACTTATGCACCATATGCGTGAGTAGAGTTTATACCACAAATTTGTAACAGGAATATATTTCTCGTCACGATAGAACCCTTTTACAACGGCTATTATCTGCTCGTCCTTTATCCGTGTTTCACGCACCCATTGATTGTCACCGCACATTATGTAGCCATCTTCATTTTTGCCGATGCATCGGTGCATTACCTGTGTTCCGTCGTGGCGTTTGTAAACGGGCAGGTCATATTTTTTTAAACCCTCACCATCATATCTAACAAGATGCACACTGTCACGGCGGTGGCGAAGCATCGGATACATGCTTGTTCCGTTTGGCACGGTGACATATTCGCCGTGTTCTTTTATGTATTTTTCAATAAGAGTCTCGCTCATTATTTTTCTCCTTGAAAATTTTATTACGTTTATTATATCATTTTTTTTGGAAAGATACAATAGATATATTAAAAAAATCCAAAACTTGTTTGGTTGACTTATATTTATTATGGTGGTATAATAGAGTAAAGAAAAGCCCTCCTTGTGTAAAGGAGGGTGGCACGCGAAGCGTGACGGGAGGATTGTCAAGACAACCCCTCAGTCAAAACTTCGTTTTGGCAGCTCCCCTTGCACAGGGGAGCCTTGAAAGAAGGTTATAACAATGAAATTTAAACGAATTTTTGCACTTGTGTGTGTTGTATCTGTGGCTGTAACGTCGAATGTATCGGCGAGCATACTTGGCGGTGTAAACGGCGGTTGGCAGACGGATATGGGCGGTGGTGCTGTATATACAAACGGTGTGTATAAGTCGGAGTCAGGCACAAGCCAGACGGAGAACTATGTTGAGTACACGCCAAATTCCGAGGCTGTGCCGATAGTTGTAAACGGTTCGAGCGTGTATGGCAAGCGTACAATTACATCGGCGTCGGAATATATGGAAAAGAACAGCCTGCGTCCGTTAATTGGTATTAACGGTGATTATTTCTCGACAAAAACGGGTATTCCGATGGGATATACCGTTATTGACGGTAAGCTGTTATCAAAAGAAAATGGTGTTCAGGATGCAGTGGGTTTTCGTGCTGACGGTACGGGATTTATTGATACAATCGGTATTGATGCAACACTCACTCACGGCGAGAAGAAAATAACTATCCAGTACGTAAATAAGTGGCCGCAGGACGGGTTTGAATGTGTATATATGCTTGACAGTAATTTCTCGTCAACAACAAAAACGGACTTTAACGCACTGTATGTAATATGCTCGGCAACGAGCGGTGATTTATCGCTTAATTCGTCAATGAAACTCAAAGTTGATGAGGTGTTTATATACGATGGTGCAATAAAAATTCCCGACGGAAAATATGTATTCGTAATGGACCCCGACGGTGATGCACAGTTCTTTGAATTGCTTTCAAATCTTGCACCGGGGGATAAGGTTACATTTGCAAACTCCGTTTACGGTGCAGAACGCCATGATTGGACAGAGGCAAAGCATATCATGTCATCAATCGGTGGAAGACTCCTTAATAACGGTGCTGTAGGCAGTGGCTTTGCTGCGGGTACTGCACCACGAACTGCAGTGGGAATCAAAGAAAACGGTAATATAATTTTCTATACAATAGACGGCAGGCAGACAGGCTACAGCACGGGAATTACAATAAAAACACTCGCATCACGTATGCAGGAGCTTGGCTGTGTTGATGCGATAAACCTCGACGGCGGAGGTTCAACCGCCATTGGCGGTATTTTCCCCGGCTTTGAGGATTTTGTGGTGTCAAACCGTCCGTCAGACGGTGTTGAACGTCAGTGTGCGAACTATCTCTTTTTGCAGGATTTGCGTAAGAAAACAGGCATAGTATGGTTTGTCGACTGGCGTAAGAGTGACAACTACAATTTCCTTGCCGGAACAAGTTATCAGCTTGAAGCGTTAAAGGTCTATGATACAGGTAACTACAAAATGGACGGTCTTTCGGGCGTAACATTTACTGCTGAAAACCAAGGCGATGCACAGGCAACTGTTGACGGTACAGGGCTTGTAACATTCAGAGGTACAGGCGGTGTAAAGGTCAACGTAACAGGCGAGAGATACAGCAAGACGTTCAATTTTGAAACGTACGAATCGCCCGATGAGGTACGCATACTTGATGAGGCAACGGGCAGTGTGGTGTCAGAGCTTACGGTTCCGGAGGGCGGAATGGCAAACTTCTCGCTCGAAGCCGGAGCGTATGTGAATAATATCCGTCTGAACGCATATCCGAGTTTGTTCCGCTGGGAAACGGTTGGAGGAATGGCAAGTGTGGATGAGGACGGTACGGTATCGGTTAAGGACGACGGAACGGGTGACGGTGCGGTGCGTGTCACTGCCGGCGGTATGACAAAAGAAATACCGATACGTGTGATTCCCAAACCTGCTTTTGAAGATACAAAATCGCATTGGGCAAAAGAGACCATTGAAAAAATGGCGGCAGAGGGTGTTATAAACGGATTTTATGAAAACGGTGTCAATGTTTTCCGTCCTGACAGTAATATAACACGTATTCAGTTTGCCGCACTCGTTTCAAAGGCGATGGGAATATCAGAAACAGATTACGCTTTTGCAGAGCTTGAATTTACCGATGCGGATAAAATTCAGCCGTGGGCGGTGGGATATGTCAAGGCGATGTCAAAGCTTGGATATATTTCGGGACGTTCAGATGATGACGGAAAAACTGTGTATTTTGACCCCGAAAGCACAATAACACGTGCGGAAAGCTTTACAATAATCGGCAGAATTTTAGGTGTCAAAGGGGACAGTAAACTTGGTTTTGAAGATAGAGAGCAAGTTCCAGAGTGGGCAAAGCCTGCGGTGGCAAGTTTGACAAATTCTGGCGTGATTCAAGGGTTTGAGGATAACACTATCCGTCCCAATAACCCCATAACACGTGCAGAATCTGCAATTCTGATTGATAAGTCGGGAATATAAGAGGATAAACAAATGTTAAAAAGATACGATAAACAAACGATAAAAACAGCTCTTAATATGGCAATACCTGCAATGATTGAATCGTTTTTCGGTGCGTTTGTGGGTTTGGTGGATTCGTTTATGGTAAGCTCGCTCGGTTCTATGGCAGTAGCATCGGTCGGGCTTACAACTCAACCGAAATTCGTATGTTTTTCGGTTTTTTTTGCTGTCAATATAGCGATTTCGGCATTGACGGCACGCAGACTTGGTGAGAAAAAGCGACGTGAGGCAAACGAACTGCTTGCCACTGTGCTTTCGATAGTGCCATTGCTTGCAATAGTTGTAGGAACGCTTGCAGTGATTTTTGCACCCGGAATTATGCGGTTTTGCGGTTCAACTCCCGAAACGCACGAAGGGGCGGTTACATATTTCAGAATAATTATGAGCGGTCTCTTGTTTAACGGTCTGCATATGGCAATAAATGCTATGCTTCGTGGTGCGGGAAACACTAAAATTACGCTTCGCACAAATCTTGTTGCCAATATAACAAATGTAATACTCAACTATCTTTTAATCGGCGGAAATCTCGGGTTCCCGAAAATGGGTATCGCCGGTGCGGCACTTGCTACAGTGCTCGGTACGGTTGCAGGCTGTGTTATGAGTTTCATTTCGCTTTTGCGTGTCGGTTCTTTTGTAAGCATCCGATATGTGATAAGTAAGAGGGTATATCCTGCTCTGCGTGCGTGTAAGGAAATTGTGTTTCTTGCATACAGCGTATTTATTGAACAGTTACTTATGCGTGTGGGATTTATGGCAACAGCACTTATGGCGGCAAAAATAGGCAACAACGCTATGGCGGCGCATCAGGTAGGAATGAACATATTAGGACTTTCGTTCTCGTTTGGTGACGGATTGCAGGCGGCGGCAGTTGCACTTATCGGCAGAAGTCTTGGTGAAGAGAATCCCGATATGGCAAAGAAATACGGTGCGGCGTGCCGTGGCATAGGTGCAGTTATAGCTGTCGGCGTAGCGATGATATATTTCTTCGGCGCACGTCTTTTGATGACGTTGTTCTTTGACGAAACGGAAATTGTCAGCATAGGTGTCAATATAATGTATGTTGCGATTGCAGTAACGATTTTCCAGATACAGCAGGTTATATATATGGGATGTCTCAGAGGTGCGGGAGATACCGCATTTACAGCAATGGCGTCCACTGTGAGTGTCACTGCTGTGCGTACTGTGATTTCGTATGTGTGCGGTTTTGCTTTAGGCTGGGGGATTGTCGGAATATGGCTCGGAATACTCGGTGACCAATTATCTCGTTTTGTTATGGCTTCGGCACGGTTTAAAAAGGGTAAATGGGTCGAAATTAAGATTTGACATATTATGACTTTTATGATAAAATGTAGTGCAGTAAACTGATTGGGGGAGCATTATGCCAAAGTATTTTATGCCTACTACCTTGCTTTCGGGCAAGAACTGTATCAAGCGTCATCCAAGACATATCGTGCACGGTAAAAAGTGTATGATAATAACAGGTGCAAATTCTGCAGTTGTGTCGGGTGCGCTGGGCGATGTTACGGACGTTTTGACAGAGAACGGCGTTGAATTTGAGATTTACAGCAACGTTAATGCTGATACAAACATGAGCGAGATTTATGCACTCGCCCAGGATATAAAAAAGAAGGGTATTGAGTATATTGTAGGTATCGGCGGCGGTACTGTGCTTGACGTTGCAAAGGCGGCGGCAGTTTATGCTGCAAACGATATCGAGCCGATGCAGATTTATGATATGACATTCGGCGCACCGCTTAAAGTGGTATGTGTCCCCACAACTGCAGGTACAGGCTCTGATACGACACAGCACGTAATGATTACGATTGATGAGCCAAGCAACAAAAAAAGCTTTAACTCGGAGCTGTGTTTCCCGTATGCTACATATCTTGATACACGCTACACAATGACATTACCGCTTGATGTTACACGTAATACTGCGATTGATGCATTGTGCCACGCAGTCGAGTCATATCTTAACAACAAAGCTTCGGACTTTTCTGATATGGTTGCTCTTGAAGCGATTAAGCTCATTGGTGAGTGTGCAGGTGCTTTGATTTCGGGTAAGCTCACAGAGGAGCATCGAAACAAGCTTCTTATCGCCGCATCATCGGGCGGTATGGCGGTTGCACATACAGGACTTAATCTTGTCCATTCAATGGGCTTTGAGATAACGTGTTCAAAGAATATTCCTCACGGTAGAGCAAACGGTGCTTTGCTTGTTGAGTTCATCGCACGTATGGCGAAGGCAGATATAATGCGTGCAGTGCGGATTATGGACGCATTTGGTCTTGAGCTTACGGGATTTAAGAAGTTTATGAACGCAATTGCACCCGTTACCGAAGAAATTGACGAAAAGGATATCGAACAGTGGATTGCACCGGAAGTGAGAGCGGATATTGTTGAGAACTGTCCGTTCCCGGCAACGGCAGAGGAGATGCGTGATATATACTATAACGCACTGATAAATAAGGACAGAGATTACAAGAAATGGTAATAAAAAAACGGGTTGGTGCAGGGTAACTGAAACTAACCCGATATTTTTTACAAAAAACAATAAAAAAGTATTGACAAACGCATAATATCGTGCTATAATATACGTTGTTGTTGACAAATAAATATTTACGGAGAGATGTCTGAGTGGTTGAAAGAGCCGGTCTTGAAAACCGGTAACGGTTCCGCCGTTCGCGGGTTCGAATCCCGCTCTCTCCTCCAATTCGGAGAAGTACTCAAGAGGCCGAAGAGGCGCCCCTGCTAAGGGTGTAGGTCGGGCAACCGGCGCGAGGGTTCAAATCCCTCCTTCTCCGCCACAAAAACACGAACCAGTAAATCTGGTTCGTGTTTTTGCTTGTAGAAAGGGATTTGAACCCCAAGGGGGCACGAACCGTAAAGAAAAACAGTCCGGTGGACTGTTTTTTAGGAGAGTGGTGCGAGACGGGTACTGCGAGCAGTGCGGAGCGGTCGACGAGCACGCAGGGCTTGCGAAGCAAGACCGTATCCCTCCTTCTCCGCCACCAAAAAGCAAGCACGATGTGCTTGTTTTTTTGTATGTGAAAGCAGGAAATGGGGACTTATTTTTCTGCTTAAAACCTCTGTAAAAATAAAAAACAAACATATATCAGATGATAAACGTTGAAATATTTGTCAATGTGATGAAAATTGTAGATAACCATTGATTTTTTTGGGTGTTTGTGGTAAAATTATAACTATACTCGGGATAGTATGGATATTTATGAAATTACTCTCCACACACGAAAGGATTTGATTAAAATGAAAGTAACAGTTTGTATTGGAAGTTCATGTCATATCAAGGGTTCACGTCAGGTTGTTGAAGAACTTCAGAAACTTATAAGTGAAAACAGTCTTGAAGAAAAAGTTGAACTTAGCGGAACTTTTTGTCTGGGTAAATGTCAGCAGGGCGTGTGCGTGACTGTTGATGAAGCATTTCATTCAGTTTCACCTGCAAGTGTTGGCGAATTTTTCAGAACTGAAGTATTGGCAAAAGCGTAAAAAATTAACTGACAAGAACGAAAAGGAGCGACGAATATGTCAAATTGTTTGACTTTAAAAAAATCAAATTGCAAAAACTGTTACAAGTGTATTCGCCATTGTCCTGTTAAATCAATCCGTTTTTCGGGCAATCAGGCACATATCATCGGGAACGAATGTATTTTGTGCGGTCAGTGCTTTGTTGTGTGTCCCCAGAATGCAAAACAGATAGTTGATGAAACCGAAAAGGCAAAGGTTTTGTTACAGGGCGGTGAGCCGGTTATTGTAAGTCTGGCACCGTCGTTTGTCGCAAACTATGAGGGCGTTGGAATTGAGTCTATGAGAGATGCTCTCAAAAAACTTGGTTTTTACGATGTTGAAGAAACAGCTATCGGTGCAACGATTGTCAAAAATGAATACGAGAGAATGCTACGTGAGGAAGAGAGAGACATTATCATTTCTTCATGCTGTCATTCTATAAACTTGCTTATACAGAAATACTTTCCGTCAGCATTGGAATATTTAGCAGATGTGGTTTCTCCGATGCAGGCACACTGTCAGGACATAAAGAAAAGATACCCTGATGCAAAGACAGTATTTGTCGGTCCGTGTGTGGCAAAAAAGGATGAGGCTGAGCATTACAAGGGCATCGTTGATGCAGTGCTGACTTTTGAAGAACTTTCGGAATGGCTAAAAGAAGAAAATATAGAGCTGAAACAGGAAATGGACTCAAACGAAGAGAGTCGTGCGAGATTCTTCCCGACAACAGGCGGAATTCTGAAAACAATGACTCAAGACGCTCCGGGCTATAACTACATAGCACTTGACGGCGTAGAGAATTGCATTGATGCACTTCGTGACATAGAAAACGGAAAAATACATAAATGTTTTATTGAAATGTCTGCATGTGTGGGAAGTTGTATAGGCGGTCCTGTAATGGAAAAATACAACAGAACAGCGCCGGTTAAAGATTACATCACAATCGCTAATTATGCCGGTAATGATGATTTTAAGGTTAATGAACCCAAACCGGTAGAGCTTAAGAAACAGTTTGAGTATATCGAACATGAACTCGCAATGCCGAGTGAAACAGAAATCTTTGCGGTGTTGAGAGAAATGGGTAAATTCAAACCGTCCGATGAACTAAACTGCGGTTCATGCGGTTATGATACCTGCCGTGAAAAGGCTATTGCAATTTGCCAGGGCAAGGCAGAAATTTCAATGTGTTTGCCGTTCCTAAAAGACAAGGCAGAAAGCTTTTCTGATACTATCGTTAAAAACACGCCGAATGGTCTGATTGTTCTCAATGAAAAATTAGAGGTTCAGCAGATAAACGAAGCTGCACGGAATATGATGAATATCCGTTCAAGCTCGGATGTTTTAGGTGAAAGCATAATAAGAGTGCTTGACCCGTCTTTGTTTGCAGAGGCTTTAAGGACCGGTATGGATATACGTGGCGAAAGAGTTTATCTTGCAGAATACAGACGATATGTTGAGCAATCAGTAGTATACGATAAGGAATCCAGACTTCTGGTTGGAATTATGCGTGATGTTACCGATGAAGAAGCCGAGCGTGAAAAGAAAGAAAAAATCAGCCGACAGACTGTAGAAGTTGCAGATAAGGTTGTAGATAAGCAGATGAGAATTGTTCAGGAGATTGCATCACTTCTCGGTGAAACTGCCGCAGAAACCAAAATTGCACTCGCAAAGCTAAAGGAGTCGATACAAGATGAATGATTTATGTGCAGATATCGGCTGGAAAAGTATCAATCATTACGGCGAACAGCTTTGCGGTGACCACGTAGACATTGTTGAACAAAACGAGAACTCAACTGTAATAGTCCTTGCAGACGGACTTGGAAGCGGTGTTAAAGCAAGTATCTTATCAACTCTCACTTCAAAGATTATTTCAACAATGATGGCTGAGGGTTTGCCTATTGAAGAATGTGTGGAAACCATTGCGGCAACTTTACCTGTGTGTTCAACGAGGGGTGTTGCATATTCCACATTTACAATTATGCAGATTATCGATAACGAAATTATCGAGATAATTCAGTATGATAATCCGCATGTAATAATCTTGCGTGATAACAAGAATTATGATTATCCGAAAACCGAAATGAATATAGGTGGAAAGAAGATATATAAAAGCGAAATCCGTATTCAGGAAAACGATATCTTTATCGCCATGAGTGACGGATGTCCGCACGCAGGAATCGGTATGGCATATAATTTCGGCTGGAAGCGTGAAGACATTATTGATTTTATGGAAACTATGTCTGTATCCGGTCTTACTGCCAAGAATTTATCAACACTTCTCGTTGATGAGTGTGATAAGCTTTACGGTCAGAAACCGGGCGACGATGCAACAGCCTGTATCATAAAAATCAGAAGAAGAGAACCGATGAACATTCTGTTCGGTCCACCGTCAAACCGAGACGACTGTGATCGGATGATGTCGCTCTTCTTTTCAAAGGAAGGCAAGCATATTATATGCGGCGGAACAACATCGTCCATTGCGGCAAAGTATTTGAAAAAACCGCTTAAAGCAAGTCTTAACTTTGAAAAATCGGATATTCCGCCAATAGCACATCTTGAAGGTGTTGACCTTGTTACTGAAGGTGTTATAACTGTAAACAGAGTGCTTGAATATGCAAAGGATTACCTGGGCGAGAATGAGATGTATGAGCATTGGAGCTATAAGCGTGACGGTGCATCGCTCATTTGCCAGTTGTTGTTTGAAGAAGCGACGGACATAAACTTCTATGTCGGCCGTGCTATAAATCCGGCACATCAGAACCCTGATTTGCCGATAAACTTCAGCATAAAAATGAATCTGGTTGAAGAACTTTCAAAGAGTCTCATAACAATGGGCAAGAGAATTAAAGTAAGTTATTTTTAAGGGGAGTGAGATATGAGGAAATTTGACACAAAAGTTCAGCATTTAAAATATAAAGTGCTGCGTGAAGTTGCACGTTATGCGTGGAATGACACTCTGCTTGAAAATGTATTGAAAATTCCTGAAATAATCGTTCCGGGAAAAACCTCAACCATGCGTTGCTGTGTTTACAAGGAACGGGCAATTTTAGAAGAGCGGATAAAACTGGTCATGGGCGGTCGCAAAGATAACCCCAATGTAATTGAAGTCATTGACGTTGCGTGTGATGAATGTCCGTCCGCCGGACACGTTGTAACAGAGTCCTGCCGGGGATGTCTTGCACACCGATGTGAAGACGTCTGTAAAAAAGGCGCTATCTCGTTTGACTCAAACCACGTAGCACATATTGATAAATCAAAATGTGTTGAGTGCGGTCAGTGTGCGAAAGTTTGTCCGTATTCTGCAATTGTAAACCGCAAACGACCTTGTCAGAATGCCTGCAAGATAAAGGCGATTTCCATAAACGAGGATAATGCGGCGGCGATTGACAACAGTAAATGTATTGCTTGCGGTGCCTGTGTATATCAGTGCCCGTTCGGTGCAATTATGGATAAGTCGTATATTTTAGACGCCATTGAGCTTATAAAGAACAGCGAAGGCAATAAAAAATATAAAGTCTATGCAATGGTTGCTCCGTCTGTTTCAAGCCAGTTTACTTACGCAAAGCTTGGTCAGGTAATTAAAGGCTTAAAAGAACTCGGTTTTTACACTGTTGTTGAGGCGGCGCTGGGTGCAGATATGGTGGCACAGGCTGAATCAAAAGAACTCAGCGAAAAAGGCTTTTTAACAAGCTCCTGCTGTCCTGCGTTTGTGACATATGTAAAAACAGCGTTCCCTGATATGGTGCAGTATATTTCGCATAACCTGTCCCCGATGGCAACGCTTGCAAAATACATAAAAGAAACCGATCCGGGTTCAAAGGTTGTATTTATCGGTCCGTGTACTGCAAAGAAGGCAGAAGCACAGCTTGATAAAGTAAAAGACTATGTAGATGCAGTTCTTACGTTTGAAGAGCTTCAGGCTCTTTATGACAGTAAGGATATAGATATTACTACTCTTGATGAAGATGTTTTGGATAACGCATCTTATTTCGGAAGAATCTTCGCACGTTCAGGCGGTTTGTCTGATGCGGTAGCGCAAGGCTTAAAGGAACAGAACATTGATTTTGACCTTAAGGCAATTCCGTGTGACGGTATTGAGGCGTGCAGGGTAGCACTCCTTAAAAAGAGTAAAAATGTTCTGGATGCGAATTTCATTGAAGGCATGGCATGTGTCGGTGGTTGTATCGGCGGTGCAGGATGTCTGACTCACGGCGAGAAGAATAAAGCCGAGGTCGACAAGTACGGAAAAGAGGCACTTGAAAAGACTATATCAGATGCTATATCTGTTATAAAATAAAACAAAAGAATTTTTCAAAAGGTGAGGAGTTAATTATGAATAAAATTACAGTAATCGGTTCGGGTAATGTAGGAGCTACGATAGCGTACACTATTACTACTATGGGACTGGCATCAGATGTTGTTATGATCGACATAAATGAGGAAAAAGCACTTGGTGAGGCTTTGGATATCAGACAGGGTGTTCCTTTCTGTTCTCCTGCAAATGTTTATGCGGGCTCATATGCTGATGCAAAAGGTTCTGACATTGTTGTTATAACATCAGGAATGGCAAGAAAGGCAGGACAGTCAAGACTCGATCTTACACAGACAAATGTTGATATTATAAAGAGTATCGCAGACAAAATTGTGCCTGTTGCACCTGAAGCTACATACCTTATCGTAAGTAACCCTGTAGATATTCTTACATACGTTTTCTTAAAGCACACAGGTCTTCCGCAGGAAAGAGTAATCGGTTCAGGAACTATCCTTGATACTGCAAGACTTAGAGCAAGACTTGCAGAATGTTATTCTGTAAACCAAAAGAATGTGCATGCGTATATGCTTGGTGAACACGGTGACAGCGGTTTTGTTCCGTGGTCAATTGCAAACATTTCAAATGTTCCGGTTGAAAGCTATGCAAATGCCGTTCGTACTGATATTGCTTATCCGGAATTGAACAAGGTTGAAGTTGAAAATTATGTTCGAAAATCCGGTGCCAGAGTTATTCAGCGAAAGGGCGCAACGTTCTATGCAGTTTCTGTATCAGTTTGCCATATATGCAAGTGCCTTTTGAGTGGAATTGATACAACTCTTACCGTATCAACACTTATGAATGGTGAATATGGCATTAATGATGTTTGCCTGAGCCTTTTAAATGTTGTAGGCAACAAAGGCGCTCACGGCAAGATTCTGCTTCCTCTTAACGATGAGGAAATTGCTGCACTTCATAACAGTGCAAACGTATTGAAAAGTTTAATTAAAGATATTACTCTATAACAAAAAGGAAAGGAATGACGAAAATGTATTATCGTATCGAACACGATTCAATGGGCGAGGTGAAGGTTCCGGCTGACAAGCTATGGGCTGCCCAGACACAGAGAAGCCACGAGAACTTTGAGATAGGTGTAGGTATTGAAACAATGCCGGCTGAAATCATCCACGCATTCGGTGTGCTTAAAAAAGCAGCGGCTGTAACAAACAATGCCCTGCGTCCTGAAAAGATGACAAAGGAAAAGCTTGAAGCTATCAAAACTGCTTGTGATGAGATTATGGCAGGAAAGCTTAACGACAATTTCCCGCTTGTTGTATGGCAGACAGGCTCTGGAACACAGTCAAATATGAACGCCAACGAGGTTATTGCTAACAGAGGTAACGAGGTTACAGGCGAGAAAATACTTCATCCTAATGATGATGTTAATATGAGCCAGTCTTCAAACGACACATTCCCGACAGCTATGCACATTGCGGCTGTGCTTATCTTAGAGGATAAACTCATTCCGGCAGTTGAGGAGCTTATTGCGACATTCAAAAGACTTGAAGAAGAAAACGAGGGCATCGTTAAGAGTGGTAGAACACACCTTCAGGATGCAACCCCGATAAAGTTCAGTCAGGAAATAAGCGGTTGGCGTTCAAGCCTTGAAAAAGATGTTGAACTCATAAAGCGTTCAATTGAACCGCTTTACGAGCTTGCACTCGGCGGAACTGCCGTTGGAACAGGTCTTAACGCTCCGGCATCTTTTGGCGAAACTGTAGCAGAAGAAGTGAAGAACATCACAGGCAAGCCGTTTATTACAGCAGCTAACAAATTCCACGCACTCACATCAAAGGATGAAATCGTGTTTGCACACGGTGCAGTTAAGGCACTTGCGTGTGATATGATGAAGATTGCAAACGACGTGCGTTGGCTTGCATCAGGTCCGAGAGACGGTCTTGGTGAAATATTCATCCCCGAAAACGAACCGGGCTCATCAATTATGCCGGGTAAGGTAAACCCGACACAGTGTGAGGCCGTTACAATGGTTGCTGTTCAGGTAATGGGTAACGATGTTGCAGTTGGTATGGCGGCATCACAGGGTAATTTCGAGCTTAACGTATTTATGCCGGTATGTGCATACAACTTCCTGCAGTCTGCAAGACTTCTTGCTGAATCAATCCGTTCATTCAACAAGAACTGTGCAGTAGGCATAAAGGCAAACAAGGAAAAGATGCACCACAACCTGCACAATTCTTTGATGCTTGTTACTGCACTAACTCCCTATATCGCTTACGAAAATGCGGCAAAAACAGCTAAAAAGGCGTTTAAAGATAATATATCACTTAAGGAAGCTTGTGTTGAACTCGGTTTCTTAACTCCTGAAAAGTTTGACGAAGTGTTCCACCCTGAAGAAATGGTTTAATCCGGAGGTAAAAAATGAAGGTTAGTTATTTTCCGGGGTGTACTCTGAAAAATAAAGCCAAAGACCTTGATATGTATGCATACAAATCTGCTGAGGCTTTAGGTGTTACCCTCGAAGAAATCGAAAACTGGCAGTGCTGCGGCGGAGTATTTACTACGGCGAAAAATGAAGTTGCAACAAAGCTTTCTTCTGTTCGTGCTTTTAAAGAAGCATCATCAAAGGGACAGCCGCTTGTAACAGTATGCTCGGCTTGCCATAATGTTATAAAACAAACAAATCACGCAATGCAGAATGATAAGGACTTTTCAGATAAAGTAAACCGTTATATGGCAGAGGACGGCGGATATTTCGGTGAAGCTGATGTTTATCACTATCTTGAAATGCTCCGTGACTTAGTGGGCTTTGACACTTTAAAGGAAAAGGTTGTAAACCCGTTTAAGGGCAAGAAAATTGCGGCATATTACGGCTGTTTGCTTTTAAGACCGAACAGTGTTATGAAGATGGACGACCCTGAAAACCCGAGCATTATGGAGGATTTCATAAAGGCTTTGGGCGCAGAGCCTGTTATATATGCAAAGCGTAACGAGTGTTGCGGCGGATATGTAAGCGTAGAAAGCCCCGAACTTGCAAAAAAGAGCAGTAACGCTGTTATGCAGAATGCGATTTCGCAGGGTGCTGAAATGATTATCACAGCTTGCCCGCTTTGTAAGTATAATCTTGTTAAAAACGGTGCTGATATCCCGGTGGTTTATTTCACCGAGCTTTTAGCCGAGGCACTTGGAGTAAAGGAGGATACAGATGGAGAATAAGTATCTTCGTGAGGAGTTAATCCGTCAGAGCGGAGTAAACCCGAAAAAATGTATGAAATGCGGAAAATGCTCTGCGACTTGCCCTGCATATGATGAGATGGAATACCATCCGCATCAGTTTGTAAGTATGGTTGAGTCAGGCGATATAGAACCGCTTTTGAAATCAGAATCACTATACAAATGCTTGTCTTGTTTTGCTTGTATAGACAGATGCCCCAGAGGTGTTGAGCCTGCTAAATTAGTTGAGGCTGTACGTCTTAGTGCAATAAGAAAACAGGGCGAAAACAGAATGACGGCAAATGATGTTCCGGCACTTCTTGATGAAGATGTTCCGCAGCAGCTTTTAGTCAGTGCATTCAGAAAATACAGTAAGTAAGGAGGATAAGACATAATGCAAAGAGTTGGTGTTTTTGTATGTTGGTGTGGCAGTAATATTGCAGGTACAGTTGATGTAGAAGCAGTATCAGAGGCCTTGAAAAACGAACCCGGTGTTGTCTTTTCCACCAATTATCAGTATATGTGTTCTCAGGCAGGACAGGACATGATTAAGGATGCCGTAAAAGAGCATAATCTTACCGGTATCGTTGTTTGTTCATGTTCACCCCGTATGCATGAGGCAACATTCAGAAAAACTGCGGCAGCCGCAGGTCTCAACCCCTATATGGTTGAAATTGCCAATATACGTGAACAGTGTTCATGGGTACATAAAGATATTCCGACAGGAACAGAGAAAGCGATTATTCTCGGTAAAGCGGCAATAGCAAAGGTTAACCTTAACACACCGCTTACTCCGGGTGAATCACCTGTTACAAAGCGTGCGCTCGTTATCGGCGGCGGTATTGCAGGTATTCAGACAGCGCTTGATATCGCTGATGCAGGCTTTGAAGTAGACATCGTTGAAAAGAAACCGACAATCGGCGGTAAAATGGCACAGCTTGATAAAACATTCCCGACACTCGACTGTGCGGCTTGTATTCTTACACCGAAAATGGTTGACGTTGCGCAGAACGAAAAGGTTCGTATCTTCTCATACAGTGAAGTATCGGAAATCAAAGGCTTCGTAGGTAACTTTGATGTAACTATCAAGAAAAATGCACGTTTTGTAAAAGAGGACGTATGTACAGGCTGTGGTGCTTGTGTAGAAAAGTGTCCGATGAAAAAGGTGCCCAACGAGTTCAACCTCGGTATGGACAACCGCCGTGCGATATATATTCCGTTTGCACAGGCAGTTCCGAAGGTTGCTACAATTGACCCGAATGCTTGTAATATGCTCAAAAACGGCAAATGCGGTCTTTGTGCCAAGGTTTGTGCGGCAGGTGCTATTGACTATACACAGAAAGATGAGTACATCAGTGAGAAATACGGTGCGATTGTTGTTGCAACAGGATTTAATCCTATCAGTATGGATAAGTTCGATGAGTTTGCATACAATCAGTCAAAGGACGTTATAACATCACTTGAATTTGAGCGTCTTACAAATGCGGCAGGTCCTACTGCAGGTCATCTTGAAAGACCGTCAGATGGTAAGTCACCAAAAACTATCGTATTCGTTCAGTGCGTAGGCTCAAGATGTGATGCGTGTGCTGAAAAGGGTAAAGAGTACTGCTCAAAGATTTGCTGTATGTACACTGCAAAGCACGCAATGCTTGTAAGAGATAAATACCCCGATACAGACGTTTATGTGTTCTACATAGACGTGAGAACTCCGGGTAAGAACTTTGACGAGTTCTACCGCCGTGCCGTTGAGGAATATGGCGTAAAATATGTCAAGGGTATGGTAGGAAAGGTTACTCCTGAGGGCGATAAGCTCAAGGTTCAGGCATCAGACCTTATCTCCAATAAACAGCTTCATATTGATGCTGACCTTGTAGTTTTAGCAGCAGCAATTGAGCCTGATAAATCAGCACGTCCGCTTGCAACAATGCTCACAGCAAGTATGGACACAAACGACTTCTTTACAGAAGCCCATCCGAAGCTCCGTCCGGTAGAGAGCCCGACTGCAGGTGTATTCCTTTCAGGTGCTTGTCAGGGCCCGAAGGATATTCCTGAAACAGTTTCACAGGCAGGTGCGGCGGCATCGAAGGTTATCGGACTTTTAGCAAAGGATAAGTTAACAGGTAACCCGTGTGTAGCTCATTCAAACGAGCTTATGTGTAACGGATGTTCTTCATGTGAAAGAGTTTGTCCTTACGGTGCTATTACATATGAAGATAAAGAATTCCGTATGCCTGACAGAACAACAAAAAAGAGACGTGTTGCAGTTGTTAACCCGGCAGTTTGTCAGGGTTGCGGTGCTTGTACAGTTGCTTGTCCGTCAGGAGCTATGGACTTAAACGGATTTGCAAGTAATCAGATTATGGCGGAGGTAGATGCAATATGCAAGTAAATGAACATAAACCTTTAATAGTTGCTTTTTGCTGTAACTGGTGTTCTTATGCCGGTGCAGACCTTGCAGGAAATAACCGTCTTAACTACCCGGCAGATGTAAAGATTATAAGAGTTCCCTGCTCATGCCGTGTTAATCCGATGTTTGTATTAAGAGCATTCCAGAGAGGTGCAGACGGCGTTATTATATGTGGTTGCCATCCGGGCGACTGTCACTACACATCAGGAAACTACTACACACGCCGTAGAATGGCGGCACTCTTCTCAATGCTTGATTTCCTCGGCATTGAAAAAGAGCGTACACGTGTAGAATGGGTTTCAGCGGCAGAAGGTGCAAAGTTTGCCGCTACAATGAATGATTTTGTTGAAAAAGTAACAGCACTTGGCGAGAACAAGAGATTGGAGGATCTGCGATGCAAAAGATAACACAAGAACAGTTAATTGAAAAAGCAGTTTCTCTGCTTTCTGACGGTACTGTTACCGCAGTTTTAGGCTGGAGAAAGGGTGAATTCGGCTATGATGTAACTCCTGCAATGTTCAAAACTGAAGAAGATTTAAAAGCGAATTTTGTATGGAACGATTTTTGCGGTGTAAACTTCTCAAAATATCTTGTTTCAAAAACAGACAGATTCGACGGAAAAATCCTTGTTTTCTTAAAGCCTTGTGATACATACAGCTTTAACCAGCTTTTGACCGAGCACCGTTTCGACCGTGAAAAGGTTTATGCGGTTGGTATTCCTTGCGAGGGTATGGTTGATGTTTTAAAACTAAAATCAGTAACGGGCGAGGGAATAAGTGAAATCAAAGAAGACGGCGAAAATATTCTTGTAACAACAATTTATGAAGATAAGCCGGTTTCGGTTCTGGCAAAAGACGTTCTTTTAGAGCGTTGCATAAACTGCAAGAGCAAAAAGCACGTTGCGTATGACGAGCTGATGGGCGACGAGGGTGAAGTGATTGATTCATCACGTTTTGACGAGGTTGCAAAGCTTGAGGCGATGACTCCTGATGAGAGATTTGCTTTCTGGCAGAATGAGCTTTCACGTTGTATCCGTTGTAATGCCTGCCGTGACGCTTGTCCTGCTTGTACTTGTGAAAAGTGCGTGTTTGATAACCCCGCATCAGGCGTTGAGAACAAAGCTCCTGCTAACAGCTTTGAGGAGAAAATGTTCCATATTATAAGAGCATACCACGTAGCAGGCAGATGTACTGACTGTGGTGAATGTTCAAGAGTATGTCCGCAGAATATTCCGCTTCATCTATTGAACCGTAAGTTTATAAAGGATATAAACGAATTCTACGGAGAATATCAGGCAGGAGCCGAGGTTGGCTCAAGAGCTCCGCTTGTAGATTACACCACCGAGGACTTAGAGCCGGGTGAAGTGTTTGACAGGAGGGATATTGATGCGTAAATGTTCTCTTGATAAGATAAATTCCGTATTTGAAGAAATCACAAAATCTGCAAAACTCTATATTCCGGCTGAAGACAGCGACGGAAGTGCTGTTTATAAAGAGTGGGAAAACGGCGTTTTGTGGAGTGATGCTTTAAATACAGTAAGAAGCCCGAAAGACTTTTTCTTCCCGCAGATGGAAAATCTGATGGAGTTCAAGACAGAGGGTAAAAAAATTGAGGTTATCGACACAAGAAGTGAAACAGAAGATTTTGTTATCTTCGGTGTTCGTGCCTGTGATGTAAAGAGCTTTGAGATTTTAGACAGAGTTTTCCTTTCAGAGCCGGTTGACAGCTACTATGCTTCAAGACGCGAAAAGGGAATCATCGTTTCAACTGTCTGCACTAAACCTGCAGAAACATGTTTCTGTAAGACTTTCGGTATTTCTCCCGAAGAGCCGGAGGGCGATATTTCTACATGGAAAACAGACAGCGAAATATTCTTCAGGGCTAACACAGCAAAAGGTGAAGCGCTGTTAGATAAGATTTCAGCTTTTACCGAGGAATGTGACGAAACAGCAGTTAATGAAGAGAAAGAAAAGATTTCTGCAATTATGAACAAGCTTCCGCTAAAAGACCTTGATACGAAAGCTTTTGGCGGCGGTAAAACAAGCGAGTACTTTGACGATATTATCTGGGATGAGCTGTCACAGAGCTGTCTTGGTTGTGGAACTTGTACATTTGTATGTCCGACTTGTCAGTGCTATGACATCAAGGACTTTAACACAGGCAACGGTGTTATAAGATACAGATGCTGGGATTCATGTATGTATTCTGAATTCACAAGAATGGCACACGGAAACAACAGACTTACTCAAAAAGAGAGATTCCGCCAGAGATTTATGCACAAGCTTGTTTACTATCCGGAAAACAATGACGGAATGTTCAGCTGTGTAGGTTGCGGAAGATGTCTTGCGAAGTGTCCTATTTCCATGAATATAGTAAAAGTAATGAAGAAGATTGGAGGGAAGGCAAGTGAATAACAGAGAAGAAACTTTAATTCCCAAAATCGGTGTTATAACTGATGTGCGTATTGACACACCTGATATTAAGACTTTCAGAGTTGTGACAACTGACGGCAAAAAGGCATTCGACCACCGTCCGGGACAGTGTGCAATGCTTTCTGTTCCGGGAGTCGGAGAGGCGATGTTCTCTATAACATCATCTCCGACAAACGAGGAGTATATGGAATTTTCCATTAAAAAATGCGGTTGTGTTACTGATTGGCTACATCAGGCAGAGGTTGGACAAGAGATAACAATCAGAGGACCTTACGGTAACCCGTTCCCGGTTGATGATGTGTTTGCAGGCAAGAACCTGTTGTTTATCGCCGGTGGTGTTGGTCTTGCACCGCTCCGCTCGGTTATCAATTACTGCAGACATTACCGTGACCGTTACGGTGAGATTGATATCGTTTACGGTTCAAGAAGCAAGGATGATTTGCTTGATTATAAGGAAATCATTGATGAATGGTCAACAGATGCAGGTGTAAATGTTCATCTGACAATTGATAATCCGCAGGAGGGCTGGGACGGCCACGTAGGATTTGTTCCTACATATGTAAAGGAACTTGGCTTTGACACAAACAAAACTGCAGTTCTTTGCGGTCCGCCGATTATGATTAAGTTCACACTTGACGGACTTTGCGAGCTTGGCTTTGACAAAACACAGATTTATACAACGCTTGAGCTGAGAATGAAGTGCGGAGTCGGCAAATGCGGAAGATGTAATGTCGGCGCAAAATATGTGTGCAAAGACGGTCCGGTCTTCAGATGTGACGAGCTTGACGAGCTTCCGGATGAATATTAAAGGAGAGGTAACATGGAAAAATTAGTTAATATATTTCTTTTCGGCAAAAAATATGAAGTGCCTGAAAATTTAACAATTATGACCGCTATGGAATATGCCGGCTACCAGTTAGTTCGTGGCTGCGGCTGCCGTAACGGTTTCTGCGGTGCTTGTGCGACTATTTACCGCATAAAGGGCGACAAGGAGCTTAAGGCTTGTCTTGCTTGTCAGACAAAGGTTGAGGATAATATGTATATCGCAACCTTGCCGTTCTTCCCGCTTGTAAAAGAGGGTTATGACATTGAAAATATCCCGGTAAATGAGTCTGTTATGATGCAGCTTTATCCCGAAATATATGCTTGTATCGGCTGTAATGCCTGCACAAAGAGCTGTACACAGGGACTTAACGTTATGCAGTATATTGCTTATGCTCAGCGTGGTGATTTTGAGAAGTGCGCAGAGGAGTCATTTGACTGTGTAATGTGTGGCGTATGTTCTTCAAGATGTCCTGCAGGAATTTCACATCCGCAGGTTGCAATGCTTGCAAGAAGAATTAACGGTAAATATTTAGCTCCCGGATGCGGTCACCTTGAAGACCGTGTAAAGGAAATCAAAGACGGTGACTTTAAAGAACTTATAGAAGCTCTTATGCAGAAGCCTGTAGAGGAAATGAAAGAGCTTTATAATACCCGTGAAATAGAGAAGTAAGGAGGAAAAGAATATGTATTCGGAAAAGTTTCAGAAATCTATTGCTGCAGTTGAAGCAGCAAGAGAAAAAAATATAGCATTGGAACCGGATCGTATGACTGCACAGCAGAAAGAAGATTTGCTTGCGGCTTTTCATCCGGACTATAAAAAGGACGAGTTTGAAGAACTTAAAATCGGTCCTAACAAGGGCGACAAGGTTCCTACAGAGCTTGCAGAGATTTTGCAGGCACACAGCCGTATAACAGCTGATTGTGTTGACCTTGAGAACCCCGATTATGAAACTGATGTTTTGATTATCGGTGGTGGCGGCGCAGGTACATCTGCGGCGATTGAGGCAAACGAAGCAGGCGCTGATGTTTTAATTGTTACAAAGCTCAGAATGGGCGATGCCAACACAATGATGGCAGAGGGTGGTATTCAGGCGGCTGATAAGCCCAACGATTCACCTGCAATCCATTTTGTTGACGCTTTTGGCGGCGGACATTTTGCCGCAAAGAGAGAACTTCTCTCAAAGCTTGTCTGCGATGCTCCGGAGGCTATTTTGTGGCTCAGCAACCTTGGTGTTGAATTCGACAAGGAAGCAGACGGAACAATGGTAACAACACACGGCGGCGGAACTTCAAGAAAGAGAATGCACGCGGCAAAGGACTATTCGGGTGCTGAAATCATGAGAACTCTTCGTGACGAGGTTTTAAATCGTAACATTCCCGTTGTTGATTTTACATCAGCAATCGAGCTTATTCTTGATGAGAACGGCAATGCGGCAGGTGCTGTATTGATGAATATGGAAACAAAAGAGCTTCTTGTTGCAAAGGCAAAAACTGTTATCATTGCAACAGGTGGTGCCGGTCGTATGCACTATCAGGGCTTCCCGACATCAAACCACTACGGTGCAACTGCAGACGGCCTTGTTTTGGGATACCGTGCAGGTGCAAAGCTTCTTTATGCAGAAACATTGCAGTATCACCCGACAGGCGTTGCTTATCCTGAGCAGATTTTCGGTGCACTTGTTACTGAAAAGGTTCGTTCACTCGGTGCAAAGCTTGTAAACGGAAATGGTGAAGTATTTATGCACCCGCTTGAGACTCGTGACGTTTCTGCGGCATCTATTATCCGTGAATGCTCAGAAAGAGATAACGGTGTGGATACAGGTAACGGCGAGGGCGTATGGCTTGATACTCCGATGATAGAAAAAATCGGCGGTGAAGGCACAATCATGAAGCGAATTCCTGCTATGTGGAGAATGTTTGATAAGTACGGAATCGATATCCGTAAAGAACCGATTCTTGTTTATCCTACACTTCATTATCAGAACGGCGGTCTTGATATTACTGCTGACTGTATGACTACTAATGTAGAGAACTTGTTCGTAGCAGGTGAAGCAGTTGGCGGAATCCACGGCAAGAACAGACTTATGGGTAACTCTTTGCTTGACATCATAGTATTCGGCAGAAGCGCAGGTCAGAATGCTGCAGCTAAAGCTAAGGATGTCAAGGTAGGCAAGCTTTCACTTTCACATGTTGAGAAGTTTGAGAAGGAAATTACTGATGCCAAGATTACTACAGACACAGTTTCTCCTAAACTTTTACCTAATTATACAAATCAGAAAAGCATATAAGGAGGAAGTATATAAATGTCTTTATTGAATGGAATTATATCAATTAACAATATTTATACATTGCTGTTTGTGGTGTTCAGCGTTCTTCTTCTCGGTTATCTCCTTGGAAGAATAACAATAAAAGGAATATCGCTGGGCGATGCAGGTGTGTTTATTATAGCATTGGTTTTTGGTGCGCTTTTCTTTAATGTTAACGAAGCAGGAGAGCTTTTGTTCGGTGCATCAGCACAACCGTATGATTTTTCCAGTGGACTTACAATAATTGAGAGCCTTGGTCTTATCTTGTTTGTAACATCTGTAGGCTATATTGCAGGCCCGAAGTTTTTCGGAAATTTCAAGAAAAACTTTAAGTCATATGTGCTTTTGGGAGTTATAATAATTCTTGCAGGCGGACTTTCTGCTGTTGGATGTATATATGCAGGAGAAATATTCGGATATGGTGCAACCATTGAAAATCAGGACGGATTTGTTGCAATGATTGTCGGATTGCTTTCGGGCTCATTGACATCTACACCTGCATTCTCTGCAGCCAAGGCAACTGTTGCTGAAGAATTTACAGGTCTGGTTTCAGTAGGTCACGGAATTGCTTATATATTCGGAGTTGTAGGTGTCGTTCTGTTTGTTCAGATTATTCCTAAACTGTCGAAAGCCAATATGGAAGAAGAACGTGCAAAACTGGTTATAAAATCAGAAAACAGCGAGAAAAAAGCTATTGCTAAATTGTTTGAAATTGACCATTTGGGAATTTTCGGTTTTTCATTGGCTGCGATTTTAGGAACTATAATAGGACAAATTAAAATCCCGCTGTCTTCAGCAGGACTCAGCGGCACATGTTTTTCTCTTACAACCACCGGCGGATGCCTTCTTATGAGCTTGATTTTGGGACATTTTGGCAGAATTGGTCGTATCAATATTATGCCCGGTCAGAACACTCTTAAGCTTTTCAGAGAATTAGGTCTTGTCTTGTTCCTTGTCGGAGCAGGTATTCCGGGCGGTGCAGAGTTTATTGCAAACTTCGACCCGATGTACTTTATTTACGGAATTATTATGACTATATTCCCGCTTATAATCGGTTTTGTGTTTGCGAAATATGTGCTTAAACTCAGCTTGCTTAACAACCTTGGTTCGCTTACAGGAGGAATGACAAGTACTCCGGCACTTGGTACACTAATAGGCGTTGCGGGAACAGAAGACGTTGCATCAGCGTATGCTGCAACATATCCGATAGCACTTATCGCGGTTGTGCTTGTTTCACAATTTATTATAATACTGTTTTAAATGACTCAAATAAGATGCGTAAACCCCAAGGGTTTACGCATTCTTTTCTTATTCTTTAAATAAAAACATTTTTACAAGTGCAAGGTTCTCTCGGAGATATGCCGGTATAATGCTATGCCATGGCGTTGGTGCACTGAGATGGTTTGGTGAAAGACCTTGAAGCTTTGCAAGCGAATGGGCACGGAATATGTGAAAATCATTTGTTATAAATACAGAGGATTGTTTTTTTAAATCTCCGTTTGTGATATTGTTTGAAAATTCAAAATTTTCAGCGGTTGAGGTTGATGAACTTTCTTTAATTATTCGCTCGGGATTTATTCCGTTATCAACGAGGTATATGTACATTGCTTCTGCCTCGGAAATGTCTTCGCCTGAACCCTGACCGCCTGTGACAATTATTTTGCAATTGAGGTTGTGGTTTGAGTATTCAACTGCTTTGTCAAGCCTTTTTGCGAGCGATTCGGACGGTGTGCTGCCGTTAAGTCCGCAGCCGAGGACTATAAGATAGTCTTCTTCGTAGGTGGCGGTATCGGCGTTTCCGTATATACATAAAGCTATAGAACTTATAAGCCCAAGCACAAAAACGACACAGGCTAAAACTGATAACAGCTTAAAAAGCGGATAAATAAACAGCTTCTTGATAAGTTTCTTTAAAACTGCAATCAGTATAAGAATAACTCCTAAAGCGATTGTAAGATATGTACCTATATTTCTTGCGTTACCGCATGCCAGTGCGATTCCGTTAGCAGATATAAGAGTTCCCGAAATCGCTGAAATTACTGAAAAAATACCGGTTGTCATTGCTAAAAAACTCCTTTTGTGTTTCTCTTTTGATTATATTGTATATTTCATGATAAGTCAAGAAAAAAATGAAATAAATAGTTGTATTGCAATAAGATATTGAAATTATATTTTTTTTGTGATATAATTATTTCTAAATATGGAGGTACGGGTATGGATTATAACTATGTACGTATGCGTGATGCACTCAAAAACGGTGAAATGGAAAAAGCGGAAGAATATAAACTTTTGTACGAGGGCGCAAAAGAAAAGAAGAAAAATATTCCGGTACTCAATTACATAATAGCTATTCTTCTGTGCATATCTGTGTTGTTGGGCGCATATATTCTTCATTCACAGGAAAGAAGAACAGAAACTGAAAATACAGCAGCCGAACAGGTTGAGACAAGCGAGGTTCCAAATGGTAATTAAATGGATCAGCAGAAAAGGCGGACGCTCAAATAATGAGGATTTTTACGGTCATACACGAAAAAACGGTATAACTTGCGTTGTTGTTGCAGACGGACTGGGCGGTCACAGTGGCGGTGAGATTGCTTCGAAATTAACAGTAAACACAATTATCGGAGCTTTTGAAAGAGAGCCGGGTTTTTCAAAAGAATATATTGAAAAATACATAAATACAGCAAAAGATGCGGTGGTTGAAAAAGCTATGAACGACCCGTTACTTTTGCATATGTCAAGTACAGTCGCTGTATTGCTTATAAAAGGCAGACGTGCTTTGTGGGCAAACGTTGGTGACAGTCGTGTTTATAAGTTTTATGATGGCAGTATTACTGACGTTTCAGAGGATCATTCACTTGCATTTCTTGACTTTGTAAAAGGTATAATTGAATATGATGATATACGTACAAGCCCGAATCAGAACAAATTGATAAGTGCAATAGGTGTTTCTATGGACGGAATAAATATATCAGAGGTGACAAATTCCGGAGTAGGATCTGCTTTTATGCTTTGCACAGACGGTTGGTGGGAGTATGTTACAGAGAAAGATATGGAAGAAACATATGAAAACTCATCTAATATTCATGACTGGTTAAAGAATATGATAGAAATACGTCAGAATAATGCACCGGAGGACAGTGATAATTATACTGTAATGGTTGTGATGGTATAAAACACATAAAAGCATAAAATACGGGAATAATAGGCAAGTAAAGTTTGCTGTGCCGCATATCTGCTGTTTGACAGCGATATGCGGTTTTTTATATGGAGGAGAACAACAATGGGTGAGTTTACGGCGATTATTCAGTTGACGGTCACGGTTATTGCAGGTATGTATTTTTATACTCGGCTAAGGATAGAGAAGGAAACAGAAAAACAGTTCAAGAATGAATATAAAAACGAGGCAGAAAAGATGAACAGATTAAGACATATTCATTTGTCGGAGCCTATGACTGAGTTTGTGCGTCCTTCAAGGTGTGATGAGATATTGGGACAGGAAAACGGAATGCGTGCATTACGTGCGGCGCTGTGGGGGAAAAATCCCCAGCACGTAATTATCTACGGCCCTCCGGGAGTGGGAAAAACTGCGGCGGCAAGAGTGATACTCGAAGAAATTAAAAAAAGTGACGGAACACCGTTTTCAAAGGATGCTCCGTTTATTGAAGCAGATGCAACCGTTATGCGCTGTGACGAGCATGGATTTACAGATCCGCTTATAGGTTCTGTGCATGATCCGATATACCAAGGTTCAGGTTCGTTTGGTCAGAACGGAATACCTCAGCCTATGCCGGGTGCAGTAACACGTGCACACGGCGGTGTGTTGTTTCTGGACGAAATTGGTGAGTTGCCCAACGAACAGCTCAATAAACTTCTTAAAGTTCTTGAAGACAGACGTGTGATGCTTGAAAGTTCTTATTATAATTCTTCAAATTCCAAAATGCCGGTATATATAAGAGATGTTTTTGAAAACGGTTTGCCGGCAGATTTCAGGCTTATAGGTGCTACAACTGTGTCACCTGAAAAGATACCCGAAGCTGTACGTTCCAGATGTGTGGAAGTGTTTTTCGACGAACTCTCACGTTCAGAAATTATAGAAATAGTCCGCACAGCAGCATTAAGGTTTGGTGCACTTATGGAGCCGGGCGTAAAAGAATGTATTGCAGATTATGCGCCAAACGGACGTGACGCAGTGAAAATTCTTCAGTCTGCAATAAACCTTTCAAGAATGGAAAAACGGCACAAGGTGCAGATTTCGGATGTTCAATGGCTGGCAATGGCTTCACGCTACAAAAGAAAAGAAAACACGTGCGTAAAAGACGGGGGTAAAATTATAGATATATCAATTATCAAACCGTATAATTAAAAAAACTAAAAAAATTTGGTATATTTGCAAAAAAATACTTGAAAAATGCTTCCAAATGTAGTATAATATACTGTGTGTAATTAAATTTGTTTTATACATTAAAGATAAATGGCATATAAAAGTCGGAGGTTAATATAATGATTAGTAAAGCATTCCAAAATATTGTAGTACAGATGTCGGAAGTGTTCCCGAAGAAATTCGGTATTGCTGATTCGCATGGTCTGGTTCTTGCATATAACGGTGCAGAGCCGAGCGATGAGGTTATAGAATCACTTGTAAATGCAGCATCAAACAACGATAAGCTTTTGTTTAAGGATGGATATACAATCCGTTCAATGTCAAACAAACCGTATGCTGAGTACGTTGTTTATGTTGAGGGCACTGATGAAACTGCAAAATATTGTTGTAATGCTGTTGTGGTAGCTGCAAACAATGTTCGTCATTACTATGATGAAAAGTATGATAAGACAAACTTTATGCAGAATATCATTTTTGATAACCTCATTTCATTTGACCTTCATCAGAAGGCTCGTGAGCTTCATGTTGATTGTGATGTGCCAAGAGCAGTGTTCTATATCAAAGTAACAGGTGCAGGCGAAAGCGGTATATATGAAGTTATTCGTAATATGTATCCGGACAAGGAGCATGACTTTGTTATAAATGTTGATTCAAACAACATTGTTCTTATAAAGGAACTTAAGGAAGCTGTTAAAACAGAAGAACTTGAAGTGATTGCAAAACAGATTCTTGATACTGCAAGTTCTGAGATAATGTATCCGTTATCAGTAGGACTTTCATCTGTTGCTTCAAATATTGACGAGCTGAATAATTCATACAAGGAAGCTCAGATAGCAATAGAGGTAGGCAAGGTATTTGAAGAAGAGAAAAATATCTTAAGCTACGACAATCTTGGTATAGGCAGACTTATATACCAGCTCCCGATAAAGCTTTGTGAGTTATTCTTAAAAGAAGTATTCAAAAAGGGCGATATAACATCACTTGACGACGAAACAATACTCACAATCAACAAATTCTTTGAGAACGACCTGAACGTAAGTGAAACCTCAAGACAGCTGTTTGTTCACAGAAACACTCTGGTTTACAGACTTGAGAAAATATACAAGCTGACAGGTTTGGATTTGAGAAAGTTTGATCAGGCAATTGTATTTAAGGTAGCGATGATGGTTCATAAGTATCTTATGTCCAATCCCATGAAAATCTGATTGAATAACTAATTTGTACTACACAGGCTGTCGCAAGGCGTTAACGGTTTTGGGACAGCCTTTTTAATACGAGGTGTTAATTTGAAGACATATTTTAAAATAATAATTACAGCAGCAATAACAGCAGTTATAACATTTAGTGCGACATCAGTATTTTTTATGATGCGTCAGATGGATGTTACCGCAGGCGGTGGCAACTCAAAAACACTTATACGAAAGATAGAAACTGTTAACACATATCTGGAAAACAACTACCTGTATGATAATGTTGACTATGAAAAGGCAAACGACATAGCAGTTAAGGCATACGTGGAATCACTTGAGGAGCCGTACACTCATTATTACACAGCCGATGAATTTGAAGCCTACATGAGCCATGTGGAAGAGAGCTATGTAGGAATCGGTGTCATAATTTCGGCGGATACGGAAAACGATAAAATTGTAGTAGTTTCTCCGTTGAAAGACTCGCCTGCGTATGTGGCAGGAATTAAACCCGGTGACTTCATAACAGAAGTAGACGGAACTAAATTTGATGCAAGCGGTATGGATGCGTGCGTTTCGGCTATAAAGAACGGAAAAGAAGGCACAAAGGTAGAAATAACTGTTGAGCGTGACGGAAAAACAATAAAATACGATATAGAACGCAAAGAAATAGTGGAAGAATCAGTGCAGTATGAAATGCTTGACGGAAAAATCGGTTATATTTCTATTTCGAGCTTTAACACTAACAGCGAGAATTCAGATGAATCGACTTATACAGAATTTGTAGACGCTGTTGAAGATTTAGAAGAAGACGGCATGGAAAAGCTTATTATTGATGTGCGTGATAATCCGGGCGGTGTTCTTGGTATTGTATGTGATATAGCTGACTATATTTTACCGGAAGGAATAATAACATATACAGAAACAAGAACCGGTGTACGTCAGGAATACAAATCAGACAAAAAAGAACTGGATATACCGATGGTGGTGCTTATTAACGGTTCAAGTGCAAGTGCATCTGAAATTTTAGCAGGCGCACTCAAAGACTATAGCAGAGCAGAGATAGTCGGACAGACAAGTTTCGGCAAGGGTATCGTTCAGAATGTATTCCCGTTCTCGGACGGTTCCGGAATGTCTATGACTGTATCAAAATACTATACTCCAAACGGAATTTCAATACATGAAAAAGGTGTAGAGCCTGATGTTGAAGTGGAGTTGCCAAAAGAGTATAAAGACAGCTATATATCGGATATCCCCAGAGCTGAAGATGCACAGCTTAATAAAGCGATTGAGATTTTAAAAAGCAAATAAGGTAGGAAAGGAGAGATGGCTATGGCAGTGTCACAACGCATGTGGAAACGTGAACAGGAACGCAAACGCCGTGAACGCTTAAAACGTCAAAGGCGACGCAGAAACTGTGCAATACTTGTATTTGTTTTGGCAGTAGTTGCAGTTGTTGCTGTGGTCTTGTTAAACACCGATAAAAAAGAAAACACCAAGCCTCAAGCTCCGCCCACGGATGTTCTTGTTGACAGTAAAGCGGTATCTGATCCTTATACTACCTCTCACGAAATATCTGATATAAAGGCATCATTTTTTAAAGACAGTGCATTTGCAGGTAATGCTTTAGCCCAAACCGTAGGCATGTACGGCATCCTTGAAAATACTGATTTTTATGCAGGAGTGAATGTTGATGTTGAAAACGTATACGAAATAACTCCATTAGGAAGCACAACATCTGTATCAGAGCAGTTTAAAAGCAAACGTTTCAAAAAAATATTCCTTGCCTTTGGCGAAAATGAGCTTTCAAAATTCAAATCAAGTGAATTCAAAACACATTATCAAAAGCTCGTAGATAAGATCAGAGATTATCAGCCCGACGCAAAGATATACCTTATAGGAATACCGCCTGTTACTCCTGAAGCTTCGGATGCAGAGCTTAACGGCATCACAATGAAAAAGATTATGGAATTTAATAAACGCATAATGTCAATTGCTGTTGATGAGGAGCTGTATTATGTGGATACAGTAGAGGCACTGAAACAGGGATATGGTAAGGAATTTTTACCAAACGGTGTTTCATGTGACGGAATCAATCTGAACAAGGCAGCCACAATAGATTTGCTTTATTATATTTCAAGAGAAGCATTCATCCCGAATGCTGATGATTTGGCAGACATGGATATTGATGAGGAAGAAGATGAGGAATCAGAGGATGATGAAGTCCAAGCTTCCGAAAAACCACAAAAGACGCAGCCACCACAGCCGACAGCCACTGTTAATGTGTTCAAAGATTCTGTGAATGACAAGAAAAAGGGAGAGTGATTATATGAAGAAATATAAAGTGTTAATTACTCTTGTTGCTTTGCTGTTATTGGTATGTGGTTGCGGAAAGAAAGAGACGATAGAGATATCTGAACTTTCAAGCGTGTTGGCAGAGTCAGTATCATTTTCCGAACAGCTCACGCAGATAGATGTGTCAAACATTGAAAAAAGGTATGCTCTAAACTCAAAGGATTATACTGAAATTATGGCGTTTGTGGGTACTCTTTCAACGTGCGACGAATATGTCATTGTAAAAACCGAAACCCCTGACGCAATGGTGGAGAAATTTAATAAATACATCGAAAAAAAGCGTGAAGAGTATAAACTGTACAGACCGGATGAACTGTATAAGCTCGACTCGGCAGTAATAGAAACACATAATAAGTCTGTGGTAATGATAATAACTGCGGATTTTGAAAATGCACTTGATGTATATAAAGAATACTTAAAAAAATAACGGGTTTCCGTTATTTTTTTAAAGGAGGAAGACTATGTACGTGTCATATTGCAAAAACTGCAACAAGTTTATGTATGTAAGCCGTATCAGTAACTATTGTAAAGAGTGTAAAGCTCCTGTAGTGCGTGTTCCGATGGAAATGGAGGAATTTTTTGAACTTTCTGTCAATGAAAGATACAAGCTCGCATATAAGCTTACAAATAATAAGTAGAAAAATATCAAAAAGGTATTTACTATTTGACGAAAATGTGTTATAATGTCAAAATGTATAAGAATATTCAGAAAAACGAGAGGATGATTTTAAAATGGGTATGACAATGACTCAGAAAATCCTTGCAAAAGCCGCAGGATTGGATTCGGTAAAGGCTGGCGACCTTATAATGGCAAACCTCAGCCTTGTGCTTGGTAACGATATAACAGCTCCGGTTGCAATCCGTGAATTTGACAAGCTTGGCGTGAATGACGTATTCGACAAGAAGAAGGTAGCACTTGTGCCTGACCATTTCACACCGAACAAGGATATCAAATCTGCAGAGCAGGCAAAGGTAGTAAGAACTTTTGCACACGAATTTGACATCGAGAACTATTTCGAGGTCGGAGAGGTTGGTATCGAGCACGCACTGCTCCCTGAAAAAGGACTTGTTGTTGCAGGTGACGTTGTAATCGGTGCAGACTCACACACTTGTACATACGGTGCACTTGGTGCATTCTCAACAGGTGTAGGCTCAACCGATATGGCGGCAGGTATGGCAACAGGTAAGGCATGGTTCAAGGTTCCTGAGGCTATCAAGTTCAATCTTACAGGCAAGCTTAATAAGTATGTAAGCGGTAAGGATTTGATTTTACATATAATCGGAATGATAGGCGTTGACGGTGCACTCTATAAGTCAATGGAGTTTACAGGTGAGGGTATGCACTCACTTTCTATGGACGACCGTTTCTCAATTGCAAATATGGCAATTGAAGCAGGTGCAAAGAACGGCGTGTTTGAGGTTGACGAGCTTACACGTGAATATATGAAGGAGCACTCGGTACGTGAGTTTACAGAGTTTAGTGCAGATGATGATGCAGAGTACAGCGAGGTTATAAACATAGACCTTGCAACAGTACCGCACACAGTTGCGTTCCCGCATCTTCCCGAAAACGCAAGAACACCGGAGAACTGGGGCGATGTAGCAATTGACCAGGTAGTAATCGGTTCTTGTACAAACGGACGTTTAACAGACCTTGAGCGTGCAGCAGAAATCCTTAAGGGCAAGAAAGTTAAGAAGGGTATAAGAGTAATCGTATTCCCGGCAACACAGAAGATATATCTTGACGCTTTAAAGAACGGCACACTTTCAACACTTGTTGAAGCAGGCTGTGTAATTTCAGCACCTACCTGTGGTCCGTGTCTTGGCGGTCATATGGGTATTCTTGCCGCAGGCGAGAGATGTGTTTCAACAACAAACCGTAACTTCCTTGGCCGTATGGGTCACGTTGAGAGTGAAGTTTATCTTGCAAGTCCTGAGGTTGCGGCAGCTTCTGCAATAACGGGCAAAATAACATCACCGGGGGAGGTAATGTAATATGAATGCAAAAGGTACAGTTATTAAATACGGTGACAATATAGATACAGACGTAATTATTCCGGCACGTTATCTTAACACATCATTGCCGGAGGAGCTTGCAAAGCACTGTATGGAAGATATAGATACAGAGTTTGTAAACAAGGTAAAGGACGGCGACATTATGGTCGGCGGTGCAAACTTCGGTTGCGGTTCATCACGTGAGCACGCTCCGATTGCAATCAAGGCAAGCGGTATTTCATGCGTAATCGCTGAAAGCTTTGCAAGAATATTCTTCAGAAACTCACTCAACATCGGTTTACCGATTCTTGAGTGTCCCGAGGCTGCAAAGGCAATTGCTGACGGTGATACTGTTTCTGTTAACTTTGACACAGGTGTTATCACAAACGAAACTAACGGTAACACATACCAGGCAACAGCATTCCCGCAGTTTATGCAGGAACTGATAAATGCCGGCGGACTTGTTAAATACATTGAGTCCGGCAAGATGTAAAGTTTGCGAAAAATTTCGTTGCATCTCGCACCTTTCGGCAAACTCGCATACCAATGTATAGCCTCGTTTGCCGAAAAATACGACCTGCTTTGAACTTTTCCGCAAAGAAAAACAATAAATATCAGATAGCGAAAGGGCACATCGAATACTGCCAAGGGAATATGTATTCTCTGTGCCCTCTGTTTTCGGATAAAAGAATGAAAGGATATAGAAAAATGGCAGATTTTAAAATAGCTTTAATCAAGGGCGACGGAATAGGTCCTGAAATAGTAAACGGTGCAGTAACGGTACTTGATGCTGTTGCAAAGAAGTATAATCATACATTCAATTACACAGACGTGCTTATGGGTGGTTGTGCAATTGATGCAACAGGTTCACCGCTTCCGCAGGAAACAATTGATATTTGTAAGGCATCAGACAGTGTGCTTCTAGGTGCTGTTGGCGGCCCGAAATGGGATAACTGCAAAGAAAGACCTGAAAAGGGACTTCTTGGCATAAGAAAGGCATTGGGACTTTACTCAAACCTTCGTCCGTCAATTTTAAAACCGCAGTTAAAGGACGCTTCGCCCTTAAAGGATGAAAAGCTTGAAAAGGGTCTTAACGTAATGGTTGTACGTGAGCTTACAGGCGGTATCTATTTCGGTGAGAGAAAGAACGCAGAGGACGGTTCATGGGCAAGCGATGAAGAAAAGTACAGCGTAGAAGAAGTTACACGCATAGCAAAGATTGCATTTGAAACAGCAATGCTTCGTGATAAGCGTGTGGTATCTGTTGATAAGGCAAACGTGCTTGATTCATCAAAGCTGTGGAGACGTACAGTTGAAGAAGTGGCAAAGGACTATCCTGAAGTCGAGCTTTCACATATGTATGTTGATAATGCCGCAATGCAGCTTGCAATAAATCCGGCACAGTTTGACGTTATTGTAACATCAAACATATTCGGTGATATACTTTCAGACCTTTCATCTGCAATAGCAGGCTCAATCGGTATGCTTCCGTCTGCATCACTCGGTGCAACAAAGTGCGGAATGTACGAGCCTATCCACGGTTCAGCACCCGATATTGCAGGTATGGATAAGGCAAACCCGATTGCTACAATCATTTCAGCCGCAATGATGCTTGAAATGTCATTCGGTCTTGTTGATGAGGCAAAAGCTATAAACGATGCGGTTGATGCAGTGCTTGATATGGACTACAGAACACCTGATATTTACAGCGACGGAATGAAGAAAGTCGGCTGTAAGGAAATGGCACAGCTTATCGCATCTCAAATCGCATAAACAATTGGAGTGAATAACTTGGAGAACAAAATACATACATTACCGGCCGTCGCAATGCGCGGTCTGGTTATGTTTCCGTATATGCAACTGAACTTTGACGTAGCACGTCCTGCGTCTATTAAGGCTATAGAGGCTGCATCTCAGGGCGATTCAAGTATATTTCTTGTAACGCAGAAAAAAGCAGAAGTTGAAAACCCGACAGAGGATGATATTTACCGTGTCGGAACAATCGCACAAATCAAGCAGATAATGCACCTTCCGGGCAATGTTACACGCCTTATAGTAAAGGGCTTATCACGCGCTATTATAACTGAATATGAAAGCACAAGCCCGTATCTTCAGTGCAGAGTTGAAGAAATCAACGAGCTGTATACAGGCGTTTCGGAAATGGATGAGGCGTACTCAAGAGCGTTAAAATCGAAGGTTGAGGAATACTTTTCTATAAACCCGAAGCTTCAGGCAGATAAGTTTATGGGCGTAATGGATATAAAGCATCTAGGTCAGCTTTGTGATACTATCTGTTCATTAGTCGATTTTGACACTGACGAAAAGCAGACTATGCTTAATGAGCTTGACTTCCATACACGTGCACAGGAGCTTTTGTACAGACTTGAGCATCTTATTGATGTTACCGAGCTTGAGCATAAGATTATCCGTAAAACGCATGAGCGAATCAATGAAAATCAGCACGAATATTTCCTTCGTGAGCAACTTCACGTAATTGAAGACGAGCTTGGCGATAAGGACGGCATTGGTGCAGAGGTTGAGGAGTTCAGACAGAAAATAGAAAGCCTTGATATAAAAGACGAATTCAAGGAAAAGCTTTTAAAGGATGTGGGCAGATTTTCAAAGCTTCCGTCGGCAAGTGCAGACAGCGGTGTTATCCGTGCATACCTTGAAAGTGTACTTGACCTGCCGTGGAATGAGTCGGATAAAGAAGAATTTGACATAAAGACAGTTGAAAAAATCCTTGACGAGGACCATTACGGGCTGAAAAAAGTAAAGGAACGAATCCTTGAATTTCTTGCTGTTCGTAACCTCACAAAGGGCAAGAACACTACTGTTTTATGCCTTGAAGGGCCACCGGGAGTGGGTAAAACCTCGGTTGCAAAATCAATTGCCCGTGCACTTGGCAGAAAGTATGTAAGAGTGTCATTGGGCGGAATCCATGACGAAGCTGATATACGTGGACACAGAAAGACATATATCGGTGCCATGGAGGGCAGAATAATGGCGGCGATGCGTGAGGCAAAGGTTAAAAATCCTGTTATGCTGCTTGATGAGATTGATAAAATGGGCAGAGATTTCAAGGGCGACCCGTCTGCGGCGCTTCTTGAAGTGCTTGACAATGAGCAGAACAATGAGTTCCGTGACCATTATATCGAAATTCCGTATGATTTATCAGAGGTGTTGTTTATAACAACGGCAAACACTCTTGAAACGATCTCGCAACCGCTTCTTGACCGAATGGAGATAATAAATCTTTCAGGCTACACAGCAAAAGAGAAATTCTATATAGCACGTGATTATCTTGTAAAAAAAGCTCTTGATAAAACAGGTATGAAAAAGAGTGAATTTTCAATAACCGATACGGCTATTGAAAAGATAATTGACAGCTACACACGTGAGGCCGGTGTAAGAAAGCTTGAACAGACGATAGAGAGTCTTTTAAGAAAAGCCGCAAAGGAAATACTTGAAAGCGGTGCGAAAAAGATATCGGTATCAAAGCGTAATCTCGCTGACTATCTTGGCAAGGAAAAATATCATTTTGATATGATGAACAGAACCGACGAGGTAGGCGTAGCACGTGGTCTTGCGTGGACAAGTGTTGGCGGTGATACGCTTTCAATAGAAGTCAATGTAATGGACGGTACGGGCAAGGTTGAGCTTACCGGTAAGCTTGGCGACGTTATGAAAGAGAGCGCAATGGCGGCGATAAGCTATATACGTTCAAAGTCAGGCGAGTTTGATATAGAACCTGATTTTTACAAGACAAAGGACATACATATCCACGTGCCGGAGGGTGCAGTGCCCAAGGACGGACCGTCTGCCGGAATAACAATGGCAACGGCGGTTGTTTCGTCACTTTCAAACACGCCCGTAAGACGTGATATTGCAATGACAGGTGAAATAACACTTCGAGGCAGAGTTCTGCCCATAGGCGGACTTAAAGAAAAGTCTATGGCGGCATACCGTGCAGGAATTAAAACGGTTATTATCCCGAGAGATAATGAGCGTGACATAGAAGAAATTCCGAACGAGGTACGTGACGGACTGAATTTCATTCCGGTATCGGATATGGGAGCAGTTCTTGACAACGCTTTGAGAAAGGAAGTATAAAATGATTACAGGTATTAACTTTCAGAACGCAGAATTTGAAAAATCGGCAGTAGCAAAGGAGCAGTATCCAAAATCCGATATGCTGGAGTTTGCATTTGCAGGCAGATCAAACGTCGGAAAATCGTCAATGATAAACAAGGTTTTAAACCGTAAATCACTTGCTCGTGTATCGGGTACACCGGGAAAAACAATAACGATTAACTTCTACAATATAGATAAGAAGATTTATCTTGTTGACCTTCCGGGTTACGGCTACGCAAAGCGTTCAAAAGAAGAGGTTGCAAAGTGGGGAAATATGATGGAGGACTACCTTGCAAACCGTGAACAGCTTGTTCAGACAATGCTTTTAGTTGACAGCCGTCATACTCCGACAGCGCAGGATATACAGATGGCAGAATGGATACGTCATTACCATGACCGTCTTGTTGTAATCGCAACAAAGATGGACAAACTCAAAAAGAGCGAGATTGACGATAGACTCAATGATATTGCAGACACACTTGAGCTTACAGAAGAGGATATTCTGATTCCGTTCTCAACGAATTCTGATGAAGGCAAAGAACTTGTAATAGACCTTTTGCATCTTATGCGTGAGGGAATACTTTTGCCGTATGATGAGGAATAATAATTTTAAAGTCGGGATATGACAAATATTCCGACTTTTTTGTTAAGTTTTGTTACAATTGTATTAAAAATTTGAAAAACCGTTGATTTTTTGTGAACATTGTATTAAAATGAAAGTACCAAATAAAAACAAAGGAGAACGAGTTATGGAAAAACTGTTCAAACTAAAAGAGAACAACACCAATGTTAAGACAGAAATCATTGCCGGTATTACAACATTCCTTGCAATGTCGTATATTCTGGCTGTAAACCCGGGCTACCTCGGAGGACTTCCGGGCGCATCAAGTGCGGCTGTATTTATGGCAACAGCACTTTCAGCAGCAATCGCAACATTGTGTATGGCGTTCTTTGCGAACTATCCTGTTGCACTTGCATCAGGTATGGGTCTTAACGCATTCTTCGCATTTACAGTATGCGGATCAATGGGTTATTCGTACGAGGTTGCACTTACGGCAATCCTTGTTGAAGGTATCATATTTATGATTCTTTCACTGTTTAAGTTCCGTGAGGCACTTGTTAACAAAATTCCTGCTAACTTAAAGTTCGGTATAACAGCAGGTATAGGTTTATTCATCACGATTATAGCACTTATCAATGCAAAGATTGTAGTTGCAGATCCGGCTACTACTGTTGCTTTGGGTAACCTTGCATCAGCTCCGGTTGTGCTTGCGCTTGTAGGTCTGCTTATCATCGGAATATTCCAGCACTTCAAGGTTCCGGGCGGAATCCTTCTCGGTATCATTGTTACATGGTTACTCGGTATAGGTGCAGAGCTTATCGGCTGGTATGTTCCGGATCCGGCAAATGGTGTTTATTCAGTAATACCGAGCCTTACATGGGATTCAATCAAGGCTAACTTTGCAGCACCTGCATTGTTCAAGTTTGACTTTGCATTCATAGTTAACAATATCGCAGGTTTTGCGCTTGTAGTATTTACATTCCTTTATACTGATATTTTCGATACAGTTGGTACACTTATCGGCGTTGCTGAAAAGGGAGACCTTCTTGACCAGAATGGTGAGCTTCCCAAAGCAAAGGGTGCTCTTATGGCAGACGCTGTAGGTACAGTTGTTGGTGCATGTCTTGGTACATCAACCGTTACAAGCTACGTTGAGTCAAGTGCAGGTGTTGCAGCAGGCGGTAGAACAGGTCTTACAGCTGTTACAACAGCAGTGATGTTCTTAATAGCAATCGTATTTGCTCCTATCTTCCTTGCAATACCGGGATTTGCAACAACACCGGCTATGCTTTATGTTGGTCTTTTGATGCTTTCATCAATTAAGAAGGTTGACTTTAATGCAGATGCAGCAGACACAATCGGTGCATTCCTTGCAATCATTATGATGCCTTTGACATATTCAATCGCAAATGGTATCATGTTCGGTATGCTTGCATGGGTTATCCTGAAGCTTGTTACAGGTAAAGCGAAGGATATCAGTGCAGTTATGTGGGTATCAGTTGTATTGTTCGCAATCTATGTCGGATTAAAGGCAGCAGGACTTGCATAATCAAAAATCAAGATTTTTAAAAGGACCTCGAAAGAGGTTCTTTTTCTATTTGTGAATAAAATATTAAAATTGGTATAAAATACTTGACAAAAGATAGCAAAAGTGGTATCTTATATAGTGTTGTTAGCACTCAACTGTTTTGAGTGCTAACAGAGAGAAAAAAGGTCTTGCGCCGTTGGGTAAAGGAGGCGGTGGAGAATGGAGTTAAACGACAGAAAAAAGCAGATTTTACAGGCAATAATTGACGAATACATTGTATCCGCCGAGCCTGTCGGATCACGTGCAATTTCAAAAAAGAACGAGCTTGGTCTTTCAAGTGCTACCATCAGAAACGAGATGGCAGACCTTGAGGAAATGGGCTATCTTATTCAGCCGCACACATCTGCGGGAAGAATACCGTCTGATGTCGGTTACCGTTTCTATGTAAACTCACTCATGCACCGTTATAAAATAGGTGTTGAGGCGATTGAGGAGCTTCAACGTGAGCTTGCAGGCAGGATAACACGTCTTGACAGAGCGATATTACGTGCAGGATACTTGGCGGCGGCTATGACAGATTATACTACGGTCATAACGACTCCTGTCGGTGAAAAGACAGAGATAAAAAAGATTGACCTTGTGCCTGTTGCAGAGGATTCTGTGATGCTTATAATCGTAACACGTACAGTTAAGAGCAGAGTTATCAAAACAACGCTCACAGCAGACGAATGTATGTCAACGGCACAGGTTTTAAACACTGTTTTGGCTAACAAGACAGCAGACGAAATAAATTATGATGCTATACAGGAGATTGAAAACATCTGCTGCGGTAATCTTGGCATAGAACCAAGAACGGTAATAAACGTACTGAATTTCGTTTATGAAAGCATTTCCGAGCTTGATGATGGTGAGATTTATGTTGAGAATGCAAAATCAATCCTGAAATATCCCGAATACAGAGATGTTGACAAAGCACGAGAGATTTTCAGCTTTTTAGAAGACAAAAACAATCTGAAAAAGCTCATTGCCCAGACGGACAGTGACGGTGTACGTGCAAAAATCGGAACAGAGAACGAGCCTGAAATTTTAAAGGATTGTTCGTTGGTTACAGTTAATTATTCACTTGACGGTAAGGCGGTAGGTAAGCTTGGCGTTATAGGCCCGAAGCGAATGAACTATTCGCAGGTGTTTGCAAGCCTTGACCTTATTTCAAATGAAATTGATAAACTCATCGGATATATTTCCAATGACGAATAACTATACTGAAAGGAGGAGGAATAATGTCCGAGGAAAAAGAAGAACTCAAAGAGGTTAAAGAACCAGAAATTGAGGAGAAAGAAGAGGTTGTTGAGCCTACAGCAGAAGAAAAACTTCAGAAAGAGCTTGACGAACTTAATGACAAGTACTTAAGACTTATGTCGGAATATGCAAATTACCAGAACAGAACCACAAAGGAGAAGGCTGCACGTTATGCAGATGCAATAGTTGATGCTGTTGCAGAGCTTTTGCCTGTAGGTGATAATCTGGAACGAGCACTAAAAACCGAGGTAACGTCTGAAGATGCAGTAAAGTTCAAAGAAGGTATTGAAATGGTAATGAAGCAGTTTAACGACTGCCTCGAAAAGCTTAACGTAAAGCCGATACAGGCTGAGGGTGAGCAGTTTGACCCGAACTTCCATAACGCAGTAATGCATATCGAAGACGAGTCAATTGACGATAATACCGTTGTTGAAGATTTGATGCGAGGCTACATCTACAAAGATGAACGTGTAGTGCGCCACTCAATGGTAAAGGTTGCCAACTGATGCGAATATTCGTTGCATCTCGCACGCTTTAGCTCGCTTGTGTATAACGATACACGGCGTTTGCTAAAACGCACAATCTGCTTTGAATCTTCACATCAGTGAAAAATATTTTGAATAATAATAAATTTATTTTGAAAGGAAAGATAAAAATGGGAAAGATTATAGGTATTGACTTAGGTACAACAAACAGCTGTGTAGCTGTTATGGAGGGCGGTAGTCCTAACGTTATAACAAACAGTGAGGGTGCAAGAACAACACCGTCAGTTGTTGCGTTCCAGAAGGACGGTTCAAGAATTGTAGGTCAGGTTGCAAAGCGTCAGGCTGTAACTAATGCTGACCGTACAATCATGTCAATCAAGAGAAAGATGGGTACAACCGAAAAGGTTACAATCGACGATAAGGCATACACACCGCAGGAGATTTCTGCAATGGTTCTCTCAAAGCTTAAGGCTGATGCTGAGAGCTATCTTGGTGAGACTGTAAGCCAGGCTGTTATCACAGTTCCGGCATACTTTAACGACTCACAGCGTCAGGCAACAAAGGACGCAGGTAAGATTGCAGGTCTTGAAGTTTTGAGAATTATAAACGAGCCGACAGCTGCAGCTTTGGCATATGGTATGACAGATATGGACAAAACCGTTATGGTATATGACCTTGGCGGTGGTACATTCGACGTATCAATCCTTGAAATCGCAGACGGTGTATTTGAAGTTCTTTCAACAAACGGTGACACACGTCTTGGCGGTGATGATTTCGACGAAGCTATCATAAACTATCTTGTAAAGACATTCAAAGAAACTGATGGTATTGACCTTTCAACAGACAAGATGGCTATGCAGAGACTTAAGGAAGCTGCAGAGAAGTCAAAGATTGAGCTTTCAGCTACAACAACATCAGCAGTAAGCCTTCCGTTTATCGCAGTTGATGCGTCAGGCCCGAAGAACCTTGATATTACTCTTACAAGAGCAAAGTTTGACGAGCTTACAGCAGGTCTTGTAGACAGAACATTGGTAAGCATCAGAAACGCTATGCGTGACGCTAACCTTTCAGCATCACAGATTGACGAAGTACTTCTTGTTGGTGGTTCATCAAGAATCCCGGCTGTTCAGGAAGCAGTTAAGAAGGAAATGGGCAAAGAACCGCACAAGGGCATTAACCCCGACGAGTGTGTTGCAGTAGGTGCTGCACGTCAGGCAGGCGTACTTGGCGGTGAGGAGACAGGCGTACTTCTTCTTGATGTTACTCCGCTTTCACTCGGTATTGAAACACTTGGCGGTGTTTGCACAAAGCTTATAGAAAGAAATACAACAATCCCGACAAGTAAGTCACAGGTATTCTCAACTGCGGCTGACGGTCAGACTCAGGTTGAAATCCATGTCCTCCAGGGTGAGCGTGAAATGGCTCAGTACAATAAGACATTGGGCAGATTTAACCTCACAGGCATCGCTCCGGCACCCCGTGGTGTACCGCAGATCGAGGTAACATTTGACATCGACGCAAACGGTATCGTTAATGTTACAGCAAAGGATATGGGTACAGGTAACGAGCAGAAGATTACAATCACTGCATCATCAAACCTCAGCGATGAAGATATCGACAAGGCTGTAAAAGAAGCTGAAATGTACGCTGAAGAAGACAAGAAGCGTAAAGAAGAGGTAGAAACAAGAAATGCCGCAGAATCAATGGTATTCCAGTGCGAAAAGGCAATGACAGACCTTGGTGACAAGATTTCAGAGAATGAAAAGGCTGAAATAACAGCTGAAATTGACAAGGTTAAGGAAGCACTTAAGGGCACAGATACAGAGGCAATAAAGGCTGCAAGCGAGGGCTTGACACAGAAGTTCTATCAGATTTCAGAGAAGATGTATCAGCAGGCTAACCCCAACGGTGCTCCGGGATTTGACCCGTCACAGGCACAGCAGGGTGCACCTGACGGTGAAGACGTTTACGATGCAAACTACCGTGAGGTAGACGACAACAACTAATTTTGAATTGAATAAGGGCGGGATGACAATTTTATTCCGCCCGTTGTTGCTATTTTTGAATAAATTAACTATTTACAAAAATGGCACTATGCTGTATAATGGATAATATGGAAGGTGATGAATTTTGGCGGAAAAACGAGACTACTATGAAGTCCTTGGTGTCAATAAAGGTGCCACGGGTGACGATATAAAAAAAGCGTTCCGTAAAATGAGTAAAAAATACCACCCTGACCTGCATCCTGATGACAAGGTAGCAGAGGAAAAGTTCAAAGAAGTGAACGAAGCATATCAGGTACTTTCCGACGACGAAAAAAGACAGCGTTATGACCAGTTCGGTCACGCAGGCGTTGACGGCAATGCCGGATTTGGCGGCGGCGGATTTGGCGGCTTTGATATGGGTGATTTAGGCGATATATTTGGTGATATGTTCGGCGGCTTCGGCGGTTTTGGTGGCGGACGTTCAAGACGTAATGGACCAAGACGAGGCAGTGACCTTACGGAATATATCACACTTACATTTATGGAGGCAGCATTTGGCTGTAAAAAGAAAATCAACATAACCAAAACCGAAAAATGTGACGAGTGCGGTGGAAGCGGTGCAAAGAAAGGCACACAGCCCGTTACTTGTTCACACTGTAACGGTACAGGACAGATACAGCAAAGACGGCAGACCTTGTTTGGATATTCTAATGTTATTACAGAGTGTCCTACATGTAAAGGTAAAGGTAAAATTATCCAGGAGCCGTGTTCTGTGTGTCGTGGTTCGGGCAATGTGAGAAAGAACAAGACCATAGAGGTTGATATACCGGCCGGAATTGATACAGACCAGGTAATGCGTATCGGCGGTGCGGGAAATGTCGGAATAAACGGCGGACCGAGCGGTGATTTACAGCTTGTAATCCGTGTTAAGCCGGACGAGATATTCAAGCGTGACGGATTTAATGTCAACGTCACATTCCCAGTTTCATTCCCACAGGCGGCACTCGGTGCAACGCTCAAGGTTCCGACAATTCACGGGATGGTTGAGTATGATATACCTGAAGGAACACAGACAAACACAAGATTCAAGCTAAAGGGTAAGGGAATACCTGTACTTAATGGCAGAGGAAACGGTGACCAATACGTTACTGTGGTTGTGGAAGTGCCGAAGAACCTCAATGCAAGACAGAAAGAGATTCTGCGTGAGCTTGACACAGATACAAATTATGACCGAAAACAAAGCTTTATGGATAAAGTGAAAAATATTTTCAAATAACGAAAGGAACAAAAACTATGACACCGAATATTTACGAGCTTTCAAAAATGACAAAAGAGCAGTACGATTTGGTAATGAAGCGTGCTGAACAGGATATAACAGAGCAGATGAAAATCGCAAAGGAAGTATCTGACGATATAAGAGACCGTGGTGATGAAGCAGTCCTTGAATATACTGCAAAGTTTGACAAGGTACAGCTTACAGCGGATACAATGAAAGTTACTGAGGAAGAAATCGAAGCAGGCTATGAGCGTCTTGATACAGAAACACGTGAGGCGATTGAATATGCTTATAAGAACATCTATGACTTCCACGAGAAACAGTTACCCGAAGAAATGTGGTTCACAATGGTAGACAACGGTCTTATGGTAGGCGAGAAGACAACACCTATCGTTGATGTGTGTCTGTATGTACCGCACGGCAAGGGTTCATTTCCGTCAGTACTTTGTATGCTCGGTATTCCGGCAGTAGTTGCTAAAGTTCCGAGAATCGTTGTTGTAACACCTCCGAACGAAAAGGGTGAGGTAGACGATGCAATACTATGTGCGGCAAAGATTATCGGTATAAAGGAAATATATAAAGTCGGCGGTATTCAGGCGGTTGCGGCTGTTGCATACGGAACAGAAACAATCCCGAAATGCCATAAGATTATAGGACCGGGTAACAGCTATGCCACAGCGGCAAAGCGTGTGCTTGCAAACCATATTGATGCAGGCTTGCCGGCAGGTCCGTCAGAGATTATAGTTTTGGCTGACGAGAAGGCAGACCCTGAAAAGGTTGCACGTGACTGGATGATTGAGGCAGAGCACGGCCCTGACAGTGCGGCACTTTTGGTAACTCACTCAAAGGAGCTTGTGGACAAGGTTGTTCCGATAATGAATGAACAGCTCAAAAAGCTTTCAGACCGCCGTCGTGACTGGATAGAAACAAACTTCACTCGCTACGGTGGTGTAATACTTACAAACTCACTTGAGGAGTCAATTGATTTTGTAAACGACTATGCACCTGAGCATATGGAGGTTATGACAGAGAAACCGTTTGATGTTCTCCCGCTTATAAAGAACGCGGGCGAGATTTTGCTCGGTGAATATACTCCGGTTACACTCTGTAACTTTGTGCTTGGTCCGAACGCAATACTTCCCACAGGCGGTTTTGCAAAGACATATTCATCAGTGTCAGTTATGGACTTTTTAAAGCGTTCATCAGTAGGTTATGCTTCAAAGGAAGGATTTGAAAATGTAAGAAACCACGCATACCGTTTCGCTACGGTTGAAGGTTTTGAAACACACGCATTGGCTGTAAAGGAGCGTGATTAATAATGCGTACAATTAAAGCAGTAAGAAAAACAACTGAATCGGTAATGGGAATAATACTTGATTTTTCACCGTTAGCACCTAACTATCGTGAGAAAATCTGTACTCCGATTCCGTTTTTGAACCATATGATAGAGCATATTGCATACCGTGCAGGCTTTAACATCAAAACAACAACAGAGCTTACAGATTTTACACTTATCCACCTTATAACAGAGGATTTGGGTATGGCACTCGGCAAGGCTGTTAAAGAGTACATAGATACAACAGACGGTGCTATGGGCTTTGGCGATGCTGTTGGTATGATTGACGAGGCAAGAGCATCGGCTGCAATCAGCTTCGAATCAAGAGCATATATTGATATTGATTACCACGGCAATACTGTTCCTGCAGAAACTGAGGGAATGTTAACAGAAGACCTTGAAACATTCCTTGAAGGCTTTGTTCAGGGTGCTATGTGTACACTTCATATTGACCTTTATAAGGGACATAACGGTCACCATATCTGGGAAGCTATCTACCGTGCGTTTGGTTCTGCACTTAACCGTGCTGTTGCAGTATCAGAAGAGCGCAAGGGTAAGACATCAGGTGTAGCAGGCAAGATTGAGTGGACAATAGAGGGATGAGAAAATTTCTTGATAAATATGACACACTGATATTTGATATGGATGGTGTCATAACAAGCGAAAGTGCGTACTGGGACGCGGCGTCGCTAACAGTACGTGAATTCCTTTCGGACAAGCGTTACCTGGGTAACGGATGCATTGATGTTTCGTATATGTCTGATAATGTTGAAGCTATCCGTAACGAAGTTTTTCTTAATGACAAACTCATAACATTTTTTAAAAGCATAGGAGTAAACTCGAACTGGGATTTAGGATATATCACAGTTCTTGTTTGTGTTTTTCTCGGTACAACCGATGCGGAAAAAGTATACGAATATGCGCAGACAATAGAGGGTACTGCACTTGATGCATATGACACTCTTGCAATGCTTGCATCAGAAAAACTTGGTAAAGACTTTGAGTACTGCCGTCGTAACGGCAAGCTGTGGTGCGATATGCGTGACTGTTTTCAAGAGTGGTATCTTGGTGATGAACTTTTTGCAGATGATTACGGCAGAGCACCGAAAGTTTGCGGAAAGCCCGGTCTTTACAAAAAAGAGAAACCGATTATCGGGCTTGAAGAATTGAAAGTTTTACTCAGTGAGCTTTCTCAAACAAAGCGTCTTTGCATAGCTACCGGCAGACTATATAATGAAATAGTACCGCTTCTTGAAATCTGGGATGTAGCAGATTACTTTGATAAAAACGGTATATGTAACTATAATCATGTAATTGAGGCGGACCGTGAGCTTGGCAAACAGTTCACAAAACCACATCCGTATATGTTCTTAAAAGCATTATACGGGCTTGATTATCCGAACGATAAGCTTGATAGCGGTGACTACGATAAATCAAAAATAAAAACTGCTCTTGCAGTAGGCGATGCGGGTGCGGATTTATTTGCCGCACGAGCAATGGGCGCTGATTTTTGTGCAGTGCTTACGGGCGTTGCAGGAGAGGCCGGCAGAGCGTATTTTGAAGAGCAGAACGCAGAGTATATACTTCATAATGTAGGAGATATGAATAAAGAGTAATCGGAGGCAACAATATGGCAGAGGTTTACGGTGAAAAACCGAAAATATTTACAAAAGAGTGGTGGCCGTATTACTGGCTTTACTATAAATGGCATACGATAGCTGTGCTTTTTGTAATGATGCTTGTAGCAATCGGCATTTCTGATTGTGCACGAAAAGAGAAATATGATTTAAAAATAACGTATCTGGGCAGAGTATATTATGATACACTTCAGTGGGACGAAACAGAGAAGTTGCTAGAGGCAAAAATCGAAGATGCGAACGGTGACGGCAAGAAAAATATAGGCGTGATGAATCTTGTAATAGCAGAGGGCGAAGATTACGCCGATCAGAACTATGCAAGTTATATCAAGCACGATGTATCTTTCTCCGAAGACCTTGCATATGTGTATATATATGACGGTGCAGAATTAAAAAGAGCATTAGGCGGTGGAGAACTCGATGGTGCTTTTGCCAAAGCAACAGACTGGTTGAGTGTGGAGGTACCCGATGACAAGCTTGTTTATAGTGAAAATACAGCATATGCAGTATCACTTAAAGACAGTGCTGTATTAAAAAAAGCAGGACTTAACAGCGAGGACTTATACATACTTGTAAGATACGATGCACTAAACTCCGAAAAAGGAAATAAAGCACACGAAAATGCGGTAATTACAGCAAATAACTTGATAAAGTGAGGTGGTGCAGGGTGGTGGCACCGTCTTTGACAGATGAAAGAGAAATATTTCTCGAATTCAAAGAAACACGTGACACAAAGTTGCGTGAAAAAATAATAGAAAAATACGTCTATATTGCAGAGATAATATCAAAAAAATTCACCAAAAACAACAGACTGTATAACAACGGTATGGAGTACGAGGACATATATCAGGTTGCCTGCCTGGGACTTCTCTATGCAGTGGAACGGTTTGACCCCGATAAAGGTGTTAAATTTGCATCGTTTGCGACACCGACAATAATTGGTGAGGTGCGCAGATATTTCCGTGACAAGGGCTTTTTTATAAAAGTACCGTCAAGGCTTTATGAGATATTCAGAAAAGCCGAAAGAATAAAACGTACCGAGGGTGAATCGTCTATACAGGACATGGCAAGAATTCTTGGCGTAAGTGAATCTGTTGTGCGTGAAGCTTACAAAACCGGCGATGCGGCGTTTGTTCAGTCTATAGAGAGTGAGTTCTTGGGTGATGAAGATAATGTTGCTTTGATAGACACACTGGGAAAGGAAGACAGCAGTTTTCTTGTAATAGAGAACAGTGATTTTATCGACTATTGCTCAAAAAGGCTTGACGATGATGAACGTGAGTTTGTGAAATTGCGTTACTATGATGAACTCAATCAGCGTCAGATAGGCGAGAGGATGAATATGAGCCAGATGCAGGTGTCAAGGTTTGAAAAGAAAATACTGAAAAAACTTCGTAATATGTATTTCGGAGATTAAAAAAACGTGCGGAATTTTCCGCACGTTTTTGTGTTTTATCAGAATTCTTCATCAATCGGGTTATATTCTGTTCCGGGATACGGCTGAAAATCCTCTGCAACCTGATCTTTGTCAGCTTCGGGGATTTCGCTCATCTGAGCATGTGTGTCATCTTCTGTTTTGCTGCTTTCAATCGGTGTAATCTCGTCATCAGCATCCTTAATTTCTACTGCTTCTTCATCAGCATTGTTTTCACCTGCATCCTTTAAGCCTTCTGCTTCAAGAGCCTCAACAAGCTTGATTGTTGTTGCTACAGCGAAACATGCATCTGCTCTTGTGAGTTCTGCTGTAGGATTGATGTTGTTGTTCTCGTCTGCACGAAGATAACCTACTGATGTGTTCGCATTAACAGCTGCCTTTGCCCAGTCGCTTACTGTGTCGATGTCTGCATAGTTAGCTGCAACATCTGTGATGTTGATGTTCTTTACATTTCCGAGATATGCATGGAGCATCTTAGCTGCCTGCTCTCTTGTGATTGCATCGTCAGGGCCGAAAGCTTTTTCGCTGTATCCGTCCATGATACCTGCCGTTGTTGCCCATGCGATGTATGAAGCATAGTAAGCATCAGCCTTAACGTCTTCATATGTAAGAGTAACATTTGTAAGGTCAGCGTTCTGGATTCTTCCGAATACTGTTGCAAACATTCCTCTTGTCATTGTAACATCAGGAGCAAACTCTGTGTCTGTCATACCGTTAAAGAGACCTCTTTCGTAACAGAATTTAACTGCAGCTGCATAGTATGCATCTTCGGGGACATCCGTGAACACTGCACCTGTTGTAGCTGCAGGTTCTTCTTCGGCATCTTCAGCTTCTTTTTTATCCTTATCAGATGTGAGTTCTATTACCTGTATCTCTGATGAAGTACCTGTGTAGACATCGTCCGGATAATACGGATCTTCATAATCAATATTTCCGGGAAGGGTTCCGTTAAAGTCGCTGCCCTCTTGGCGTTGGTATTCTTCCTCATAATTCGGCTCCTCGATGAATTCAGAACCGTCGCTTTCTACAGATGTATCATCTGCAAGAGCAACAGTAGCTGTGCTCATAAGCATTGCCGCAGCGCAAAGCATTGCAATAAATTTTGACATAATTTTATACCTCCATATATGTTCATTTTATATTTATTTGCTTCTATCATTTTATCATATAATCAGTTTTTTTTCAATCCGACAATTCATAATATATATTTTTTCGTCACTTTATCTAAAATGTGGATTGATAAATGGTAAGAATGACTAAAAATTACTTATTTGAGGACTTCAAAATGATAACCGTAAGCTCCGGACGATTGAAAAGCCTCGGTATAATCATAGGATTTCCGATCCCTCGGCTTACTATCATATCTGTACCGTCTTTTGTATAATGCCCTGCAAAATACTTTGGGAAGAGCATGGGCGAGCCGCTGCCCCACGATGAACGGGGGGTACATACACCTCGGCCGTTAGGGAGTCGCACTTGTCCGCCATGCATATGACCTGAAATAATAAGGTCAAAACCTTTGTTGCATAACAAGTCCATATGGTTTGCTCTGTGAAAAAGCACGATATGGTAGTTGTCTGTTTTTTCTATTTTCTTTATAGAGTTTAGAATGTTTTCAGTAACGTTGGTCCCTGTTTCTGAAAATGGGTCTTTAATTCCGCTTAAGGTAATTTCTTTTCCGTTTCTCTCAATTGTAACAGAAGCATCGTGCAGCGAAACAGTAGCAGTTTTGTCAAGTGCTTCCTGAAATTTTGTATAATCGGCACGTTTTAAATCGTGATTACCTGTTACAAAATAAATATCACTTACAAGTGCGAGCTTTCTTGCGAGTATCGTACCCGGCTCAAACGAGCCACGGTCGTGGACAAGGTCGCCTGTAAGTACGATAATATCTGGGCTTTCGTTTTTTACCTCGGCAATAAGTCCCGGCACAGCCGATGCGTGTAAATCAGAAATCTGAACTATACGGAACCCGTCAAATTCTGCAGGGATTTTATCAGAGGTTATAGTATAGTGGGTTGTTTCAAGACGATTGTCAAGACCTTTTGCAACGAGCAATGCACCGCCTGTAACTGCCGCACCTTTAAAAAGTTTTGAAAGCTTCATATATAAAAATTCCTTTCACTGTCATATAAATCCTTATCATTATAATACTATTATACCACCAAATCAGAATAAATACAATTATTTTTAATAAAAAGTGCTTCGGGACTTGAAATTGATACGAAAAAATGATATAATAATGTCAGCTTTTTGTGCCGTTTATAACGGCGGAATGGAGATTGTAAAATTATATGGCAACGACTATAATAACAAAGGAGCAATGGGCAGAATCTGAAAGGTTCATTGCAAAGCTCAAAGAGATAAATATTCGGTTTGCGCAGGAGCATGGGCGAATGCGGTTAGTTCATACAGAAACCTACGGATGTCAGCAGAATGTTAATGATACAGAGCGAATCCGTGGTATGCTCGAGAAGGCAGGTTTTCTTTTCACAGAAGATGCAAAAGAAGCAGACCTTGTAATATATAACACCTGTGCAGTTCGTGAAAATGCAGAGCAGAGAGTTTTCGGCAGACTCGGCATTTTAAAGCATATAAAAGAAACACGTCCCGAAATGCTTGTGGCAGTATGCGGATGTATGGTACAGCAGGAGCATATCACAGAAAAAATCAAAAAGGTTCATAACCATGTCGATTTAATTTTCGGTACGCACGCACTCTACAGAATGCCCGAGCTTTTATACCGTACAATACTTGAGAAAAAGACGGTGGTGGATATAACCGACTCTGACGGTGCGATATGCGAGGACGTCCCGATACTGCGTGACAAGGAAGAAAAAGCATGGGTATCGGTTATGTACGGGTGCAACAATTTCTGCACATACTGCATAGTTCCGTACGTACGTGGCAGAGAAAGAAGCCGTAAACCGGAGGATATAATAAACGAAATAAAGGGACTTGTTGCAAACGGCACATCGGAAATATCATTGCTTGGTCAGAACGTCAATTCTTACGGTAAAGACCTTGATATTGACATCGACTTTTCAGACCTTTTAAGAATGGTAAATGACATTGACGGAGTAGAGCGTATACGGTTTATGACCTCGCATCCGAAGGATATAAGCGATAAGCTTATAGAAACTATCCGTGACTGTGACAAGATATGTAAACAACTGCATCTTCCTTTGCAGTCGGGTTCTGATAAGATATTAAAGGATATGAACCGCCACTACACAAAAGAGCAATATCTTAAAATAGTGGACAAGCTCAAAGCGGAAATACCTGAAATAACTCTTACAACGGATATAATAGTGGGTTTCCCGACAGAAACCACGCCTGATTTTAAAGAAACGCTTGATGTATTAAAGCGTGTCAGATATGACAATATATTCTCGTTTATATATTCACGGCGTGAGGGTACACCAGCTGCAAAGCTTGATTTCGTGCTTAGTGACGAAGAAATTCACAAAAACTTTGACGAAATGCTTGAGGTTCAGAACCAGATATGTCTTGAAAAAAATCTTGAATACAAGGACAAAATCCAGACGGTATTGGTTGAGGACGTAAGCGAAACTGAACCTACAATACTGACAGGCCGTAACGATGGCGGAAAGCTTGTGACTTTTGCAGGCGATGCGTCACTTAAGGGTAAATATGTAAAAGTAAAAATAACAAAACCAAAACAATGGAGTTTAGAAGGAGAATTACAATGACTATTTTTGACAAAACAAGAGAACTTGGAGAAATGATTCAGAACTGTGAGGAAATGAAGGCGTATAAGGAAGCAGAAGCTGCACAGAATGCAGACGAGGCAACACAGGAGCATCTTAAGGAATTCAATATGAACCGCCTTAATCTTGCAAGAGATATGCAGAATGGCAAGCTTTCAAGAGAAGAAGCAATAGAGAAGAACAACAAGGCATTTGAAGAGCTTTGTGAAAAAGCACCGCTTGTACGTGCATATGTTGATGCAAAGGCAAAGTTTGACGGTGTAGTAAATCAGGTGAATTCAATCATCAATTTCTATATCACAGGCTCAACGGGTGAGTGTGGTCATGACTGCAGCACCTGCGGCGGTTGCCACTAAAACCTCTTTAAATCATCCATCTGGCACTGATAAGCTCGCTCGCATACACGTGTATAGCCTCGCTCGCTTATCAGCACAATCTGAACAATTTAAAGAAGGTTTTAGCAGTTGCCAACTCAGACTGAATAAATTTAGGATTAACAGAAAGGTACTACAGACAAATGGCAGGTAAATTGTCGCCGATGATGGCGCACTATATACAGGTAAAAGAAGAATATTCGGATTGTATTGTATTTTACCGTCTCGGTGACTTTTACGAGATGTTTTTTGAGGATGCCATAACTGCGTCGCGTGAACTTGAACTGACGCTTACAGGGCGTGACTGCGGAATGGAGGAACGTGCACCGATGTGCGGTGTGCCGTTCCACAGTGCCGATACATATATTTCAAAGCTCATAACAGCCGGATATAAAGTCGCAATTTGTGAGCAGATAAGCGATCCGAAAGAGTCAAAGGGTATGGTTGAACGTGATGTTATCCGTGTTATAACACCCGGAACAACCGTAAGCGAAGCGATTTTGCAGGAAGGCAGAAACAACTATCTTGTTGTTCTGTATCAAAACGAGCTTGGATTCGGGCTTGCGGCGGCAGAAACATCAACGGCAGAAATGCTCGCAACATCGTTTATGAATGAAACTCATGTAATTGACGAGCTTGCAGGCTATGCGCCTAAAGAGATTATTGTTAACGGCACATTCAAAAAAGAGCTTGCCGAAACAATTGAAAGAACGTTCAGGGTAAAGGTTGAATATCGTGACGAGATTTTCTGTGACGATGCTGAAGGCGTAGTAGAAACTCAGTTCGGAAAAAGTATTGCAGAACTCGGACTTGATACAAAACCTGCTGCAATAGAGGCGGTATCGGCGGCTTTGGCGTATATTCTTTATGCAAGAAAGACGGATATAGACTATATAAATAAGCTCAATGTATATGATATTGAAAACTACATGGAGCTTGATTATGCTACACGCCGTAATCTTGAAATTTCAGAAACTATGCGTGACAAAGTAAAAAAGGGCACTATTTTCTGGGTAATAGACAAGACCAAAACTGCAATGGGCAGACGTATGCTTCAAAGATGGCTTGAAAGACCGCTTATAAACCCGATTGACATAAACAAGCGTCTATATGCGGTAAAAGAGCTTGTCAGCGATGCAATGCTTCGTGACGAGCTTAGTGAAATACTGTCGGCTACATACGATATTTCAAGAATTATTAGCCGTGTCGCCTTAAAATCAGTAACACCGAAAGACCTTATATCGCTAAGAGATACGTTAAAACAGTTACCTGAACTTGAATATAAGCTGTCGGGGCTTAAATCTGCAATTTTCACAAATCTTGTTAAAGATTTTGATATACTTGAAGATATTTATAAGCTTATAGATTCTGCCATTGATGAAAAAAAGGCAACATCAATAGCACGTGACGGCGGAATGATAAAGGAAGGGTATAACGAGGAAGCAGATATGCTTCGCAACGCTCGCGACAACGGAACGGGTTGGCTCCAAAAACTTGAAGAAGAAGAGCGTGAAAGAACGGGAATACCCAAACTGCGCACAGGCTATAACCGGGTTTTCGGATACTATATTGAGGTCACAAACTCATATAAAGACAAGGTACCCGAAGACTATATACGTAAACAGACACTTACAAATGCAGAGCGCTATATAACACCGCAGTTAAAGGAGATAGAAAATACAATACTTGGTGCGGCGGAGCGTCTGACGGCACTTGAAATAGAGTTGTTTAACGGAGTGCGTGATGTTGTATTCGAAGCTACGGAGCGACTAAAGCGTGCGGCAAATGTTATTTCGATAACGGATGTTTTATGTTCTCTTGCTGCTGTTGCATATAAGAATAATTACGTAATGCCCGAAATAACAACGGACGGAACAATAGACATAAAAGACGGACGTCATCCTGTTGTTGAAAAGCTTGCAAACAGCACCATATTTGTGCCTAATGATACATATCTTGATACATATGATTCAAGAATGTTAATCATAACGGGTCCCAATATGGCGGGTAAATCAACATATATGCGTCAGACGGCGGTTATTACGCTTATGGCGCAGATAGGCAGTTTTGTGCCTGCAAAATCTGCGAAAATAAGCGTTGTAGACCGAATATTTACACGTGTCGGTGCAAGTGATGATATTGCATCGGGACAGAGTACGTTTATGGTCGAGATGAGCGAAGTAAGTAATATTCTTAAGAATGCTACAAAGAACTCGCTTATCATACTTGACGAAATAGGCAGAGGCACAAGCACATTTGACGGACTCTCAATTGCGTGGGCGGTTGCCGAATATATAAACAACAAACGTGCAATCGGTGCAAAAACAATGTTTGCAACTCACTATCACGAAATGACAGAGCTTGAAGACCGTATGGACGGCATCAAGAATTACCGTGTTGCAGTTAATAAGCAGGGTGATAATATAACATTCTTACGCCGAATTGTCCGTGGCGGTGCGGATGAAAGTTATGGTATAGAGGTTGCGGCATTAGCCGGAGTGCCCGATGCCGTTATAAAGCGTGCGAAAGAAATTCTAAAGGGCATAGTTGAGAATGACGAGGCTATGCTATACAAAAAGCAAAATAAATCAATTGAGATAGAAACTAATCAGATAGGTTTTGAGGACATTGCGGGCAGAGAGATATTGGAGGAGCTTAAAACCATTGATGTCACAACGATGACTGCAATAGATGCGATGAATAAACTGTATCAGTTATCCAATAAAGCAAAAGAATCTGATACTTGATAAATTTTGGCATTAACAATCAGAAGCAAAAAGGTTGAACCAAGGAAAGGACAAAGATATGGGACTTATACATATTCTTGATACTGAGGTATCCAACAAAATCGCCGCAGGCGAGGTTGTTGAACGCCCATTAAGTATTGTAAAAGAGTTGGTTGAAAACAGCATAGATGCCGGTGCAAACGTCATAACTGTTGAAATCAAAGACGGGGGTGTTTCATATATCAGAGTAACCGACAACGGCTCAGGCATGAGCGAGGACGATGCAAAGATATGCTTTCTTCGTCATGCAACGAGCAAAATTAAAACGGGCGATGACCTTAATGCTATCTATACTCTGGGTTTTCGTGGTGAAGCACTTTCAAGTATCGGTGCTGTAGCCAAAGTAAAGCTTTATACAAAGAAGCGTGATATGGATATGGGAATATGTGTCAGCTGTGAGGGCGGTGAAATTTTATCGTCAGCAGAAAGCGGTGTGCCGGACGGCACTGTAATTGAAGTGTCAGACTTGTTCTATAACACACCTGCACGTAAAAAATTCCTGAAAAAAGGTGCAACAGAGGGCGGATATATTTCAGATATTCTGTCCCGATATATTTTTGCACATCCTGAAATATCATTTAAGCTTGTACGTGACGGAAAGGAAATCCTTTTCTCTGCGGGCGATAATAATCTCGTAAACGCTGTTTATTCTGTGTATGGTAAGGACTATGCAAAGAATATGCTTGAGGTTGATTATGAATATAACGGGATACGCATAAGGGGACTAACAGGCAAGGGAACGCTTTGCCGTCCGAATCGTGCATACGAAACATTTCTTGTGAACAAACGATATATAAAGAGCGGTATAATGATACGTGCACTTGAAGAAGCATACAAGAATCAGATTATGATTTCAAAGTTCCCGACAGCAATATTAAATATTGAGATTCCGGCGGAAACTGTGGATATAAACGTACATCCGACAAAGCTCGAATGTAAGTTCTCAAATGAGCAGGAAGTATATCAGGCAGTATACCATGCAGTAAAATCAACACTTTATGCGTTGCCAAACATTCCGCAGATAGAACATAATAATACTGAAACTAAAAACGATGTACCAAAGTATGAGCAGAGCGATCTTATAGCTTTGTATAATCAAAAAGTGCGTGAGGCTAAATTACAAGGATCTGCAGAGAAAGCGGTACCGCCGGTTGAAAAAACTGAACCTGTTGTTCCTGTAGTTACTCAAAAGCCTGAAGTTAAGGTTGTACCTCAAGAGCCTGAAAAGCAACCTGAGATAAAAAAAGAACAAAATATCGGCGGATACCGTTTCGAAAGTCTTGCAATGCTCGATTATGCACTCGAACATTCCAAAAAGGGCAGTGAAGAAATGGGAGTTAAGTCTGCATCAGAAGCAGGCCCGGTCAAGGCTGAGCCCCAAGAGCCTAAGATGGAGGATTGGCGTACATATCTCAAACGCATTTATACTGATGAAGCAAAAGAAGAAGTAAAAAAAGAGGCTGAACCAAAAAGAAATGACAGCTTGTTTGCTGACGGTTATTTCAGAGTGGTTGGTCAGATTTTTGATACATATATTCTTGTTGAAAAAGACGATAATCTGCTTATGATTGACCAGCATGCGGCACATGAGCGCTTGAATTTTGAAGCGTTAAAGGAAGAACTGAAAAGTACCGGCATAATGCCTCAAATGATAATGGAGCCAATAGAAATAAAGCTTAGTCCGAATGAAATTGAGGTTTATGAAAATAATAAATCACAGCTTAGCGAGTTTGGGTTTGAATCATCACTTTCAGATGAAACGTTGGTTCTTACAGCAATTCCGGGCGATATAAGCTGGAGTGACGGCGAAACATTGGTTATGGAGCTTCTTTCGCAGATGGAAGAAATGAAAAACGACATCATAAGCGAAAAGAAAGAACGCTTGTTGTATACCATTTCATGTAAAGCCGCAATAAAGGCAAACATGAAGATAAGCGAGATTGAAATGGAAAAATTGGTAGGTAAAGTTTTCAAACTCGAAAACATCAACACCTGTCCGCACGGACGGCCGATTGTTATAGCTATGTCGAAAAAGCAGATAGAAAAGGATTTTAAAAGAATAGTATGAAAAAAATACCTTTAATCGTAGTAGCCGGACCTACCGCATCGGGAAAAACGGGACTTGCGATTGAAATTGCAAAGGCCGTAAACGGTGAAATAGTATCCGCAGACAGTATGCAGATATACAAATACATGGATATAGGCACTGCAAAAGCAACAAAAGATGAACAATCACAATGCCCGCATCACATGCTTGACATAATTGAGCCGGACTGTGAATTTTCAGTGGCTGACTATACAAAACTTGCACACGAATGTATAGCGGATATTACATCACGCAATAAAATCCCGGTGATGTGCGGCGGTACAGGGCTTTATATTGACAGTGTGGTAAACGATGTGGATTTCGGTGAGCTTGACATTGATTATCAGTTACGTGATGAATTACGAGAGATTGCAGAAAAAGAGGGCGGAGAAAAACTTATAGAAATACTTGGTGAGTTTGACCCTGTAAGTGCGAAACGTCTGCATCCAAACAACTTAAAACGTGTAATCCGTGCAATTGAGTTCTATAAAACAAGCGGTGTGCCGATTTCAGAGCATCAGGAAATGACAAAACAAAAGGACAGCCGTTATAATGCCGTTATGTTTATGATAAACCACGACCGTGAGATATTGTACGACAGAATAAACCGTCGTGTCGATATTATGGTTAATGACGGACTTTCAGGCGAGGTTAAGTCGCTTATGGATAGAGGATATAGTCCTGAACTTAACTCCATGCAGGGGATAGGATATAAAGAGATGATAAGTCACTTTAACGGCGAAACAACACTTTCCGAGGCTGTTGATGCAATCAAACAGAATTCAAGACGGTACGCAAAACGTCAGCTGACGTGGTTTAGACGTAATGAAAAGATAAATCTTTTGTCAACGGAGACCACAATGGAAGATGCTTTAAAGATAATAAACGAAAAAATTAACGGGTGAGAAATTTTCTCACCCGTTAAAATAGTCTGAAAAGAAAATATATAAAAGAGCGAGCAGAAGCAGTTTGTCATCACATTCGTTGAACAACAGAACAACAATAACCAAAAGAAGAACAAGGTCATCCGATTTAAGAGATGACAGAATGTTTGGTTCTTCTTTTTTTTCTGGTGTTTTTATAATATGATGCGGTTTTTCTTCAGGAGTATTGCTCTTAATCGGCTGAGGCATATTATTAAAACTGTAAGAACGGTACATAGTTTTATATTACCCCCTTGAAAAATTGCGACATCTGTGCAAGATTAAGCATTTTAACCGCACTGTCAATGCTTGACTGCCGTGATTCTCGCATATATGGTTTAAGCGACATCAAAAGCCGTGATCTGTCATCGTCCTCGTTTGATGAGAGTTTACTCATTATAGATTGTGCCGCCATAATCATTTCAGGAGTTATAGCCGGAATATCTGGTTTTCCTTCGGCAGATTCCTGAGTAGGAGCGGGTGTTTCAGACTCGGGTTGTGAATTGTCTGAATTTAATATTTTCATAATACCACTGATTTTGTCTTCGGCATTATCACCCAGAAGCCCTTTTAGAGTATCCATCATATCTGCCATTTGTATCAATCCTCCGTTACTTTAAAAGCTTTAAAATGTCCTCTTTGGAAAGGCCGTTAAACTTGCTTTTAACCTTGTTCGGGTCAAGCTGCATAAACTGCTTCAAAATATTTTCCTTGTCCTTTCCGCTGAGGTTTGATGTCATATTTTTACCCTGTGCTGAATTAAGAAAATTGTTTATTTCTTGCAGGTCGTTTGAGTTGAAATTTTTAAGAACGTCATTTATGTTCATATTATTCAATCCTTTCTATAGATATGTTACTATTCTATACTATGCGTATAAAATGAATAAGTGAACAAAAAAAGAAACGTTATAGACAACGTTTCTCAAAATCATTATTTCTTTTTATAAGTCACAAACCTGAATGTGTATCCTTTTTCTTCAAGTTCTTCACTTGTTTCCTCGATTTCCCAGTCGGGGTGGGAGTCAAGGTCTACCATGAATGCATCAGCATCATCGACCGTTGCATCAACCTTTGTTACGAACGCTCTTTCGCAATAAGGCAGAAAGTCACGGTAAATGGATTCGCCACCGATAACATAGACATCATCTGTGTCGGGAGCTCCTGTTAGAAAATCCTCAATACTATTATATACAGTAACTTCGTCGGGGTTGTAGCCGGTGTTTCGTGTCAGAACAATGTTTGCCCTGTTTGGCAACGGCTTTCCACCGGGTAGTGATTCAAGTGTTTTTCTGCCCATAACCACTGTTTTGCCACTTGTGTGGGATTTAAAAAATTTCATATCCTGCGACAGGTGGAAAAGTAATGAATTGCCTTTTCCAATCGCCCAGTTTTTTGATACATTAACTATTAAATTCATATGTCAGTCCTCATCAATAATATTTGCATTGCGTGCTGTTTCTAAAAATGCATCAATATCACGGCGTGCAATATCTTCGGCAACGTCGTATTCGCCAAGTAATGCCGAAAGCAACTCGTCATATGTGCAGCCTTTTGCAAGCTGTTCCCATAAAAATGCACCGGTATCGTTGAGGTTTATTGCTCCGTTAAAATCAACAGATGCCTGACCGATTGTTACAACTATATATTTTCCTGCGACCTGACGCAGGATAAATCCTTTTTTGATTTTCATTTTAATTACTTCCTTTCATTCCGTTGTATGCAACTTCTGCTGCTTCAAGATCCATATTACATGATAATCTGTAAACCGGAACACTTTCAATTACTTTATCAAGAGTATTGAGCATTTTGTTCATTCGGTCCTCGTCATAGGGACGCACGGTTTGGTTTAAAATGTTGAATAAAGCGTCTTCGGTTGCAATCCTTTCAATGTGGTTTGTTTTGCCTCTTTCAATCACGCATATACCTCCGATTGGAACACGTGTATTGACGTTAAGGTCTGTTTTCCCGGAAAACGGAGTACCATATGCAAAAACCCCTTCTTCGGTTATACGTATGGCAGGTTTATCATCGTTAAGAATGTAAGAACCGGGAAAGCGTTTTAACCATAATTGAGTATGTGTAGATTTGCCGGTTCCGCTTGCTGCGCTGAACAGATATGCCTTGCCGGCGTGTACCACGCATGAAGAGTGTAACATCATACCGTTAAAATGCACCAGTGCGTTGTAATATTCTGCACCCAAAAACATATATTCAATTGAATCACGGTCAAGATGAGGAAAGTCCTTTAGCCTGTCCTCGTAGAACTGTTCTGAAAAACGTATTTTGATATTTGTCTGTTCAGTTCCGTTATATTTATAATCTTCTATCTGGTGTTTTAATCGTGGATATTGAACGTCAAAATCCACAATTATATCGGCTATACTATATTTCATTTTAATGTTGTTCCTTTAATACAATGAGAGATTGGTTTGCATATAACTTATGTAGTCGATGTATTGTGAGTATTCATTTGAATCAAACTGCATTTCAAAACCTCGTATTTTTCCGCTTGATAAATTATAGTAGCAATAATTATAATGATATCCGTTTGTTATAAGGACAGAACAGTAATTAGAACCACGCTCATCGTATAGTACATCATTGTATTGGTGAGAGGTCTTAAAATTGTTTGCTACAGTTGCAACGCTCAGATTTGCGTCATTGTTCGTACCGCAGATGTATATAGTACCGCTATTGTCATTTGCTTTCAGGCAATATCTTGTGAAATCAGACACAGCTGAGGTTTTATAAAATCCTGACGGATACGGGCACGAGAACGAGTAATTATAATCTGTATATGTAGAATATGTAACGCCATGTTCTGTGATTTCGATCGGTGTTGGTCTGGGCGTTGGTACGGGTGTTGGTCTTACGGTAGGTATTGGAATGGGTGTTGGTTCCTGCGTTACTACAACCACAACCGGAGTCGGATCCGGTTCGTTGTTGGTCTTGTTGCCGAATCCGTCACTCAAGACAACAACGAGTGCAATTATTACACATAAAACTGCTGCTATAGAAAGTCCGATAATCAACGGTAAAGAAGAACCGGAGCCGGACGGTGCAGGTGATGGCGGTACAACCCTGCGTGAATTATCTTTTAAAGGTCTTCCGCAACTTGAACAGTATTGGTTAGACTGTGGATTGGAAGTTCCGCAGTGTCTGCAAAAAATCTGCTCGGAGTGTCCGCGAAAACTGTTATGCTGTGGTTGATTTTTTGGAAGAACTTCGCCACAAACCGCACAAGTTTCGGAATCGGGTGAATTTAAAGTTTCGCAAATAGGACAAGTTATAGTATCCGGAGAATTGTTTCTCATTTTTATATACTCCTTTTATTGTGTTGTGAAATATTTAATCAATTGTGTTAATGTAGTGACATGTTTGATTGCATATAAGATGCATAATTCATATATCTGCTATACTCGTTTGAATCAAACTGCATTTCAAAACCTCGTATTTTTCCGTCTGACAAATTATAGTAGCAATAATTATAATGATATCCGTTTGTTATAAGGACGGAACAGTAGTTTGAACCCTGTTCATCATACACTACATCGTTATGAGAATATGTATTCTTGAAGTTTTTTGAGACTGTCGCTACATCACGTCCGTTTTCGTTTACTGTACCGCATATGTATATAAAACCACTGCCATCATTGGCAGAAAGAGGGTATCTTGTAAAATCAGATGGGGGTGATATTTTATAAAACCCTGACGGATACGGACACGAAAACGTATATGTATAATCTTCATAAGTAGAGTATGTAATAATACTAATAGGTGTAGGTCTTGGTGTCGGAACGGGTGTCGGTGTCGGCGTCGGAACAGGTGTCGGTGTCGGCGTCGCTGTCGAAACAGGTGTCGGTGTAGGTGCCGGTGCCGGATCTGGCTTGGGTAAAAGGATTAGAAGTGCGACGATAACGCATATCACTGCCGTTGCACACAATCCGATAATGATTGGTATGTAAGAATTAGATGATTTTTGTTCGGTTTTACCAATCGATTTTTCGCCATTTAAAAGGTTACCGCAGTTTAAGCAATATCTGTTTGCTGACGGATTTTCTGTACCGCAATAAATACAAAACGTAGTCTCTTCTTGCTTATAAGAGTGATTGTAATCCGAGGAGCGTTTGCAATCTCTGTACCGAAGATTGAACAATGTGTGGTGCCCGCTGAATGAATGGTTTCGCAAACCGGACATATTATATTCTGTATTTTTTCTCCGCATCTTGAACAAAACGTTTCATTGGCGGATATTTGTGAGCCGCATTTGTGACAATTCATTTGTACATACCCCTTCAATCTTATCTACTGTATATATCAAATAATATTATACACAATCACACTAAAAATTGCAAGATATTTTGAGAATATTTATAAAAAGATATAGACATTTCAGAAAAAATAGTGTATAATAGACATATAACGATATGCGAAGAGAGGAAATAACTATGAAAAAAACAAAAATAATTTCAATAATTTCGGCGGCATTGCTTACGATGGGTATAAGCGTGACGGCCGGTGCATTTAATGATATGCCTGAGGGCGAGATGGGTAAAGCTTTGCAGAATGCAGTTGATGCCGGACTTATAAACGGCATAACTGATGACACGATTGCTCCGTATGATAATATCACAAGAGCGCAGATGGCAGCAATTATCACAAGAGCATTTTCTGCAACAGAGAAGAGCGATAAGGTGTTCGGAGATGTTTCTGCTGATGCATGGTACAAAGATGTAGTATCACAGGCTGCTTATATGGGCGCATTTGAAGGTGATGACAATAATAACTTCAACCCTGAGAACAATATAACATTCCAGGAAACATATCTTGTTTTGTCAAGAGTTTTCGGCTTTGATGCTTATAAAGTTTCAAACAAGGACCTGATGCTTGGTGATTGTGACATAGCTGTTCTTGATGCATTTGCAGATAAGGATAAAATTGCTCCATGGGCAGTAAACGGTGCAAAATATATAGTTGGTAATGGTGGCTGGACAGGTTTTGACGGAAAACTCAAACCCACAGACTATATAACAAGAGGCGAGTTTGCGATTTTGATGGACTCAATCGTTGATGTTTATATAGACCAGCCCGGAACATATAAAGACCTCGGCGATAAACTTATAATGGTAAGATGCGGTGATGTTATTATTGACGGACTTAAGTCGAATAAGAATCTCATTCTTACATACGGTGTTGACGAAAAAGGCTGTAAGGTTGTCAATTCTGTTGTAAACGGTGTAACACTTGTTCTTGGCGGAGTTGATAAGACTCCGGTAGAAACAGTTGCAACAGACGGAACAACGAAACAGTCCCCCAATGAAGCACATGTAAAACTCCACGGAAACTATTACGATGTACGTGTAAACACTCCGTTTGTTTATCTTGATGCAGCGGATGCAAAGGTTCAGTATTATAAAGGCGTAAAGAACAGCCTTGTATCAATCAGTATTCAGTAAACAGCAGGGAGGAACATCGGAATGGGAGTTAAGTATAAGAAGGTTTTATTAAAGGTAAGTGGCGAGGCCATGGCAGGATCACAGGGCTTTGGTATAGACGAAGCTACTGTAAATGAAATTTCGCAGTATATCAAAAAGATTGTTGATATGGGCGTAGGCGTTTCAATAGTAGTTGGCGGCGGTAACATATGGCGAGGAAGATCGAGCGAGAATATGGACAGAACCCGTGCAGACCATATGGGAATGCTTGCAACAGCAATCAACTCACTTGCACTTTGCAGTGCGCTCGAAGCAATCGGTGTTGAAACACGAGTTGAAACAGCAATTGAAATGCGACAGATTGCAGAACCGTATATAAGAGGTCGTGCAATGCGTCATCTTGATAAAGGCAGAGTTGTTATATTTGGTTGCGGAACCGGTAACCCGTTCATGTCAACCGATACCGCTGCAGCACTACGTGCGGTAGAGATGGATGTAGATGTGATACTTCTTGCTAAAAAGGTGGATGCAGTTTATGACAGCGACCCGAATGTAAATCCTGATGCAAAGAAATATACAAACCTTTCATTCAGTGACATTCTTTCAAAAAATCTCGGAGTTATGGACTCCACAGCGGCATCACTTTGCCGTGACAATAATATGCCTATTCTTGTTTTCGGTCTTAATGACCCCGAAAACATTGTAAGAGCCGTAAAGGGCGATAAAATAGGAACTCTCGTAAACGCCGAGGGTAAATAAAGAATATTAGGAGGAAACTAAAATGGGAAACTATCCTGAGATAGAATCAAAAATGGAAAAACGCATAGATGGACTTGTAGGTGAATTTAAGACCATCCGTGCAGGCCGTGCAAACGCATCGGTGCTTGACAAAATCGCAATTGACTACTATGGAACAATGACACCGGTTCAGCAGGTGGGTTCAATCTCATCACCCGAGCCGAGAATGCTTGTTATTCAGCCGTGGGATGCATCTGTTTTGTCAGAAATAGAGAAGGCAATCAATAAATCAGATCTTGGTATAAGCCCGCAGAATGACGGTAAGGTTATCCGCCTTACATTCCCACCGTTAACAGAGGAACGTCGTCGTGAGCTTGTTAAGACTGTTAAAAAGTACGCTGAAGAAGCAAAGGTTCAGATTCGTAACGTACGTCGTGATGCACTTGAAATGTATAAGAAGCAGAAGAAGGACGGCGAGATTACAGAGGATGATTTAAAGACAATTGAAAAGGATATACAGAATATGACAGATAAGTATATCAAGGAGATTGACGATATTACATCTGATAAAGAAAAGGAAATCACAGAAATCTGATTTTAAAAATCAAACAGTATCACGCAAGAGGTGTGCGTGATACTGTTTTTCGCATTATATTGTCATCATAAAGGAGTTTTATACAATGTTGTTCCGACGAAAAAAAGATGATACAGCGATAGATATGTCGAATCTTCCAAAGCATATAGGCGTCATAATGGACGGCAACGGAAGATGGGCAAAAAAGAGGGGATTGCCCCGCAGTGCAGGCCATAAGGCAGGCGCGGAATCGCTCAAAAAAATTGTAACAGAAGCAAATAATATGGGTATAGAATATATAACCGTATATGCGTTCTCAACTGAAAACTGGAAACGACCAAAAGCAGAGGTTGATTATCTTATGAATCTGCTTATGGATTATCTTATAAATGCAGAAAAAACATTGGCAGGCGAAAATGTGCGTATTCGTGCGATAGGCTCAAGAGCCGAGCTTTCTGATGAAATGTGTCGTCAGATAGAAAAGACTGAAAAGCTTACAGAAAATCGTAGCGGAATAGTGATGAATATTGCACTTAATTACGGCGGTAGAGAAGAGATTGTAAATGCCACTAAAAAGCTGTGCCGTGATGTGGCTGAGGGCAAACTTACACCTGACGAGATAGACGAAGAAAAACTCGAGCAGGAGCTTTATACGGCAAATCAGCCCGATGTTGATTTGCTGATCCGTACCAGCGGTGAACAGCGTCTGTCAAACTTTATGCTTTGGCAGGTCAGCTATGCAGAAATGGTATTTGTAAAAAAGGCGTGGCCTGATTTTAAACCAAAGGATTTACATGAGTGTATAAGAGTGTATCAGGGCAGAGGCAGAAGATTCGGTGGAATTTAAGGAGAAATAACTATGCTAACAAGAACAATAACAGCAGTAGTAGCACTGCTTGTATTTATAGGTGTTATAATTGCAGGGAATCCTACATTTACAATAGCTATGGCGGCAATAATTTTATTTATGATATATGAAGTATCGGGTGCGATTGCACAGTCAAAGTCAGTAAGAGCATCAGGATTTATAACGGGAGCGTTGTTGCTTTTGGGACTGTATTTTAATATGATTGAGACGGCACTTGTTCTCTCAATAATAATTGCAATGATATTTATTATTGTCATTCACGGAAAACGCAAATTTACTGAAATGTTTTCAATGCAGTTTATGGCTATATACATAACTTTGTTTATGAGCTACATACCCAGAATGTTTTCTGAAATGGGACTTGCAGAAATGGCACTGGTATTCATAATCGCATGGGGCAGTGACACTGCAGCATATTTCTGCGGTACATTCTTCGGCAAGCATAAGCTTATCCCGAAAGTTAGTCCGAAAAAGACCATAGAGGGTTCTGTTGGTGCGGTTATATGCACAGCACTTTTATGTGCACTATATCTCTTTATTCTTGATAAATGCGGATATCAGCTAATGGGCATTGCTCCAACAGTAGGAATATATTTAAGATTCGCTGTTATAGGTCTTTTAACATCTGTTCTTTCACAGCTTGGTGATTTGGCGGCATCTGCAATAAAGCGTGATGCCCAGATCAAGGACTACGGCAAAATATTCCCCGGTCACGGCGGTTTTATGGACAGATTTGACAGCGTGGTATTTATTGCACCGATTGTTTATTATCTGTGTGTATATCTTATCAGATAAGAATATACTGAAAGGAAAAGACATAAAATGAACATATCAATTCTTGGCTCGACCGGCTCAATCGGTACGCAGACACTTGATTGTGTCCGTGACCATTCGGACTGCTTTAAAGTATCGGCGATAACGGGAAACAGGAATATAAAACTGCTTGAAGAACAGGCTCGTGAATTTAGCCCGGAGCTTGTTTGCGTTGCAGACGAAGCATCAGCAAGAGACCTTAAAATCCGTCTTTCTGATACCAATATACGTGTTCTTGGCGGCAAGGGAAGTATTATCGAGGCGGCAGCGTTTGAGCAAGCTGACACCACCATGGTTTCCGTTGTGGGAATGGCAGGAATTGAGCCTACAATTGCGGCAATAAAGAGCAAAAAACGAGTAGCGCTTGCGAACAAGGAAACGCTTGTTGCTGCAGGTAATATCGTTAAAGACTGTGAAAAAGAATACGGAAACTGCATAATCCCTGTTGACAGTGAACATTCTGCAATTTTTCAGTCAATGCAGGGGATGGCAGATGAACGTGAAATAAAGCAGATACTTCTTACTGCATCAGGCGGTACATTCTACGGAAAAAAGCGTGACGAGCTGATAAATATAAAACCGTCAGACGCACTGCATAACCCGAACTGGGATATGGGCGCAAAGGTGACAATTGATTCGTCAACACTTGTAAACAAAGGCCTCGAAATGATAGAAGCGAAATGGCTTTTTGATGTGCCGATGGATAAAATCAAGGTGCTTGTACACCGTCAGAGTGTTCTGCATTCTGCTGTGCAGTTTACGGATAATGCAGTTATAGCGCAACTCGGTGCGCCTGATATGCGTGTTCCGATACAGTATGCACTGACGTATCCGAACCGTTTATCAATACCGGGCAATGAGCTTGATTTATTCAGCTATGCATCACTGACTTTTGAAAAACCGGACACAGAAACGTTCTATGCACTAACTCTTGCAAAACGTGCAGGAGAAGAGGGCGGAACACTTGCCACGGTATTTAATGCCGCAGATGAGGCGGCGGTAGAGTTGTTCTTAAAAGAAAAGATTTCATATCTTGAAATAACAGAAGCGATTGAATATGCGATGGGTGAGCATAAAACAGTGCAAGATCCTACGCTGGCTGATATTTATAATGCAGACAAAGAAGCACGAGAACTTGTTTTGAACAAATTCTCAAAATAGGAGGCGGTTAAGCTTGGTAACAGCTATAGTAACAATAATAATGTTCCTTGTGATGGTTTCACTTCACGAGTTCGGACATTTCATAACAGCAAAGCTTATGAACTTCAAAATCCTTGAATATGCAATAGGCTTTGGGCCCGCAATCTGGAAAAGTAAGAAAAGCGAGATACAATACTCATTGAGAATAATCCCGTTTGGAGGATACTGTAAGTTTGAGGGCGAAGACACTGAATCTAATGACCCGCGTGCATTTTCAAATCAAGCAGTATGGAAACGTATTATTGTTGTAGCCGCAGGTGGTATTTTTAACGTAATTCTCGGCTTTGTTCTGTTTTTACTGATTGTTTCGCAGACATCACCGATGGTGACAAACAGGGTAGAATCGGTTGTTGCAGAGAGTTATGTTGCAGAATCTGGGCTTATGCCGGGCGATGAAATAATAAAAATCAACGGTAAAAAGGTTAATTTCTATAATGATATAACACTCTATGCACAGGAATTTACCGAGAATACAAAATGTACTGTTGTAGTCAAACGTGATGGCGAAAAGAAAGAGCTTGCATTCAGACCTACAAAGAGTAAGGTTATATATAGCTATAATGAAGACGGAATAAATGTATCCGAATTTATAAACGGAAAAGAAACAGAAAACACTTTTTACGAATACAGCGACGATGTAGAAAAAGACGAGGAACTTGTCGGCAAAGAGGAAACAGTTGAACGGCTTATAATCGGTTTCGTTCCGCATCAGGAAGATGTAACAATATTTAACGTGTGGGGCGAGGCATGGAATCAGACAAGGTTCGTTGTAAAGCTTGTTTATAACTCGCTATGGCAGATGGTAACCGGAAAACTGGGCGTTGACCAGATGAGTGGACCTGTAGGCATAGTAAAAGAGGTGAACACTGCCGTTAATTCCGGTAGCACAAGCTGGCTGTATGTTCTTAACCTTACAGCATTACTCACAATAAACCTTGGCGTGTTCAATCTTTTGCCGATTCCGGCACTTGACGGAGGAAGACTGTTCTTTATGCTTATAGAACTTGTCACACGAAAGAAAATACCGCCCGAAAGAGAAGGACTTGTACACGGAATAGGATTTATGCTCTTGATAGCATTGGTAATATTCATTTCATTCAATGATATAACAAAACTGATACAAGGGGGATAAGTATGCGTCGCACAACAAGAACGGTTGATGTGGGTGGTGTTAAAATCGGAGGGGGTAACCCGATTTCGATACAGTCAATGTGTAACACCGACACCCGTGATGTTAAGTCGACCGTAGAGCAGATAAAAAAGCTTGAGGATGCAGGCTGTGAAATAATCCGTGTTGCAGTGCCGGATATCGAAGCGGCAGAGGCGGTCAAAGAGATAAAAAAACAGATAAAAATCCCGCTTGTTTCGGATATTCATTTTGATTACAGGCTGGCACTTGCATGTATAAAAAACGGCATAGACAAAGTACGCATTAACCCGGGAAATATAGGGGATCGTGAGCGTGTAAAGCTTGTGGCAGATGCGGCAAAGGCCAACGGCATCCCGATACGTATAGGCGTAAACGGCGGTTCGCTTGAAAAACACCTTGTTGCTAAATACGGCGGTGCTACAGCTGATGCACTTGTAGAAAGTGCGATGGGACATATACAAATACTTGACTCGGTTAACTTTTCGGATATGGTTGTTTCAATCAAGGTTTCAAATGTACCTGTAATGCTTGATGCCTACAGAAAGTTCTCCGAAAAATGTGACATACCGCTTCATATCGGTGTCACGGAGTCGGGTACGGAGTATATGGGAACTGTCAAATCAAGTATCGGAATAGGTACACTGCTTTCAGAGGGGATAGGCGACACGATGCGTGTATCGCTCACTGCCGATCCTGTTAAGGAAATTTATCTTGCAAAGGATATTTTGCGAGTGCTTGAAATAAGAAATGACGGTGTGGAATTTGTTTCATGTCCGACCTGCGGAAGAACGCAGATTGACCTGATAAAAATAGCTAATGAAGTAGAAGAACACCTCAAAAACGTAGATAAAAAAATCAAGGTTGCAGTTATGGGCTGTGTGGTAAACGGACCCGGTGAGGCAAGGGATGCCGATATTGGTATCGCCGGAGGTAAGGGCGAATGTCTGATATTCAAAAAAGGCACTCCACTGCGGAAAGTACCCGAAGCTGTGGCTGTTGAAGAACTAATTAAAGAAATAGAAAAATTGTAAAGGGAGAACTAAAAATGAAAAAGATACTTGTAATTAACGGAGTGAATCTAAATATGCTCGGCATTCGTGAGCCGGAGGTATACGGAAAAGCAACACTTGCAGATTTAAATGCAATGGTGGAGAAGAAGGCGAAAGAACTCGGATGCGAGGTCGAATGTTTCCAGAGCAATATAGAGGGTGAAATTTGCACTAAAATCCACGAGGCATATGGTAAATGTGACGGTATAATTATAAACCCTGCGGCATATACTCACTATTCATATGCAATTCGTGACGCTATAAGCTCAGTTCAGATTCCGACAATTGAGGTACATATTTCAAACGTACACAGACGTGAGGCGTTCAGAGACCATTCTGTAATTGTTCCGGAATGTATGGGTCAGATATGCGGTCTTGGCTACAAGGGCTATGAGTATGCATTGGAGGCACTTTGCGATGCTGCAAAGGATTGACACGCTTTTTAGTACAGGTATTGAGGGAGCTGTATTTATAAGCGGATTTGCAAATATATTCTACTACAGCGGTTTTACTTCGGAGGATGCATATCTGCTCTTAAACCCCGAAAAACAGTACATAATCACCGATTCACGGTATTTTGTTCAGGCGAAGCTTGAATGTCCTGGTTTTGAACTTATAGACATCAAAAAAGGCTGGGAGTATGTTTTTGAGCTTGCAAAAAGTGAACGGATTTACTTTGAAGAGGATAATCTGAATTACGGAATATATAAAAGACTTTCCGAAAAAGCATACGGAAAAGAATTTGTTCCGGCACAGACGAAAATTGATTTTTCGAGACAAAAGAAGGACAAGCGTGAACTTGAAATAATAAAAGAAGCTGAGACAATCGGCGATATGGCATTTGCACATATTTTAGATCATCTGCACGCAGGTGTAAGCGAGCGTGAAATAGCTTTCGAGCTTGAAATGTTTATGAGAAAATCGGGTGCATCGGGACTGTCGTTTGACACAATCGTAGCATCGGGTGTACGCTCTGCTATGCCTCATGGTGTGGCAAGCGAAAAGGTCATTGAAAACGGTGATTTTGTGACACTTGATTTTGGTTGCCGATACAAAGGCTATTGTTCGGATATGACAAGAACGGTGGTTATAGGTAAAGCGGATTCAAAGCAGAAAGAGATATATGACATAGTTCTTAAAGCACAGACAACTGCTATAGCTTCACTCAAAAACGGTATGGCGTGCTCGCAGGTTGACAAGATTGCACGTGATATTATAACCGATGCCGGATACGGTGAGAATTTCGGTCACTCTTTGGGACATAGTGTAGGTATAGAAATTCACGAAATGCCGGCATTTTCACCAAAAAGTACGGATATACTGCAAAACGGTAACATTTTAAGTGTAGAACCGGGCATATATATTGACGGTTTTGGCGGTGTAAGAATAGAGGATCTGATAGCTGTTTCGGACGGTGAAATTATAAACCTCACAGCATCGCCGAAGGAACTTATTGTGATATAAATATATTTATGAAAAAAACACTTGCATTTTGCGGAGTTTTTTGGTAAAATATATGTATATAGACTATGAAAAAGATAAACCCCTCAAAAGAGGGTGGAAAGGAATGATATTTTATGGTAACAGCAGGTGATTTCAGAAACGGCGTAACATTTGAAATGGATGGTGGAGTTTGGCAGGTAGTTGAATTCCAGCACGTTAAGCCGGGTAAGGGCGCAGCATTCGTAAGAACAAAGATGAAGAACGTTATTACAGGCGGCGTTGTTGAAAAGTCGTTCAGACCGACAGAGAAGTTTGAGAACGCATTCGTTGAGAGACGTGATATGCAGTATTCATACAACGATGGTGATTTGTATCACTTCATGGATCAGGAAACATTTGATATGCTTCCGATAGCTATGAACGAAATCGCTGACAAGATGAAGTTTGTTAAGGAAAACGATGTATGTAAGATTCTTTCATACAAGGGCAAGGTGTTCGATATCGAGCCTCCGACCTTTGTTGAGCTTGCAATCGCAGAGACAGAGCCCGGATTTGCAGGTAACACTGCTACAGGTGCTACAAAGCCGGCTACACTTGAAACAGGTGCAGTAATTCAGGTTCCGTTATTTGTTGATGGTACAGACATTATCAGAGTTGACACACGTACAGGCGAGTACATGGAAAGAGTTACAAAATAATTTTCGTTGCATCTCGCACCTTTCGGCAAACTCGCATACCGGCGTATAGTCTCGTTTGCCGAAAAAATACGACCTGCTTAGAAAATTATTCTGTAACGAATGCGGATGATTTTCATTGCATCTTGTAACAAAAAACTCATAGGAGGACAGCAATATGAGTAATCTTTCAAATCAGGTATCATATCTTAAAGGTCTTGCCGAGGGTATGAATCTTTCTGAAAAGTCTGAAGAGGGTAAGCTTATAGCAAAGCTTATTGACGTTCTTTCGGATGCAGCAGACGAGATTGATGCGCTTTGGGCACGCAATGACGAACTTGAAATGCGCATAGACGAACTCGATGAGGAAATGTATGCTGCAGAGATGGATATTGATGCCATATATGATGATATAGAGGGCGATGTTGATATAGACGATTACGATGAGTATATCGACGATGAAGACGATGATTTCCTTGATATGTACGATGACGAGGATGATGATTTATTTGAAATTATGTGTCCTGAGTGCGGTGAGGATGTTGTTGTAGACTTCGATATGCTTGATGAGGAGAACAATATCGTATGCCCGAACTGTCATAAGGATATCGAACTTGAGTTTGATATGGACGATGACGACGAAGAATAATAAAAAAAACAGCTGTTGCAAAATTGCAACAGCTGTTTTTTTGTTACGGTGTTATATAAATTCTTGTTTTTACGGGTATTGTTTTTGCTATAAAATCTATATCTTGTTTCTTTAGTCTGATACAACCGTGTGAAATCTTAACGCCGACTCTTCCGTCGTATTCCGAACCGTTCTGATATAGAAGTACAGAATGAAGTGCATAACCACGGTAGAACACCAGACACGGACCTACATAATATGTACCGTAATCCCAACGGTCTTTGTAGTTGTACTCAAATGAGCCTGTAACTGTCGGGGTTCCCGGCGCACCTATTGCACATGGTGCTTCTAGGATCGGTTTCCAATGATACTGACTGCCTTTATAAAGTCTTACCTTATATTCACTTAACGATACCCATACCATATAGTTTGTACGGCTTGATATACCCCACTGATTAACAGGGAACTGTTTGAAATATTCGGATACTTCTTCTGATTCACTCATATTTATATCCATATGAGTTCCGTAATCTTTCACTTCAAGCTCACTTCCGATTGCGTCTGCAAAGGTTCTTAAAGCAATGTAAACTGTTCCGTCTATCATTATTGTTTTATGCGGTGCGAAAAGGTCTATTCCAAAAACAGTGGTGTAGTTTGTATCAAGGTTGAAATACATATCCTTGCCGTTAAAAGATATAACCTCTACATTATACTCCTCGTCATAGCGAACATCAAATCCGATAAACTCGGCAAGTGCACGTGCCGGAACCATTGTGGTGCCGTCTATAACTCTTGCACCGCTTGTGGGTGTTCCCATAGCGTTATAGTAAAGGTTTACGGGTTTATCCAATAACGGGTTGATTGTGATTGCAATGCCTGTTGAATCTGCTTCAACGCCCTTTGTGTCTATGTATTTGTATGTCGGCAATACTATTATAGTATTTTTTGAATAAGTTTCTTCGTAGTATCTGAAACTGTCAATGCCTTCGGTTGCGCATACCATAAAATGTGTGCCAACCTCGTACTGTGGTACGTCAAAGGTGAAAGTGACTGTTTTTGCGTCTCTTGTGATATGTTCAGTTGCTGTTCCGAGAGATTGTCCGTCGATTGTGAAAAGCTCAAATGTTGCATCGGCTTCCTTTGCAAGCGGATTACTCGTTATATCGGCTGTAATTGTCACCTGATTTTTTACGTCAGGAGCAACTGTGGCGTCTGTTACTGTCTCTTCTGCTGCGTTTTCGGCAAATACAGGAAAAGTGCTTAGCAGAAGTGTTGCAGCCAGAAGTATAGAAATTATTTTTTTCATAAAAAATCCCCCTTAAAATGATATACAATAATTGTATCATTAAAAGGGGTAAAAGTCAATATTATTTATGATATGCTGAACCGGAATTTATCATAAATGCACGGTAAATCTGTTCAGACAGAACAACACGCATAAGCTGATGCGGCAGTGTCATCCGCCCGAACGAAAGTCGTAAACTGCTTTTGTTCTTTACGGCGTCGGAAAGACCGAGTGAACCGCCTATTATAAAAGTGATGTGGTTTGTGTTCTGGTATGCATCCTGCACGGTGCGGGCAAGCTCTGTGCTTGACAGTGCTTTGCCTTCTATGCATAGTGTGACAACAAACGAATCATTTTTGAGCTTTGAAAGGATTTTTTCACCCTCACGTTCTTTTATTTGTTCTTTTTCTTTTTCAGATGCATTATCCGGAATTTTTTCGTCCGGTATTTCTATGATTTCAAAATCGGCAAAACGCTTCATTCGTTTTGCGTATTCCGAGATTGCGTCCGTGTAAAACTTTTCTTTTATCTTGCCTACGCAAAGTATTGATACTTTCATATTTTATTCTCCGGCTGTAAACGGTGTTATTTTATATCTTTCTGCTACCTGTAAAGTAACATCTGTGCCTACAACTATACCATTGTCGGTAAGATAGTTATATGTTTCCATTTGTGCAATATCAGGAAGGTTGTTTTTATCGCTTAAATGTCCGAGCATAATATGCTTTGTGCCACGTTTTACAAGCTCAACTGCTGTAGCAGCGGCTGCCTTATTTGAAAGGTGTCCGACATCACTTAAGATTCGTTGTTTCAATGCATAGGGATAATCTCCGAAACGTAGCATATCTATATCGTGATTTGAT
>JAZRPM010000005.1:0-75254 GCA_045649185.1 Candidatus Ornithomonoglobus sp. | reverse complement strand
CTTGCGGGCATCGATCTGCTTGTAGTTGGCCAGCGCCTGCTCCATTGCGGTACGGGAGGCTGCGGTCTGGGCATCGTTTTCCCGTTGACGCTGTCTCTGCTCCTCGATTCTGGCCTGAAGGCCCTCGATCTCCCGACGGATAGCCTCAATATCCGCCAGTTTCTTATCTCTGTCGCCTTCGGCTGCTGCCTGCAGACCACGCAGATCAGAGATATGGCTTTGAGCGGTGCTGCGCTCCGCTTCCAGCGCTGCCTTATCGCTGCGCAGAGTATTCATTTTGTCAGCTCTGCCTGAAAGGATTTTGTGTACATATGACTGATGTCCGACATCAAAAACAAGCTTGTCCTTGGGCAAGTCAAAAACCTTATGGATTGCAACCGTAAGCTCGACAACGCCGAGGTTGGGAGCAAGATGTCCGCCGGTTTTGCTCACGTTCTCAATAAGAAATTCACGTATTTCATTACAAAGAACGTTAAGCTCATCAATATTCAGCTTTTTCAGTTCTTGGGTTGTTAATCCTTTTATCATACTGTAAGCACACTTTCCGCCATTTTAATATACAAACATTATAACACAGTTATCTCTAAAAGTCAATGAAAGCAAAAAATATTTAACATATAGGTATTGATATTTTAATAATAATGCGATATAATAATAAAAAGAAAATTTTTACGGGGTGAAACTATGACAGATAAAGAATTATATGAGAGCTTAAGCTATGAAAGGAAGAATGTATATCTCAACATAACTGACAGTGAAAAAGAAGAAATGTCAGCACTTTGTGATAGCTACAGAACGTTTCTTGACAATGGTAAAACAGAGCGTGAATGTACAAATGAAGCAATTGCAATGGCAGAAAAAGCAGGCTTTAAAAATATGGATACGCTTGATAGCTTAAAAGCGGGCGACAAGGTATATAAGGTTAACCGTAACAAGAACATATTTATGGCTGTTATCGGTACAGAGGATATAAGAAACGGTGTTAATATTGCAGGTGCGCATATTGATTCACCACGTCTTGACCTCAAGCAGAACCCACTATATGAGAGTATGGATATGGCACTGCTAAAGACACACTATTACGGCGGTATCAAAAAATATCAGTGGCCGACAGTTCCGCTTGCAATCCACGGTGTTATATATGACAAGGACGGAAACAAAAAGGAAATAGTAATCGGCGAGGACGAAAATGATCCCGTATTTGTTATAACCGACCTTTTGCCGCACCTTGCACAGGACCAGATGTCAAAGAAAATGACGGAAGGAATAGAGGGCGAGAGCCTCAACGTACTTATCGGCGGTGCACCGATTGAGGCAGAGGACGTAAAGGAAAAGGTTAAGTTCTCAATCCTTAAAATTCTTAACGCACGTTACGGCATCACAGAAAACAGCTTTATAAGTGCAGAGATAGAGGTAGTACCGGCACAGAAAGCAAAGAATGTCGGACTTGACGAAAGTTTTGTCGGTGCATACGGTCAGGACGACAGAGTGTGTGCATATACAACTCTTCGCGGAATAATTGACATTGACGCACCCAAACGTACAGCGGTTGCAATTCTTGTTGATAAAGAAGAAATCGGTTCAATGGGTAACACAGGTGCAAAGAGTGCGTTTATGATGATGGCTATAACAGAGCTTATAGAGAAAGTGAACGGCACGTGTTCACTTACTGACCTTAACAGAACGATAACAGCATCAGCGTGTATGTCATCTGACGTATCAGCGGCGGCTGACCCGAACTATCCGTCAGTTCTTGAAGCAAACAACGCAACATATGCCGGATACGGTGTTGCAATAATGAAATACACCGGTGCACGTGGTAAGAGCGGCACATCGGATGCAAATGCCGAGTTTGTATATGAAATCGGCAAGCTTATGGACGATGACGGTGTTATATGGCAGACAGGAGAGCTTGGCAAGGTGGACCTGGGCGGCGGCGGAACAATCGCACAGTATGTTGCAGACCTTAATATGGACGTAATTGACTGTGGCGTTCCGGTGCTTTCGATGCACGCACCGTTTGAGGTTGTTGCAAAGAGCGATGTGTATATGGCATACAGGGCATATAAAGCCTTTTATAAACGCTAAAATCCGAATAAATCACTCATATAGTACCGATACGCTCGCTCGCATAGACCACTATAGCCTCGTTCGCGTATCGGCACTCTCTAAGCAATTTATTCGAATTTAATAAACTCAATCAATCGTGTATTTAAATTTGAAACTAAAGAGAACGGTTCAACAGAACCGTTCTTTTTTAATATGCTTTAAACAGTGTTCCTACCTTTTTGCCCTCGATTAAGTCATAGAGTGCATCAATGTTATTGCCGTTTGCGATAATCATACTTATTCCGGCGCTGTTTGCTATCTTTGCCGCCTCAATCTTGGTTACCATTCCGCCTGTTCCGACGTTTGAACCTGCACCTCCGGCGGTGTCTTCAACATTTTCAATGTTTTCAACACGTGATATGAGCTGTGCGTCGGGGTTTTTCCTTGGGTCGGAATCGTAAAGTCCGTCAATATCGGAGAAGAGAACAAGCAAATCTGCCTCAACAACCTTCGCAACTATGGCTGATAAGCTGTCATTATCGCCGATTTCGATTTCCTCAACCGATACGGTATCGTTTTCGTTTACGATAGGTATAATGCCCATTTCAAGCAGGGTGTTAAATGTATCCTTGGTATGTTGCTTACGCTTTTCAATATCAATATCCGAGCGTGTGAGAAGTATCTGTGCAACGGTGTTATGGTACTCTGAGAACATTCTGTCATAGAGTGCCATAAGCTCACACTGACCTACTGCCGCAAGCGACTGCTTCACCTTTGTATCGGACGGTTTTTTTGTGTAGCCAAGCTTACCCATTGCCACACCTATAGCGCCCGATGAAACAAGAATAACTTCATATCCTGAATTTCTTAAATCCGAAAGCACACGTGCAAGGTCGTTTATTCTGCGTATATTTATTTTGCCCGTATCATAAGTAAGTGTCGATGTTCCGACCTTTACAACAATACGCTTATTTTTTTTATCCATAATATGTACCTCTTTAATATGTATTAAAGACAATTATACACCAAAAAATCCGATTTGTAAAGAGCAAATCGGATAAAAAGGGAGAGGGGGATATTATTATGCAGATGTGTTTTTGACCACTATTACGAACTCGTCGCCCCAGTCGTGGGATTTTTCGTTATAGTGTGCGTCAATACCACTGTTACGTATTAAAGATACCGCATTTGAAAGCGTATTGCGCAGGATTTGAATATCCTTGATTTTATTTATCTGAACAGACGGTTCAACATCTGTTTTTGAAATTTCGTTGACATATTGGATTGTTTCGCTTTCTGTAAGTGAGTTTTCACAAACATAGCGTGCCGTTTCAATCTGACGGTTTTTGTCCTTGATTTTGAGCAGTACTTTTGCCTGACGCTCGCTAAGTTTGAAACTACGTATGTATTTTCTTACAAGCGGGTCGAGGTTCATAAGGTTTACACGCTCATTTATTTCATATGCCTTGTTGCCGAGCTTGCGTGACAAATCACGGCTTGAAATACCTTTTCTTTTAATCAGTTCCTTGTAGCTTTCTGCAACTTCGAGAAAAGATAAATCTTCACGTTGCAGATTTTCAAGCAGTGACAGAACTGCACAATCAGAACCGTCTGTATCAAGGACGATGCAGGGTATGTCCTTAAGCCCTGCACTGTATGCCGCACGGAACCGTCTTTCGCCCGAAATGAGTTCGTATTCGTTATCACTGCACTGCCGTACCGATATGGGATTTAACACTCCGTAACGCTCAACGGAACGGATAAGTGCATCCATTGAATCGGGATTAAAGAACTTTCTTGGCTGACACGGATTCGGACGTATGAACTTCAATGGAATATTTTTAATTTTGTTGTATGTATTGTCTGACATTTTTATCACCTGTTTTCTTAATATTGTAATAGGAAACAGCGAACGGTAAGAAGTAGAAGAATGTAAGTTATACCGTTCGCTGCACCTCGGTGGTGGAAGGTGTAAGACAATTTGGGGGTGACAGCATCAGCTGTCTGTATCTGTTTGGTTTCTGTCTTACAAATACAATTATAGCATAAAAAAACCCGGTGTAAAGCAAAAGCGTGCGACATAAATCGGCACGCTTTTTAACTTATTTCTTTTTATAAACCTTTTCGACAGGAACCTCTGTTGCTTTTTTTCCTTTTCTGGGGAACTGTGTCGGAGTAGGTCGAACTTTTTTTACAATAATTATCTTATGTTGCAGGTCTGTGTGTGGGATTTTGGCAGTAAATATGCCTTCAACCTCACCGCCAAGCACTTCGATTGCAGGAAGTGCATCGGTGAGCTCCTCCTCTGCAAGCGGACCTTTTAATGCAAGAAAATATCCGCCTGTGCGAACAAGTGGCAGACACCATTCCGATAATGTACGCATATTTGCAACAGCACGTGAAACTGCAGTATCATATTTCTCACGATGCTTTTTATCAAGTCCTGCGTCTTCAGCACGTGAGTGCATAAATTCTATGCCGTCATAAATTCCCATCTCTTTTGAGGCATCTTGCAGAAAATTGATACGTTTATTGAGTGAGTCAAGCAGTGTAAGGCGGATAGAGGGAGTTGCACATTTTAAAACAAGTCCGGGAAATCCTGCACCCGTTCCGACGTCTATTACATTTTTACCTACACGGCCTGTCAGATTAGTTGTAAGGCTGTCAAGAAAATGCTTTGTGACAACCTCGTGAGGTTCTGTTATACGTGTGAGGTTAACCGATTTGTTGCGCTCAATGAGTATTTCGTAATACTTTATCAGTGCATCAGCCGTCTTTTGAGATATGTCAAGTCCAAGTTCACTGCATCCGTTTAAAATAAGTTCTTTCATTTTTTACTCCGTTATATTGAAAAGTTTTTTTCCGTTCTCTGTGGTTATATTTTCGATTTCTTCATAGGATACACCGTGTAGCTCCGAAAGCATAGTTATAACCTCGGGAAGATACAAGGACGAGTTGCGTTTACCACGGTACGGGGTAGGGGCAAGATACGGTGAATCTGTTTCAATTAGCAATCTGTTAAGCGGTACAGCCTTTGCCGCCTCACGCGGTTTATTAGCGTTTTTAAATGTAACAGTTCCGCCGAATGCTATATACATATCAAGTTCATTTATAATCTCGTTTACCATTTCTGCACTGCCAGAATAGCAGTGAAAAACCCCGCCACACTCGTGCACTTTATGCTCTTTTAAAATATCAAGAGTGTCCTTGTGTGCCTCACGGTCGTGGATAATTACGGGCATATTAAGCTCTCTTGCAAGGTCAATCTGCTCGCCGAGTATCCGTTGCTGTTCGGATTTTGTTTCGGTTGTCCAGTGATAGTCAAGACCTATTTCACCGATTGCTTTTACTTTCGGATGCTTTGCCAATTCCCTGATCTTGTCAAGGTATCCGTCGGTTGCACTAAGCACAGCCTCGGGGTGTATTCCGACAGCCGCATAAACAAACGGATAATTTTGAGCTATTTCAAGAATACCGGGCATTTCCTCAAGCGATGAGCAGGCATTCATAATAAGCCCGACGTTGTTTTTTTGCATACTGCTTAAAAGTTCATCACGGTCTTCGTCAAACTGTTCGTCTGTGTAATGTGCGTGTGTATCAAAAATGATTATATATCCTCTTTTCGGTAATTATCATATCCATTCCGATGTCGTGTTCATCAGTGGGGATTTTGTCGGTAATCTGAAAATCATATCCGATACCGATTTTCACGCCGTTAAACTCCTCTAAAAAACGGTCATAATATCCTTTGCCAAATCCCAGTCTGTCACCTGATGAGGTGAATGCAATGCCGGGTATAAGCGCCACATCTATCTCAGATATGGGGACAGATATAATTTCTTTTGGTTCTGATATTCCGTATGCGCCTTTTGTGAGATTATCAAGTGATATCAGGCGTGACGGCGTGATTGTGAATGTGTCGATGTCAGAAATGGGGACACAAATCTCTTTTTCTAAACTCAGTAGCTCGGAAATTAAGGAGAAAGTGTCAGGCTCCTTAAAAGCAGAAAGATAAACCATTATGAGCTGTGCGTTTTTTATGCTGTCAAGCCCAAGAACAGCAGCCTTGATTTTATCAGAGGCTTCCTTTATAAAATCGGGGGAAAGGGAACGCCGTTCTTTTCGCATTTTCTCCCTTAATGTGTCTTTATTCATACTGCATATCAGCTTTTAACTTCTGTGCCGTTTCTTCGTTCTTAAGTATTGAAAGAAGCATAAAACCAAACTCTGCTGCAGCACCTGGACCTTTACCTGTAATTATAAGTCCGTCACGTACTGCTTTTTCGCCTGTCATTTCGGCATCGTAGCAGTATACTTCAAAACCGGGGTAGCAAGTGGCTTTCTTGCCTGATAAAATCATCTTCTTTCCGATTATAGAGGGTGAAGCACAGATTGCGGCAATGTATCTGTTATATGCCACAGCGTGATTTATAAGTGCGTGCACCTCGTTTGATGCATCCAAAAGCTCGTGACCTGCACCGCCGGGGAGTATAACCATATCCATACTATCAAGGTCAACATCATTTATTAAGATGTCGGCATTAACCTCTATGCCGTGTGCACCACGTACAGTTTTATTTTCTGTAATTGATGCAGTTTGCACCTCAACTCCGCCTCGTCTTAAAATATCTAACGGTTCAATTGCTTCGATTTCCTCGAAACCGTCTGCTAAAATCATATATACCATATTCGTGTATTCCTTTCAGTTTTATATACCTGATTATACCATAAAAAACACAGTTTGTCACCCTGTTTGAAAAAAATATTTACTTTTTTTTGATTTTCCTATATACAAACGGGAAAAAGTATGATATAATAGTTTCGTTGTAAATAAGAATAAGTTGGAAGAATTTTGTTAAAGTGTAAGAATTATGCAATACTATTACGTTTAATTTACCGGAACGTGATATTTTTGTGTTTTTTGTTTAAAATTAAAAACAGGACTTGACCTTTTACAGAATTTAGGTTACAATGATAAGGAGTAATAGTCAATGCGTATTATTTCCGGCTCAAGACGTGGGCATAAACTGCACGAATTTGAGGGGTATGATGTAAGACCGACTACTGACAGAGTCAAGGAGTCGATTTTTAATCTTATACAGAATTATGTGCCCAATGCAAAGGTTTTGGATATGTTCGGCGGAAGTGGTGCACTATCTTTTGAAGCACTTTCACGAGGTGCAGAGTTTGCGGTGATTCTTGATTCGGACAAGCGTTCCGTAGAGTTGATACGGAAAAATATGCGGGATTTGAAATTTGATGATGTTTGCGAAGTGCGTCAGGTATCTTGTTTTGATTATGTTAAGACGTGTGGCAAAAAGTTCGATTTAATATTTCTTGACCCGCCCTATAACAAAGGCTTTATAGAGCCGGCATTGACAGCTATTTCGGAAAATGAACTGCTTAGTGAGTCCGGAATCGTACTTCTTGAAAGTGACAATACGGATTTTAAAAACGACTTTCCGGGACTCCTTATGGAAAAGCAGCGGCGTTATGGCAGAACTTTTGTAACGGTATACAAGAGTGCAAAGGACGGGGAATAAGGAAATGAGAATAGCGGTTTATCCGGGAAGTTTTGACCCTATAACAAACGGTCATCTTGATATAATCGAAAGAGCAAGCAAGATATTTGATAAAGTAGTTGTAGGAGTACTAAACAACAAAAACAAAAAGCCCAGATTCACATCTGATGAGCGTGTAATGCTCATTAAGAAGGTTACATCGCATCTTAATAATGTTGCAACTGCAAGCTTTGACGGATTGCTGGTTGATTTTGCAAAACGTCAGAATGCGAGTGTCATAATCAAAGGATTAAGAACAGTGAATGATTTTGAATATGAGTTCCAGATGGCACTTCTTAATAAGACGCTTGACAATGAATGTGAAACGATGTTTATGATGACCAACTCGAAATACTCATATATAAGTTCGAGCATGGTAAATGAGCTTGCGGGCTATAAAGGTGATTTAGCGGGACTTGTTCCCTCTGAAATAATACAATATATTAAAGACAAATATGAGCATGAGAATGCTTGAAAAATTATCTATTGAAAGGGAGTTAGTGAGAAATGGACATGGATATGGACATAATGGAAATCATTGATATGATGGAGGAGACCATTACAAAGGCTTCATCTGTACCGCTTACAGGTAAAATCATGATGGACAAGGACGAGCTTCTTGACTTCTTGCAGGAAATGAGACTCGTATATCCTGAAGAGCTTAAGGAAGCAAAGTGGGTAAAGACAGAGAGACAGAGAATTCTTGATGAAGCTGAAGAAAGAGCTGACGCTATAAAGAAATCAGCTGAGGAAACTCAGGAAAGACTTGTTGACGAGCACGAAATCACAAGACAGGCATATGAAAAGGCAGAAGCTATCAGAGACATGTCTGAAAGAGATGCAAGAGAAATCAAAATGGATACTGACAGATATGTTGACGAGATCCTCGCAGATGCAGAGCACAGACTTGACTTACTTTTAAGAAAAGTTCGTGAAGACAGAGAAGAACATATGAACAACTAATTTTAAGTTAAATATAAAAGGGCTGGATGATAAAATTTGTTCAGCTCTATTTGACTTTTAAGTCGTAAGATGAGGAGGAAAAGAAAAATGTTATCAGATATAGAAATTGCACAGCAGGCGGAAATGCTTCACATTCGTGATATTGCGGCAAAAACCGGAATAGTAGAGGATGACCTTGAATATTACGGTAAGTACAAGGCAAAGCTTTCAAGTGATGCTATTAAAAAAGCAGAAGCTAACGAAAACGGTAAGCTGATTTTGGTTACCGCTATCAATCCGACACCCGCAGGTGAGGGTAAAACAACAGTTACAATCGGTCTTGGCGATGCTATGACACGTATGGGAAAGAAGACATTTATTGCATTACGTGAACCGTCACTCGGCCCTGTTATGGGTGTTAAAGGCGGTGCTGCAGGTGGAGGATATGCCCAGATAGTACCGATGGAGGATATAAACCTTCACTTTACAGGCGATATGCACGCAATCACTGCGGCAAATAACCTTCTTTCTGCAATGATAGACAACCACATTCAGAAAGGAAACCTTTTAAATATTGATGTTACAAACATTGTATGGAAACGTTGCCTTGATATGAACGACCGTGCACTACGTAACGTTGTAATAGGTATGGGCGGCAAAATAAACGGTATTCCGCGTCAGGATTCGTTTATGATAACCGTTGCATCTGAGGTAATGGCGATACTTTGTCTTGCAAATAACGTTGAAGATTTAAAAACACGTCTTGGAAACATAATTGTTGCTTATAAATATACAGGGGAACCGGTATATGCACGTGACATTAAAGCCGAGGGCGCAATGGCAGCACTCTTAAAAGATGCAATTAAGCCGAACATTGTCCAGACACTTGAGCATACACCGTGCTTTGTTCACGGCGGTCCGTTTGCAAATATCGCACACGGCTGTAACAGTGTTCAGGCTACAAAGCTTGCTGTAAAGCTTGGTGACTATGCAATAACAGAGGCGGGCTTCGGTGCTGACCTTGGCGCTGAAAAGTTTATGGACATTAAGTGCCGTATGTCGGGACTCCGTCCTGATGCGGTTGTTATAGTAGCAACTGTTAAAGCACTTAAGTATAACGGCGGTGTGGCAAAGGATGACCTTAAGGAAGAAAACCTTGACGCACTTTCAAAGGGTATAGTAAACCTTGAAAAGCACATCGAGAATATGCAGAGCTTCGGAACACCGGTTGTTGTTGCACTTAACCGTTTTGCAACAGATACTGATGCTGAACTTGAAACTGTTATTGACAGATGTGCGTCATACGGTGTCAAGTGTGCACTTTGCGAGGTGTTCGCAAAAGGCGGCGAGGGTGGAATAGAGCTTGCAGAGTATGTTATTGATGCAATCGAGAATAAGCCTGCAACATATGCGCCTGTTTATGATACAGAAAGCTCGATTGAGGACAAGGTAAACGCAATCGTTACAAAGGTTTATGGCGGTAACGGTGTTGTGTTCTCAAACAAGGCAAAGAAAGAGATAAAGAAACTTGCTGAACTCGGTCTTGATAAGAAACCGGTATGTATCGCAAAAACACAGTACTCACTTTCGGACAATCCGTCACTTCTCGGCCGTCCGACAGACTTCACTGTAGAAATCAAGACAATCCGTATCTCAAACGGAGCAGGATTTATAGTAGCAGAAGCCGGTGATATTATGACAATGCCGGGACTTCCCAAAGTTCCTTCAGCTGAAAATATTGATATTAACGAAGACGGTATAATTTCGGGGTTGTTCTGATGAGAGTATTTGAATCTTACTCATATGAGGATACTCACAAGATTGCGAGAGAGATAGCAGACAGCCTTAACGGCGGTGAATTTATCGCAATGTATGGCGACCTCGGTGCGGGAAAAACTGCATTCGTTCAGGGGCTTGCGAAGGCATTGGGGATAACGAACCATATAACAAGCCCTACTTTTACTATAGTAAATGAATACGAAGGCAGATTACCGCTTTACCATTTTGATGTCTATAGAATATCAGATCCTGACGAAATGTACGAAATCGGATACGATGAATACGTTTATTCTGACGGAGTGTGCGTTGTAGAATGGGCAGAACTTATAGAGGATTTATTCCCAGAAAAGTATTATAAAGTTACCATCTTAAAAGACGAAGAAAAAGACTTTGACTACCGAAAAATCATATTTGAAGAAAGCGGGGAACTTAAATGAAAATTCTTGCAATAGACACATCATCTTTCCCTGCATCTGTGGCAATTACTGATAACGGCATACTTATGGGCGAATACGTGATAAGAAACCAGCGCAAACATTCGCAGAACATAATGATGATGACTGAACGCCTTTTTGACGATCTGGGAATGGATATTTCCGAAATAGATGTATTTTCTGTGACATCGGGCCCAGGTTCATTCACAGGATTAAGAATAGGTATATCAAGTGTACGTGCATTTGCTCAGGCGATGCAAAAACCGGTTGCGGCTGTTAATACGCTTGAAGCACTGGCGTATAACTTCTCGTTAAGTGACGCGGTTATAGTCCCGATGCTTGATGCACGCCGTGATGAGGTTTTTACTGCAGCATATGAGTTTAAGAACGGTACTGCAACAGAGCTTACTCCGCCGTGCGTTATGACAATCGGCGAGATTTGCGAGAAGTATAAAGACAGTAACGTTATATTAACGGGTGACGGTGCTATAATACACCGTGATGAGCTTAACGGCTTCACGCTTGCACCTCTTAATCTGTCCGAAACACGAGCATCGTCGCTTGCGCTTGCGGCGTATAAAAAGGCAGAAAACAATGAATTATGCGATTACAATCACGTATCACCTCTGTATTTGAGAAAATCGCAGGCTGAACGTGAATATGAAGGGAGAAAGAACAAATGATAGCAATAGGCAGTGACCACGGTGGTTATGAATTAAAGGAGCATATAAAGAAGCACCTTGAGGAAATAGGTGAGGAATACAAGGACTTCGGTGCTTATTCAGAGGATAGTATTGATTATCCCGACTGTGCAGCACCTGTATGTAAGGCTGTTCAGGACGGTACGGCAGACAAGGGCATACTTATCTGCGGTACGGGTATTGGTATATCAATGGCTGCAAATAAGCACAAGGGTATAAGAGCTGCTCTTTGCTCAGATGTCTACAGTGCAACAATGACAAAAGTCCATAACAACGCAAACATAATATGTATGGGTGGCAGAGTAATCGGCAGAGAGCTTGCGTTTATGATAGTTGACGCATGGCTTAACGCAGAGTTTGAAGGCGGCAGACACGAGCAGAGAATAGCTAAAATACATAAAATAGAAGAAGAACAGTAAAAAAAGGAGCCAATCGGCTCCTTTTGATTATTTATAATGTAGCGGCAACTTCCTTTATAACTTTTGCAACCTGCTTAGCACAAACTTCTTTGCCGGCGTCTGTGAGATGAATATTGTCATCTTCGCGTATGTATTTATCAACATCTTTTATTACAACAGAGAAAAGGTCGTTTATAATTATACCACGTTTTTCAAGCTCGGGAACAATTAAGTTATTGAACTTTATGCTGTCTGCAGTTTTATGATGTGTGTGTGCATCTCTTACAGGAGTTATTGTAGCGAAAATTACCTTTTTGTATTTTTTCTGCAAATAGTCGGCAATTCTCAACATATTTCTTACATACTCATCTTCGGGTGTGAAGTGACCGTCACCGAAGATATTGCATGTGTCCCAGTGACCGTTGTTCCAGTGAATAATGTCAGAACCTTTCATGTCGCTTGCCCATGAATCAAAAATACCGCGAAGTGTATATTTTGAAAAACGGCAATTGTCCTCCGGACTGAAAACTTCAAAATCGTCTCCCAGAAACTCTATTGTTTTTTCTGTGTAGTTCTGTCTGATTGAATCACCAAGTAATGTTACCTTTGTCATGGTTTCATACCTCTCTTTGAAATAAAATTTATCAAAATCTATTATAACATATACGTATTAAAAGTCAATGTTTTTTTGTAAAAATTTCGGAAAAATTATTATTACAAAGACGATAAGCATCACTAAATAAATCAACTACCAACGCCTCTGCCTGTTAGAGTTGTCTTGATGCCTTTTAAAGCTCCTTTTATGTATGTGCTGATATTATCTATTGGAAGTTTGATTTTACATCTTGGTCAATAAAATAAAGAGGGATATAGCTGAGGGAAATATATTGGATATAAGTGATGAATCAAAGTTGCAAAAAAATCGCATAGTTATCAGGTGTTTTGAGGTTTTCATGTAAAGAATGCAGATTTAAAAGGTGTAGCTATAAACACCACTAATTTATCACAAATAATGTGTTGCAAAAAAATATATAATATGGTATACTGTTTATGGAGGTATGCGTACGGAAAAAATACGAATATTTGAAGATAAGAAAAATATTATAATGCACCATTTCAATTATCAGAAAGGATTATAAAATGATAAAAGGATTTAAAATGAAATTGTATGCCGGGATGGCAGAGGAATATGAGAAAAGGCACAACGCTCTTTGGCCTGAAATGAAGGACATGATCCATGAATACGGTGGAAAAAATTACACTATTTTTTTGGATGAAGTGACCAATGTTTTGTTTGGATACATAGAAATTGAGAGCGAAGAGAAGTGGGATAAGTCGGCAGAAACAGAAATCTGCCAAAAATGGTGGGAATATATGTCAGACATTATGGAAACAAATGATGACAATAGTCCGGTTTCCATAGCGCTGAAGAATGTATTTCATCTTGACTAATATAAGCAAGAGAAAAACGGCTGATGATTTTATAATCAATCAGCCGTTTTGTGGTATATAAGCTCAAAAATCAACAATTAGTCTGTAAGACCGCAAATGATTGATATGTACCTGCTTTACTGTTTTGTCCGGTAGAGTGGGTACATATCAATGGGGGATATTTATTAGGGCTGCTTTGTGCCAAGTGTGCAAAGATACTCTTCGACATTAAGATATTGAATTTCGTCAACTATTTTACTTTCTCCTCTGTAAATAACATAGCGTCCTGTGATTTCTCCATATCTGAATGTGGTTTTTTCAAGCTTATCTGAATCAATTAAGTGCTGATATTGTTTGGGATGAACTTCTTTACTATGGAAACAAAAAAACTTCATGGATACCAGAGGTGGAATGAATCTTGAAAAAAGGTCTTTAAGAATACCAAAGAGAAAATTAAAAGTTGAAGTTTATGATAAGAAGCAAGAGAGTAAAGAAAATGATACCGGCAATTAAATAGCCGTTAGGGAAACATTAGGGAAACTCATAACAAAAACGGGAGAAAATCCATTCCAAATGGCTTAAATAGGTGATTTATTACAAATACATAACATTTAGTTTAAATTTGTGATAATCTGTTTATTTTGTGAATATAATATGTTATAATGGGAAAAATTATAGGATTTTCAAGATAATGGCATTGTAACAACTTTTAGCTCTACTACATAGTATACCACATACTGATAATTCTTTATGAGGTGATACTATGAATAAACTTGTTATAGACGGCGGAGTCCCATTAAAAGGAGAAATAACCGTTCAAGGTGCCAAAAACGCTGTATTGCCTATTCTTGCAGCGTCAATAATGGCAGACGGAGAATGTGTTATACATAACTGCCCGAGATTACGTGATGTTGAAAAAACAGGTGTAATACTTGAAGATTTGGGCTGTGATGTAAGACGTGAAAAGGAAAGCGTTTATATAAATCCGGGAAATATAAGTGATTGCAGGATTGATGAAAAGCTGATGCGTGAAATGCGTTCCTCAATCATATTTCTGGGTGCTATTCTTACTGTCTGGAACAAAGCCGAAGTCGGGATGCCCGGTGGCTGTCCCATTGGTCTGAGGCCTATTGACTTACATATAAAAGCGTTAAAGCAAATGGGCGTAAGAATCACAGAAGAATACGGTTATATCAAGTGTGAATGTGACAGGCTTAAAGGTGCCGAAATCCATCTTGATTTCCCTAGTGTGGGTGCTACGGAAAATATTATGCTCGCAGCAGTCAAGGCTGAGGGTACAACTGTAATCACTAATGCAGCGCGTGAACCTGAAATAGTGGACCTTGCTTGTTTTTTGAAAAAAATGGGTGCTGAAATAAAAGGTGCAGGCTCAAGCGTGATTGTAATAGAAGGCGTAAAAAAACTTAACGCTGTTGAATATACAATAATGCCGGATAGAATAGTTGCACAGACATATCTTATATCGGCACTGATAACAGGCGGAGAAATATTGCTTAAGAATGCAGTACCATCACACATGAACTCCGGAATTGCAATCCTTAATGAAATGGGTGCCAAAACCTGTATCAGTAATAATGATATTTATTTAAAGAGTTCTGACAAAATCGAAAACATTCATATAATAAAGACCATGCCGTATCCGGGTTTTGCGACGGATATACAGTCACCATTTATGGCATTGGCATCAGTTGCCGAAGGAACAAGCGTATTTGTTGAAAATATGTTTGAAAACCGATTCAGGCACGTTGATGAACTTGTCAGAATGGGTGCTGATATAAAAGTAGAGGGCAGAAGTGCTGTTGTGCGTGGCGTAAAAAGACTTCATGGTGCAAATGTTGAAGCATACGAATTGCGAGGCGGTGCGGCACTTGTTATGGCAGGTCTTAATGCAGAGGGAAGAACAGAGATATCCGGAATTGAGTTTATTGACAGAGGATATCAGAACATAGAGGGAAATCTCTCAAAGTGTGGAGCAAAAATCAAAAGAATACATATTCAGTAAGGTGATGAAATGGATAAAAAACACGAGAATACCAAGACTGAAAAACTTCATAAAACGAACAAAACAGCATCACCGCACCGTGAAAAAGAACGGCACGGTGGTGCTAGTTCCCGTTTTGGTATGCGTCCGATAAAAAAGGCGGCAGAGAAAAATAAAGAAAAAATAATTAAGCTTTATCCGGAAATGACCGAGACTGATAAGCATAGAAAAATTGAGAAGAAACGCAAAAATGAGCGTGTAAGAAAACAGCGTCTCAAAGCCATTGTCGGACTTGGACTTGCTCTTGTTATGACGATTGCATTACTGTTTATGACTCCTTTGTTTGACATTAAGGAGATACGGTTTAACGGCAACGAAAAGGTAACGAAGGATATAATAAACAAAGAAGTCGGATATTTAATCGGAAAGAACCTTTTTGGGACAAGCATATCAGAAGTTGAAGAGGCTATGGAGAAAATACCTCAGATTAGCGATGTGCAAGTAAAGAAAGCTGTTTTTCCTGCACGTATTGAAATAGAAATTGTCGAAAGCTTGCCGGCAGGATATGTGTTATGCGGTAAAAAAACCTTAATTATTAACTCTGATCTCAAAATCATTGATGATGCAGAGGTTTTTGATAAAGAATTTCTGCCAAGTATAAGCGGTATTAGTGTTTCCGACTATGAACTTAATGAACCATTGCAAATAAAATCAAAAGAAAAAAAGGAAATCCTAGCAGAACTTTTAAAATCTTTTGAAGCATCGGGATTGACAGAATTTGTAAAATATTTAAGTGTTGATGATCTTACTGCAATAACATTTAATTACGATAACAGGCTTGATGTAATTTGCGGTTCGCCACTTCAGATTGACAGAAAAATCAAGTTGTTTGCCGAAAGTATAAAAACATCGGTATTTGATGAGAACTCTATAGGTACAATAGATTTAAGCGTTCCGGGCAAGGCAGAATATAAGCCATAATGTTTGAATTGTACTAATATATAGAAAAAAATTATTAAATTTGTACAATTTTACTATTGAATATTACAAAGAAAGGTAGTAAAATAAAATGTGTATGTTCATACCCTTGTTGAACATAATTGGTATGTAAATTACGAAGGAGGATAATAAAAATGAGTGCAATGCCTATTGGTTTAGAGGATAACACTGTAATCGAAGGTGCAAAGATTAAAGTAGTAGGTGTTGGCGGCGGCGGAAACAATGCTGTTGACAGAATGATCGAAGCAGGTGTTACAAATGCTGAGTTTATATGTGTAAACTCAGATGCACAGCAGCTTTCACACGTTAAGGCAGGAACAGTTCTGCAGATCGGTGCAAAGCTTACAAACGGACTTGGTGCAGGTGCCAAGCCGGAAGTTGGCCGTCAGGCGGCTGAAGAAACAAAGGACGAAATAAAGAACATAGTTAAGGATGCAGATATGGTATTTGTTACTGCCGGAATGGGTGGCGGAACAGGTACAGGTGCTGCTCCGATAATTGCTGAGGCTGCAAAATCAGCAGGAATACTTACAGTAGCGGTTGTAACAAAGCCGTTTGCGTTCGAGGGTCCGCAGAGAATGAGAAACGCTGAAGAGGGTATTAAGAACCTTGCAGAGCGTGTTGACTCAATCGTAACTATCCCGAACGATTTGCTTCTTAAGATAGCAGACAAGAAGGTAACAATCAACGATTCTTTCAAGCTTGCTGATGATATACTTCGTCAGGGCGTTCAGGGTATAATCGAGATTATTACTCAGAAGGGTATCGTTAACTGTGACTTTGCTGATGTTCGTACAATAATGAAGGACAGTGGCGTGGCGCATATGGGTATTGGCGTTGGCAAGGGCGAGAACGCTGCTCAGGATGCTGTTCGTGCTGCTATTGAGTCACCGTTATTGGAGACAAGCATTGCAGGTGCAGAGAATGTTCTTCTCAACATCACAGGCGGAACAGAGTTCTCACTTGTTGATATGGGTGAAGTATCATCAATCATTAAGGATATGGTATCAGACGAGGCGACTATCATTGTTGGTACTGCAGTTGATGAGTCAATGAAGGATGAGATTAAGGTAACACTTATCGCAACAGGACTTGACGGTTCAATAAAAAGAAACGCAGATGCAGGCGTAAAGCCGGTAGCTTCACCGACATTTGAAAGACGTCAGCCGACATATTCATCATCGGTTGCAGACTATGATGACGATTCAATCTTCAAGCGTCGTTTAAGACCGGGAATGAGCGAGATTGACGTTCCAAGTTTTTTCAAAAGATAAATAACCATACTGCGGAATGAAACCATTCCGCAGTAAATTTTTGTTTCCGTAGCTCAGTAGGATAGAGTGACTGTCTCCGACACAGTAGGCCGTGGGTTCGAATCCCGCCGGAAACGCCAAAAGAGACAAACACTTTTTATAACATAGTTATAATGATGTTTGTCTCTTTTTATATGCAAATTTCATATCAATTCTGGGTAATAATCTTCTCGACCGATATTTCAACAAATCAATATCCCTAAAAAGATTGTAAAGCGTATAGGGATAGGCGATAAGCGCCGTTATAATTTGCGAGATTCCTATGCGGTGTCTGGAGCTGGCATAAAAACGCTTAGGGTTAAACAAAGAAAAAAGGTTTTTGAAATGGCTATCTATGCCATTTCAAAAACCATATATGGTCGGAGTGACAGGACTTGAACCTGCGGCACGGGAGTTTTAAAAAACACATAACTATGCAGTTTTCGCATAGCTAAGCCAAATTAATACAATCAATGGAATGTGCCAAGATGCACCTGGATGCATCGGAATGAAAGCCCGTTAGGGTCAAAATTAGGGTCAAGCCAACTCTATAATTACAACCAATTTAGTAAAAAGGATATAGTTAATTCGAAACAATATATGTGTTATTTTCTGTACATCTTCAAACATAGGTTGACAAATGCAAAGAGATTTGATATAATATCTATACGAAAGTTGAAATAGGAGGGGCGTTATGAATTCTATTGATGTATTAAGAAAGATAGCAGATAAAGACAATGGGATAATACTGACTAAAACAGCAGTAGAAAACGGGATAAGCCGTTCTAATATGTCAAAGCTATGTAAAAACGGTAAAATAGTGCGAATTGCAAACGGTCAATACGTTTTGCCGGATGACTTGAACGATGAGTTGTTTTCGTTGCAAATGCGTTCGAAATATATTATATATTCTCATGAGACGGCGTTATTCTTAAATGGAATATCTGAAAGAACACCATTTGAGCATACTGTTACAATACCTACATCCAAGACCTTGTCCCAGTCAATAAGCAGAGAATGTAAAATCTATTATATTAAGGATGAACTTCATGATTTAGGAAGGATACAGATTTTGACTCCGATGGGGAGTAGAGTATGGGCATATGATATGGACAGAACGGTTTGTGATATTATAAGAAGTCGTAGCAGAATGGCAGACGAAACATTTATTACTGCTATGAAAAATTACGCAAAAAGTCCGGGTAAAAATCTTGCAAACCTTACACTATATGCAAGGGAGATGAAAATACTATATCAGGTAAGGAAATATTTGGAGGTGTTATTATGAGCAATGCAAAGGCGATGAGCTTGAAAGCAAAAATACGAAATAAAGCAAAAGAAAAGAATATTCCGGCACAGGTAATCTTGCAAAACTATATGTTTGAAAGGTTTTTGAACAGATTGTCTGTTTCTGAATATAAAGAAAAGTTTGTGTTAAAAGGAGGAATGCTTGTTGCTGCACTTGTAGGACTTGACAACCGGGCAACAATGGATTTGGATACCACACTTAAGAATTTGCCACTTACACCGGAAACAATCGAGAAAGCATTAAGCGAAATATTCTCAATAGACTTGAATGATGAGGTGATATTTAAGTTAAAGATGATATTGCCAATACGTGAGGATGATGTTTATGGTGGATACCGAGTGGCTTTGGATGCTATTTATGAAACTATAATTACTCCGATGACGATAGATGTTTCTACAGGCGATGTTATTACCCCTGATGCTGTAAAATTTGATTTTGCGGGCATATTTGATGATACGATTATTTTTGAGGTATGGGCATACAATGTAGAAACAGTTTTAGCAGAAAAAGTAGAAACGATTCTACGAAGGAGCGTGTTTAATACAAGACCAAGAGATTTCTATGATGCATACATCCTGATAACAACTCAAAGCTTTGATGAAGCCGTGTTTGTTGAAGCTTTAGAGAAAACTATCAAACATAGGAAAACCGAAGAACAGATAAAGGAGTATAACTCGACGATGAATGCTATTTCAGAAAGTGTGGAGCTTCAGAAATTGTGGAACAACTATCAAACACAGTTTGCGTATGCAAAGGATATAAGTTTCGAAGATACATGCAGAGCAATTAAGAAATTATTACATATATGATTTAATGGTGGTAGCTATATTTTTTTAATAGAAAAAAATTAATTTGGGCAGAGAAAACTATGAATTCTCTGCTCTTTTGTTGTTATCAATCGTTATTCGTATTGTTCCGTGAATATATTCTTTGTCGACATTAATAGCCTTCAGAACATGGCTCGGTTCTGCATTACCAGCGTTACACGCACTTCCAGAACTAACACAAATCCCTTTACTGTCAAGTATAGCGAGTAAAGCGTCTGATTGAATACCCTTAAAGCTTATATTTATATTATTTCTCAGATGAGATGATACACTTCCGTTAAGTCTCCTCCCTTTGATTTCAAGCAACTTGTATTTCAGATAGTCACGTTTTGCAATGAGTTCATTGTAGTAATCTGCTGACCTGAATTTTAACCAATCAACAGCTTTACAGATACCTGCAATGCACGGTAAGTTTTCAGTCCTGGCTCGTAAATCAAATTCCTGACCGCCTCCATGTATCAACGGTTCAATATCTACTTTATTACTCTTATACAAGAAACCTATCCCTTTAGGACATCCAAATTTATGACCTGATACAGTCATCATATCTATTCCGTACTCGTTAACGTCTATACGGTGCTCTGAGAACGCTTGTACTGCGTCTGTGTCTGTGAGGAAAAGTGTCGTGGTATATAACTTTAGTTCATTAAATGTTTTATAGGTCGTACGGCACTGATTTCTTTGTTTTGGAATAGAATGCTTAGCAGGAAGGATTCTTTGTTATAATTGCTAGCTTTTGATAAAACAAACACATTTGTTTGAACTTTATAGAGTGTGAAAATAATTTACAAATCTGTAAAAAAATTTCACAAAAAGTGTTGACAAACTTTTGACTTAATGCTATAATATAATTGAAATAGAAAGGGAGGGAACAAATATGGCAACTTTACTCGGTAAAGCATTAAGGATTATCCGCTTAGAAAGAGGCGAAGTTTTGAAAAATATGGCTGAAAAGCTGGATATATCTTCTGCATATTTGTCAGCGATGGAAAACGGCAAAAGAGAGTTTAATAAAATCATAATTAAACAAATAGGCGAATTATATGACCTATCCAACGATCATGTTAACGATTTATATGATTTATATTACAGGTCTATTAATCAAGTTCAAATCGACATAGCAAATCAGTCAACACCAAAGACAGATTTAGGACTTGTTTTCGCACGTAAATTTAATGACCTTGATGACGTGCAAATTGATAAAATTTTGAAAGTATTAAAAACTAAAAGCAGGAGGACTGATGATTGAGCAACTTAATCGTATCGCCAATGAGCAAATTAGATATTGTAAAAATGGTTCGGGAAATAAAGGCAATAATAGGGGCAGATGAGGATTTGTTTTTCCCTGTAACACATTTTTTAGAAAATCTATTACCTCTTATTGATGATAAATTTCAATATGAATATGTAGATAAAAAGGAAATGCCAAATGGCACATATGCGTTTTACAACCCTATAACAAACAAAATGACCATTCGAGAAGATGTATATGACAGAGCATGTAAGGGAGTTGGAAGAGATAGATTTACAATAGCTCACGAAATTGGACACTATTTCTTACATGCCGATGAGGTGGTTGTTGCAAGAAATGAAAATTCTATATATAAAGCATATACAGATCCTGAATGGCAGGCAAATAAGTTTGCAGCAGAATTGTTAATACCATCTGATTTAACAAGACATATGATGATTCATGATATTGTAGAAAGGTGTGGAGTGTCATTGCAGGCTGCAATGATTTCCAAAAAATAAAAGCCGAGCGGCAACTCGGCTAAATTTACTAAATATATCAAATGAAATGTGTCATTGGATATACTTAGTCCCTGTGCACTAATTATACCACATTTTCGTTTGATTTTCAATATACAAAATCAACAAACTTATATAGTTTTTGCTTTGCATTTTATATTGAATATAATTTTGTTGACAGATTGTGATTTTCAAGCGAAGGAGGTGCGTACTATGTGGATATATACGCCATATATCACTCGAAATGGAGTCCGTATTTATGCGAGTCAATACGGTCTAAAAGTTTTTAAATTTTGGGTAGATGAGAAAAAAGCAAGATAAGAAATTCTACATATTGCCAATGATATGTATAGGCATTAAGCCTTAAGAAAAGGATGCGCCCCAAGTGGCGTATCCTTTTTAGTGTAATTTTTCTCGGCTTTTGCCTAAATGGTGAAAATAAGAATAATGAACAAATTATATATCATAACTGTGCTGTTCAGGAAGACTGTATAGAATGATATTGTGACCTGATACAGACATCATATCTATTCCGTACTCTTTAACATTTATATGGTATTCAGAAAAAGCCTGTACAGCATCTGTATGGAAGATGCCACCGTACTTATGAACTATATCGCTTAAATGTTTTATGGGCTGTATAGTGCCGATTTCGTTGTTTGCGAACTGAATACTTACTAAGAAAGGTTCGTTGTTATCATAACACTCTTTACAAAGTTTTTCCAACTGTTCTGATTTGACCATTCCAAACATATTAACGTCAAGGTACTTAATATTACATCCTATGCGTTCAAGAAAGCCACAGGTGTTCAGAATGGATTTATGTTCTGTCGCTGTAGTGATAATTGTAACGTGGTAATCAAGATTATCAAAATAAAATCCTTTTAACGCCATGTTATTTGCTTCTGAACCGGATGCGGTGAATATGATTTCATTGTCTTCACACCAAATATAATCCGCTATATTGTGACGGGAATCATCTGTATATTAGTATATTACATATTGGTCATATTCAAAACAATAAAAATATTATAAAACCGCATAGCTATCGTGTGATTTAAACTTATTGTTTTTAAATAATAAACTTCAAAAGGTGTATCTCAAAACGCCTTTCGAATCGGTGAGGATAATAATTATGTGTATGTTCATAAATTATAGCAAGCATAGCGAAATTTTTGTTTGACAAAACGTAAATGTTATTATTAAAATTCAAATCAGGCAGGAATATCCTGCCTGATTTTTATAGCTCCGGGGATTTTCTATATTTAAGCGGTGTTACACCCTTGACTTTTTTGAATATCATTGCAAAATATGCACTGTCGTTATATCCACAACGGGATGCGATTTCAGTAATTGAAAGATCAGTATCAAGGAGTAATTTTGTGGCTTCGTTGATTCTTACGCCTGTAAGGTAGTCAGAAAAATTAAATCCGGTTTTTTCTTTAAATAATCTGCAAAAATGACTTTTGCTCATTCCTACTTCTCTTGCTACATCATCAAGTGAGAGCTGTTTCTCATAATGTTCTGACATATAAAGTGTTGCACTGCTTATCACACGGTTTGACGTAAGTGATGAGTAAGAAAATGTGTAACCTTTATCCATGCGCATGAGAAATATAAGAATCTCATTAACGTACTTTCTGATAAGATAGTCGCTGTATCCGTCGTTGTTTGAATATTCATACTCAAGCTTTTCTATCAGGCTTTCAAAAAAAGCACGGCGTTTTTTTGGTATCTTATATATGTGTTTTGTTGTTTCAGTTTCGTATTTTTCACGAAATTCAGTTTCGAAAACGTCTTTGGGTATATCCATCAGTACACGCGAATAATAAGAAGTTTCGCTACCGATGCTTCGGTGTAATACATTGGGAGGAATAAGCAACACATCACCTTGTTTCAGCTGATAAATGGTATTATTCAGAAAGTATTGTCTCTCACCTTGAGCGAGGTAGTAGAACTCATAGAAATTATGTGTCTGAAGGTACGACATACTTTTAAATCTTACGTTTGTGTGCCTTTCAAAAAGGAATTTGTTCGATGTAACGTGCTTTATATTCAAAAACATCCCCCCCAAATAGCAATATTATTGTTTTTTATAGTAGTTTTTTGCCATTTTCTCATAGACAAAACAAGATTATGACTGTATTATATAATTAAGACAAAAATTTGTCAAGAGTATTTTAGGAGGGAACTATGAAAAAGACAAAATATGTACAGATAGGAATGGGTGGCAGATCGAGGTTCTGGGACAGGGCCCTTGCTACTACATATAAAGACACGTGTGATCTGACAGCAATCTGTGATATTAACCGTACACGACTTGAGGTGGCGAGAAACCGTTTGATTGAGCATTACGGATACCATGATGTTGAGATGTATGCTGCAGAGGATTTTGAAAAAATGCTTGACGAGCATAAGCCGGACTACGTGATTGTAACCACCATTGACAGGACACATCATAAGTACATTATAAAGGCAATGGAAATGGGCTATGATGTTATCTCTGAAAAGCCTATGACGGTTGATGATGATAAGTGTGCACAAATTCTTGAGGCTATTGACAGAACAGGCAAAAATTTGCGTGTATCATTCAACTACCGTTATGCACCGCATCATTCACAACTGAGAGAAATAATCGCTGCAGGAACAATCGGTGAGGTAAAGCAGGTACACTTTGAGTGGATTTTAAATACTTCTCACGGCGCGGACTATTTCAGACGCTGGCACAGAGATAAGCGCAACAGTGGTGGTCTTATGGTGCATAAGGCAACACACCATTTTGACCTTGTAAACTTCTGGATTAACTCATATCCGGTAAAGGTTTATGCACAGGGCGGTCTAAAGTTCTACGGCAGAGAAAATGCAGAGGAGAGAGGCGTTACAAAGTTCTATTCACGTTGTCATGGAAGTGAAAACGCAAAAGGTGATCCGTTCGCAATAGATATGGCAGCAAGCGAGGAGCTTACAGAGCTTTATCTCAATGCGGAAAAGGATGACGGCTATATCCGTGACCAGAGCGTATTTGGCGATAATATTAGCATTGAAGATACTATGAACGTAATTGTTAATTACGCGAACGGTGCAGTAATGTCATATTCATTAAATGCATTCTCACCGTATGAGGGACTTAATGTTTGCATCACCGGCACAAAGGGCAGAGTTGAAATGAAACTCATTGAGGCTATTTACGTAAACGGTGAGGGAGATTCCGATAAAGAAGGACTTATCGAAAGCAAGAAAATTATCGTTTATCCGATGTTTGAGCCGGGCTATGAAGTTCCCATTAAAGAGCTTGAGGGCGGTCACGGCGGCGGAGATCCGGTAATGCTTGATGACATCTTTAACCCCAACGCACCCTATGACCCGCTTCATCGTGCGGCATCGCACATTGATGGAGCAATGAGCATTATGACAGGAATCTGTGCAAACAAATCAATGGCAACAGGACAGCCGGTAAATGTATTTGATTACATCAATATACCAAAAGAAAAATTGAATAAATAACTCAACTAAACTTCTTTATTCCATATATTGCCGATTGAATGATTGGTAATATAATGTTACAATAAATACAACGTATGAACTCGCAATAAGTATTTGCGAAATCTGCGGTATCAGATTTTGTGAATACGAAATGCAAAAAGTAAAAATGAAAAGGAGAGTAAAAATGAAAAAAGTATTTAGTTTACTGATTACTCTGGTAATGCTTGTATCTACTGCTGTCATTCCGATGTCTGCATCAGCTGCGACCGATGCGTGGGATGGCACGACAGATGTAGAATGGGCAGGTACAGGAACACAGATTGATCCGTATCTCATAACATCAGCTGAAGAGCTCGCAGGTCTTGCTTATAGTACATACAATGCAACATCCACATCTTCTATTGCATCAGCAGCTTCAGCAACGACTGACACAATACAGATGTATAACGCATACACAGGTGTGTATTTTAAGCTTATGTCAGATATCGACCTTAATAATGAAGAATGGTTGCCTATTGGTAGAATGGGTATGAGATTCAATGGTAACTTTGACGGTAACAGTCACGTTATTAAGAATCTGAAAATGACCAAAAACTACTTTGGTATGGGACTTTTCGGCGCGACAGGTACAGATGTTGTGATTTCAAAGCTTGGTATCAACGGTGCAACATTTGAATTCTATTCAACAGAAAATGGTGCAGATTGTGACCTTAAGAACAGTGCCGATCCGACATCAACAGATGCATCATGGGTTAAGCCATATATGTTTGGTCCGTCAAGCACATCTATGCTTACAAGAACATACGGTGTAGGTGCTATGATTGGTCTTATCGGCGGCGGAGATGTATCAGACTGTTATGCATACGATGTTCTGATTAACAACAAAGCAGGTTCTGACCATCCTAACTCAGCAGGATTTATTGGTGCTTGTTATGCTGCAAGACAGTATAATTCAGATGATGCATCAACAGCTGCAACAGTGACAAATTGTTATGTGAACAAGCTGGAGTTTACAGGTAAGCCTGCAACATTTGAAAGTGGTTTTTGCGGTTCTCTTTCAAGAGGTGCATCAAACTTTGCCTACGATTTAAATGACATAGACTTTGTTAACTGTTATGTAGGTCAGGTAACGAATGAGCATACAGGAACACGTGACGCTTTCTGTGACAAATCAAGTGGAAACGGTAGCACATCAAACTGCTACAGTGCATATGCAGTATCACAGAATGAAATGAGTGTTACAGCAGTATCTGATGTTGCTACTTTACTCGACGGACTTTCGGCAGGTTATTGTGCCGATAATGCGAAAACACCATTAAACAGTGGTTATCCCATACTCACATGGCAGAACACATGGAATGATACATGGGACGGAACAACTCTTGACAAAGATTGGGAAAGAGATACAGATGGGGCATATCTTATCACAACAGCTGCTGAACTGGCAGGTCTTGCAAACAAAGTATATAATGCAACAGCTGCTGACGCTACATCTGAGAATCCGTCAGCACCGGTTACGGCAACCGGTACGATGTACAGTGCATATACAGGTGTAACTTTCCGCCTTGCGAAGGATATTGACCTTAATGGTAAGGAATGGACTCCTATCGGTAGATTTGGTATGCGTTTCAATGGTACTTTTGACGGCAACAATCATGTTATTTCAAATCTTAGCATTACTGAAAATTACCTTGGTATTGGTCTCTTTGGAGCAACCGGTGAAAATGTGGCAATTTCAGATCTTGGACTGGAGAATGTAGATATTATTTTCTCAAACCAAAACGGCACAAGTGGAGTTAAGGATTATAATGCATCAGGCGATGCGTCATTGACTGTTTATCCGGGAACAAAAGAAAGCCATATTCGTGTACAGGGTTCAGGTGCATTGATAGGAATAACAAGTACAGGCGCTATTTCAAATTGTTATGCTAAGGATGTTATTGTAAAAAATGAAAGAGGATCAGCTTGTGACTCATGGGCTACAGGTGGTTTCATAGGAACAGGTTGGGGAACCACAAGTGTTGGAAACAACACACTTACAATAACAAACTGTTATATAAAGGATGTTACTGTAGAAAACAACAGCAATGTCGCAGCTTTTTGGGGAAATAACGGAAATACTTTAGGAACGAACAGAATTTTGCCTGAAATCAGCAATTGCTATGTAGGCGGCAATGTAACTTTAGTAAATCCCAGCAGTGGTAATTCATATGACTTTATTGGTGCTTCAAAACTGAACACATCAGGAAGTATAGAGAATTGTTATACAACGGCAACAAGTTATACTGATTCTAATAATACAATGACAAGTTATTCATCGTATTACAGTGTAATTCGTACTGATAAGGCAGGAATAGAAAACGCACTAATAACGGGCGATGACAAGTTCTGCCTTGACAATGTTAATGTAAACGTCAATGGTGGATACCCTGTTCTTGGATGGGAAAAAGATTGGACTGTACAGACAAGTCCGATGTCATTCTACAAGGTAACAGATTATGCAGACGGTAAAGTTAATGTTATTCAGAGCGATGCTGACGTTACAGGAACAGTTATTGTTGCTGTATATGATGGCACACGCTTTATAAATGCAGCAACTGCAAATGCAGATAATGGCGAGATTACAGTAAGTGGTCTTAACGTAGAACCAGGAAATACTGTTAAAGTACTTGTATGGAACTCTCTCAGCGGACTAACTCCGTTAGCGGCGGAATACAGTACAACAGTAACAGAATAAAACATTGCAGGGGTAGAAGGAGGGTGACAAATGTCACTCTCCAACTGCCCTGATAAAGAAATTTTGATATGATAATAACACGTTTTGTGCTATAATGATATGAGAGTTTTATTGAGAATTACAGCAAAGTACAAGGAGGAATCAGTTATGAGGAAACTAATCAGCTTATTCTTAAGTGCAACATTGGTATTATCGGTTGTGCCGACATTTACATTTGCAAGAGAGGCGAATGAAACAGTAAGTGCATGGGACGGTACAACAATTGATAAAGAATGGGAGGGAGCAGGTACTGCAGAGAATCCGTATCTTATAACAAGTGCGGCAGAGCTTGCAGGTCTTGCAGAAAGTACATATAATGCGGTTTCAACATCGTCAGTAGCATCATCAGCATCGGCGTTGACTGATACAGTACAGATGTATAATGCATATACCGGTGTATATTTTAAGCTTATGACTGATATTGACCTTGCAGATAAAGAATGGCTGCCCATCGGTAGAATGGGTATGCGTTTTAACGGTAATTTTGACGGTAATGAACATATAGTGAAAAACCTGTATATGAGTAAAAACTACTTTGGTATGGGACTTTTTGGTGCAACGGGTGCAGATGTGGTTATTTCAAAGCTTGGAATTAACGGTGCAGAATTCAGCTTTAAATCAACTGATAACGGTGGATCATGCGACTTGAGATCAAGTGAAGCAGATCCGTCATGGGTTGAACCGTATATGTTTACACCGACAAGAACTGATAAAATGCTTACAAGAACTTTTGGCGTAGGTGCAATGATTGGACTTGTAGGCGGTGGTGATATATCAGACAGTTACGCCGTAAATGTGAAGATTTCAAACAACGGCGGATCAGACCACCCCAATTCAGCAGGATTTATAGGTGGTGCATATGCAGCAAGACAATATAGTTCATCAGATACAACTACAGCCGCAACAGTAACAAACTGCTATGTAAATAATCTTGAGATAGCAGGCAAGGCGGCAACATTTGAGAGTGGTTTTTGTGGTTCGCTTGCAAGAGGAGACTCAACTTTTGCCTATGACTTAAATGATATAGATTTTATAAACTGTTATGTGGGACAGGTAACTAACACGCATACCGGAAAACGTGATGCATTTTGTGATAAATCATCAGCATCGGGAAGTGTGACTAAATGTTATAGTGTATATTCCGGTTCACAAAATAAAATGTCAGTAGGGATAGTTTCTGATGCAACGGCTCTGTTTGCCGGACTTACTGCCGGATATGCAGAGGACAATTCAGAAAATCCTATAAATAACGGATATCCGATTCTCATGTGGGAGGATACGTGGAGTACCGGCTGGGACGGTGTTACTATAGATACTGATTGGTCAGGTTCAGGTACAGAGGAGGATCCGTACCTTATAACGAGCAATGACGAGCTTGCAGGCCTGGCAAGTAAGGTATATAATGCTGTATCAACCTCAACTGATGTACCGGTTTCGGCCACAAATACAACCGGAATGTATAATGCATACACAGGTATACAGTTTAAGCTTACAACCGATATTGATATAAACAATAAAGAATGGTTACCGATAGGTAGAGTCGGTATGCGTTTTAATGGCATATTCGATGGTGGCGGTCACGTTATAAAGAATCTGACAATCAAAAACCGTCATTATGGTATAGGTCTGTTTGGTGCAACAGGCACTAATGTTTCAGTTACAAATCTCGGTATTGAGGATGCATATTTTAATTACGACATCAGAAACGGTTACCCATCAGACTACAGCGAAGACCTTTCACAAACTGATACGTCATGGACGATTTTTGGGGAGATGAATGCAGACGGAGTGCTGAAGAATACAGACAGAGTGTGGGGTACAGGCTCGCTTATAGGTGTTTTCGGCGGCGGAACTGTTGAGAACTGTTATGCAAGAAATATCGAAATAAAAACTCCGACGAGCTACTCACAGCACGATATGGGTGGACTTTTAGGCGGTGCGTATTGTACAACGGAGCATACAGGAACTCCGACACAGTCGATGTTTATAACAAACTGTTATGTCACAAACGCAAAAATACTTGGCACAGCAAACCGTGCCGGTGGACTTTTAGGCTCAACAAGATATGGAGCAACAACATATTTTAACGGTGTAAAACCGACAATCAAAAACTGCTATACATCAGGTATAAGCTTTAATGATCCAACCAGCCAGGCCAACAGTGCTTTCGGAAACACAAAGAACTCGGGTACAACCATCACCGATACTTATACAACTGATATATGCGGTAAGTATAATGATGCCGGAATGACTGACAGAGAAGGACTTATTGCAAACCTTATCGGTGAGGAGTATGGATATACACTTGACGGTACATACTTTGCAAAAAACGGCGGTTTGCCGATACTGCTGTGGCAGGCACCCTGGATTTACGGAACAGATACTGATTTTGTATCAACAAGACTCATAAATATGTTGACAGGTTCGCAGTCAGAGAAACATATTTTCAGTAATATGAATTTCATGAAAACTGCGGAGATAGACGGTAAAAAGTACGAGTTTGACTTTCTCTCAAAGTATTCGGAGATTATTACAAACACAGGTAAAGTTCTGCATAAAAAAGATGCAAAGACTGTGGATGTGACAGTATATGTACACAATATAGACGATGATGAATGGTCAAAGGAAACAGTTGATTTTACTGTTACACCAAGAGGTATTGAGCTTATCAATGACGGCTTTGATGCAGAGCTTGATGCATGGGATATTACAGGTGATATATTTACACAGGTAGATTCATCTTCGGGAAATCTTAATGATAAGATGATTAAGATTTCAGGTGATGAGGGTACAATGACACGTGTACTTAAAAACCCTGCAACAGATGCGGTGTATGAGGACGGTGTTATTGAAACAGTAGTAAGTGTATATAATGATTCAGATTTTGGCACAGCCACAATAAATGTTGGCGGAGCTTTGGTTTGTGTGTCAAAAACAGCAGTAACAATTAACGGTGAGGAAACGTCAATAACTCCCACAGAGGGTTGGTTTGATATTGGAATTACCGCGTATGTTGATATTGATTCAATAAAAGTAACTGTAGGTGATATGATAATTGAGAAAGATTATGATTTCACAACTATAGGCTCAGTGGAAATTAAGGGCGGTAATGCAAAACTTGATAATCTTCTTGTTTATGAATCTGTTCCGGGCGAGCTTGATAATCTTACAGAGGAGCTTGTGCTTAACGGTCAGGATAAATATGAGGTAAAATCAGCGTTGTATCTACCCACAGAAATCAAATATCACAGAGGAACAATTGATGTTTTGTGGGAATCATCTGATTCTGCAGTAAAGACAGACGGAACTCTGGGTGCGGTGGAAATGACAAAGAAGGTAATACTCACTGCAAAGGCATACGACAAGGATTTGGTTGCAGATGGTGAAAAACCGTCAAATGATGATATACGCGAAATCAAGACATTTGAGGTGTATGTTGTTCCTGTAGGCAGTAAGCTTTATTATAAATGTGACTTTGAGGGTGTTACAAAAGAAGGCTCATTGCTTAGTGATTATGATGAATGGTACGTAAGCACAAACGGTAAATATCTTACATATACAATAGAAAAAGACCCGACAGCAAGTACACTTGAAACATTCGCAGATTCAAACAAGGTAATGATGGGTGAGCGTCTTATAAACGGAAACAGTGATGCACCTGTTGAAACCGTGCAACGTACATTTGATTCTGTTATTGACGAGGATGTTATCGAAATCAGCTATGATTTTTGTGCAAGTGCATTGTATCATGCACCTATTTTCAGAATCTGGGCATCATCCGGATTTATGGTTGAAGCGAATATGGCAAACAATAATGGATATTTCAGCCATTGTGAGAAAATAGGGAATGGTAACACACGTGCAAGCTGGAAATATACTCCGGGAAAATGGCAGAACCATAAATATATTATAAACACACGTGAAAAAACTCTCGCATTCTATCTTGACGGTGAGCTGCAGAATACTGTACGCTATAATACAAGCTATGATGCAATAAGAGCATTTGGTGTTGGTTCGAGTCGTACAAGCAGCGATATCGGTAAATGGTACGTTGATAATATGACAGTAAGAGGCATTATGCCCGAGGATAGTGTAGCAGTTGATACAGTTAAGAACAATCTTGTAATTGCAGAGACTGCGGAAAAGAGTGTTGAGTTGCCTGTAAACGGTACATATGCAACTTCAATCTGGTGGGAATCAGATAATACATCAGTAATTGATATAAACGGTACTGTTACAAGACAGTCAACAGATAAGACGGTAAAACTTACAGCACACATAATAAAGGGCAATGCTGAAGCAACAAAGGAATTTGAGGTTTTAGTACCGGCAATCGAAGATACAACTGCTGATGAAGCTCTCTTAAAGAGTATCGCAGAACGTTTTACGTTCGATGAGATTTCTGATGAGTCACAGTTTAATGTGACACGTGACCTTGACCTTGTTTCTTCATATAACAAAGGCGATGCAAAACGCCTTGGCGGTGTCAATGTTTCGTGGGCATCAGGTAACACCAATGTCATAGCCTTAAACGGAGATGTAACACGTGACGGTACAGACCGTTTTGTACTACTCACAGCCACACTGTCAAAGGGAGATGTGTATGCTGAAAAAGTATTTAAAGTATATGTTCCGCAGACAGGGGCAAACCAGACATATAAAGAGGATTTTGAGAGCTACGGTCAGGGAAGTAATATAGAAGATGTAAGCACCGACTGGACTTATGCACAAAAGGACACTAATGGCGGAAGTGCACGGATAATGGCAGACGGCAAGGATTCTGATAACTTTATGCTTGATATTTTTCGCCGTACTTCTGTGGACGATCCTGATATGGACTTTGCATATAATGTAAGCGAGAATAGCACAGATATTCTCGTCAGTACAATGTTTAAGCTCAAATCGCAGTTTGACGTTATGAATATAACTGTCGGTGGGGTGGATCAGAAGATAGTTATAACACCGAAAACTATCAATATAGGACTAAGCTGGTTTAACATTGACCTGAACTATGACGAATGGTATCAGCTCAAGCTCTATTATAACTCTGCAAAGGGTAAGTATGATATATATCTTGACGGAGAGAAGTTGAATGAAACTTCTATAGAATATACCGGTGCAGGTGGAGTCAGTGGTATAACAATAAGTAATATTGCCAAGGACAGAAGTATGCCCGAATGGTATATAGATGAAGTTATGGTTCGTGACATCGGTATTGACGATGATGAGGATGCAATAAGAGCAGCACTTGCAGAAATTGAACTCGAAACAACAAACATTGAGTGGAACATTGAAGGCTTGCCGTATGAAGGCCGTTATGGTGTTGACATCGAATGGATTTCTGAAAAACCGGAGATTCTCACAAACGACGGTGTTGTAACAAGAAAACCGGGCGAAAACTACACATTCAAGTTCACAGCCCGTGCATCACGAAATGGCAAAACTATCGACAAAGCTTTCACAGTTACAGTTCCTGAAATCCCTGCAGGATATACTCCCACACAGGAGATATTTGAAAAGCATATGAGCGAGATAGAGTTCAGCTATTTCACAGATCAGGATCTTGGCGAGATAACCGAAGATATCAATCTGAAACGTCAATACGCAGAGGGAAACAGTGCATTCTATGGCGGTGCGTCAATAGAATGGACATCTAATAAACCCGATGTAATAGACAGTAATGGTAAAATTACACGTCCGTATTTTGATGAGTGCGTAACACTCACGGCTACTTATACATCAAAGAGCGATCCTGAAATCAAGACCTCTATAGACTACAAAGTAACTGTATGGGCAGAGGGTACGGTAGTTTTCAGAGAAGATTTTGAGGATATGCCTGCTGAATGGGAAAATGCGGTTGCAATGGATGTGGATTCTCGTTGGGAAAAACAGATACAACCACAGCCAACAGCACAGAACCCTGTATTTGAAAAGGATTTGCTTGAACTTGACAAGCCGTGGCAGGATGCTAATAAGTGCGTAAGCATTGAGCGATATATCGGCAACGGTGAATCGCCAAAGACAGAATACATCTATTTCTTCTTTGATGAGCCGGTAAAGGATGTGGATTCTGTTGCGTTCAGCTTTGACTTTATGGCGGATACGAGCTTCCAGGGTACAACTGTTGGTATTCAGAATGTGTATAAGCCCGGTATTCAGCTTGCAAAGTTCGGTGGCAAGGCAACCAATCTTCCGAATATGGAAACAAAGAAATGGTACACGTTCACATATATCATAATGAAATCAGCAGGAATTGTATGTGCTTTGCGTGATGGAGAGATGATATTCAGCGACTATATCTATCAGTCGTCAGGTGCTGATCTTTCATATATGTTTATGGATATAGAGCGTGGCGGTCCCCCGGCGAAATATTATCTTGATAATTTTATTATACGTGACCTTTCATCATCAGATGAGGAGGCAGTAAAACAAGCAATAAACTCACTCTCAATTGACGAGGGTGATGTATATGAAAATCTTGTCCTTGACTATACAGGTATTAACAGAACCCTAATCAAGTATTCATCATCAGACACCGGGGTAATGAGTAATGAGGGCAAGATAGTACGTCCGGTTGATAATGACCGTGATGTATCCCTTACAGCAACAGTATACCGTGGTAACTATATAGAAAACAAGGTATTCAACTTTACAGTTAAAAAAGCAGATGCCTATACAACTCCGTTTGCAATTAACAGCATAAACGGTACCGGTAAGAAGTTCTCGTCAGTATCTGTGACAAATCAGACAGGATATACAGGCGATGTTAATCTTCTGATATTTGCATATGACAAGAGCGATGTTGTGGCGGCAAGAGCAATCCCTGTTGAGAATATCACAGGCAGTGGTACAATAACCTTTGACGAGATTGATTTGTCAGATGTTGAATATTACCGTATTGAGGCGTATATTGTTGATAAATCAAAGACACTAAGCAATAAGCAGATCATTTCATACTAAGGCGAAGGAGGATAAAGTTATGAGCATAAAAAGAATATTAAGCGGTATCCTTGCATTCGCTGTTACAGTAACGTTATTGACAGTACCCGGTTGGGCAACAGAAGTAGAAAATGTTATATACAGTGAGGATTTCGAGGGTTTTGCTGTTGATGGCAAACCTTCGGATATCACTGTTTCGGGTGATAAAGACAGTGTCTATGTTGATACTGTAGGAAACTCAAAAAGATTGTGGCTTAAGAACGAAAGCGACATCAAAAAGCTGGAGATAAGCAAAGAGTTTTCTGAAATCACAGATAAAACTATAACTTTTGAACTTGATTTTCTGCAACTGTACAGTACAAGCGATGGCGACACCATTCTTGGAATATACAACGGTGATACGCCGGTTGTGCTTATTGAAACAAACAATGGTAACATTGCGTACAATGCCGGTACGAAATACGAACCGGTAATCAGTGGATATCTTCACAATGTGACCTATAATATCAAGGTCGAGGTGGATTTGTTTGCAAAGCTTGCATCAGTTTATGCTGACGGCGAATATATAGGCAGATTTAACCTTTTAGACGAGTCAGGGACAGTAGATAAACTACGTATCAAGTCACAGTATTCGCCCGGATTTACTGTAGATAATATAAAAATATATATGCAGGAAGATCTTAACTCAATTAAGATATCGGGGGATACACGTCCTGTAATCCCTGCATATAATGCGGTTGAATATGAATACACTGCAACAGTTACAGACACAAATGGCGTTAATGTGTCGGATATAAATATAGACTGGTCACTTGTCAATGCACCGTCAGGTGTAAGTCTTGCCGGTGCTTCGGGCAATAAGGTGGAGCTTATAGTAGATAACTCAACGGCTCCTGCAACTTTTTCTGTAAAAGCAAAAGTACAGAATTCGGAGATTTCAGATGTATTATCAGTTTCAACCCAACCGCTCAGTGCATCGAGTATAGAGGTAGTTGGATGGACTGACAAGGTTGAAATAACTGCTAAAGATAAAAGTACATATAGTGTGACATACCCATCTTATCGAATTACCGGCAGTGACAGGGAAGTTAAGACGTATAAGTTCAAGGCGAAGGTGCTTGATCAGTTTGGTAACGAGGTAGAAAATTTTGGCAGATTCAACTGGTCATTGTTTGTCCCTGATGGAGAGCCTGAACTACCCGACTATGTGTCAATAAACAGTAATAGCGGAGTTGTTAGTGTAACCAAGAACCCAACGAAGGAACAGTTCATTGGTATAAAGGCAGTTTCTGTTGACAATACATCGGTTGTTGGAAAAACAAAAGTATCGCTTCTTGATTTTGACACATACTCAATGGACAAAACAAGATTTGAATCAGTTATAGAGCACGTAGAATCTTCGCTCAACAATGCTTCTAACGATAAAACTCCGTTAATGTCAGATTTGTATTCACGTCAGACAAAAGCACCGGTATATTTACCGATGAAAACGGGAGAGGTTTTGTCGTCGAATGTAATGTCGCAGTCAAATCTTTTGCGTACAATGTATAATCTCAGCAAAATTACAGGGGACGCAAAATACAAAGACCGTGTGGATGAAATATACAGATATATGATGACAGACGGTGTTGTTACAAGTGGCGTTCAACTTGGCTGGGGCGGACATATTACTATGGATATGCAAACCGGTGCTCCATATTATGGCGGTAACGCAAACGTTACGCACGAGATTAAAGACATCGTTCCGTTTGTTTCGCCGATGCTTTCAGACAGTGTAAACAAGGTATATGATGGGGACACATATAATAACGGTAACGGCTGGGGGGGATTCCTTGTGCGTGCGATGTTTTCCGGTCATGCTATGGGTAACCTCAAAACACTTGAGTTTGAAAGACACTGGTCAACAACCTATGCTTCATATGCTACGGCACTTGAAGCAGTGTGGCAGGATCCGGGTTTCTTTGATGATGAACGACGTGGTCCATTGCAGAGAAACGGCGGTGCTGCATTTACAACAACTGCGGCGGATATGACAGCGATGATGCTTGAATATTACCAGGAAACCGGTGATATCTATGCCCTTGAATGGTCAAAGAACATGATGCAGACTATTCTTAACTCTGCAATAACATATTATGTTTACACTGACACTGCCGGAAACTTCATATGGCCGTCGGACAATGATGAGAACTTTAAACGTGAGTACTATAACAGCAACAATGAGCTTGTCTACCGTTCAGTAAAAACTGACAGTGTAATGATGGATGGTGTGGAATGTACAAATGTTGTATATCAGCACAGAAATATTGCAGATGAGACAAATCCCGATGTTGTAAAGGTTATAGACAATAACGGAAACGAAACGGAGCTCACACTTTATAATACCTGGACAGAGGGCATATTCCACGAGCTTGCAACCACAAAGGGTATGGATCATGAGCTTGCAGAGCTTACAGCTACGCTCGGCTATACCTGCTATCTTGCAAGTAACTATAAATCAAAATATACAGGTCCTGAATACGGCGACAGAGTATGGAACAACCTTGTTCACGGAACTGATGATCCGACAGATAAAGATACGTGGGTAGAGCTTGGCTATATCACAGAAGAAGAAGGCGAGCTGATGATTGACCCGTATATGGGTATCCGTGGTATGTCTTCTATGGGCGATATTGTTCTTCCGTTCTGTGATGTCATCAACTGTTTCTATGAAAACGGTGATTATGATACTGCAATTGCATTAACAGACCAGTTCTCAAAAAGCATGTATAATTCACTGAAACTTCGTTATAACTTTTCGACTGACAAGCTTGATTCATATATGAACTGGATTCGTCCGGAGTATATGCGATCCGAAGAAATTACAGAGTATAAAGAACTTGCGTGGGACGAAGAGTACAATAGTGACAGAAATGAAAAACACAAGAGGTATCTGAATGTTAATAAAAATATGAAAGCTCCTCATAACGGTTACTATTGGGCGAAGGGAAACATTGAATCAGAGCAGAGACCTCACAGAGCTTATCCGGCATATATATCAGGAATGGTAATGACTCTCAATAAGATGGTGCAATACCTTGAAGCTACCGATCCTGCTGATCAGAGTTATGCTGAAAATATGGAAAAAGCTCAACTTTTCAGAAACCGTATCAAGTATCTGTGGAAGGTTTTGCGTGATGTATGTGAAAATATGCTACCTATTGGCGATATAGGAGAAGACTTCTTTAATCCCGAACCAAACCTTGATTTTTCATCAACTGCATACTATCCTGAGTTGATGGATGGTGCGGTGGCATTATACAGGGCAACGGGACACGAAGACTTTTTAAGGCTTGCACGTGTGATTGCAAATAACTATGTCCGCAGAAACTTTAATTCTGATGAAGAGTTCTTTGAAAACGGCAGTGACTATTTTGCGACAACCTCTGTAAGCTCGCTGCCGTACCTTCTTGAGCTTGATGCATATCTGCTTGACAGATACGATGAAAATATTAAATACCACGTATCCAATGAGCCGGCAGAGTTTTTTGATTCATCATTTTACGGTGAGGATGGAGCAATACGGGAAAATACTACGCTTATGACGAGCCCCTCCGGCTTGTATCCTAACCGTTCTGTCAAAGCGAATAAGATAAACATAAAGCATGACGTAATCGAACTTAATGTTGGTGATAGTATGGTAATAGATTATGAGGTATTACCGTATGATGCTGATTCAAAGGGCGTTATCTGGGACGTTTATGATCAGAGAGTGGCAATGATAAATGCAGATACATCTACTATCTATGCTATGAAGAAAGGTAAGACAAAGATAAGATGTGTTTCTACGTCACGGCTCGGATTAGCCTCAAAAGAAGTCGAAGTCATAGTTAAATGAGGAGGACGAGAGAGATGAAAAAGAGAATATTATCAGTAATAACAGCTCTTACACTGATGCTTGGCTGTGTCAGTGTATCGGCTGCCGATAAGCTTATTGACATAGATGAGCTGAAAAACAAAAACGAAATCGAACTTCTCTATAACCTTGGCATTGTTGAGGGTAACGAGAACGGAGAGTTTATGCCCGAGGCATCTGTAAAGAGAATAGAATTCGCAGTAATGATACTTCGAATGCTCAATATGGACGGCTTTGCGATGGAGGGTGAGTTTGCGGATATCCCGTCAACTCACTGGGCATATGACTATGCCGGCACAGTAAAGGCAATGGGCATAGTAGAAGGTATCGGCGATAATCTGTTTGGTATTGATATGGATGTTACATATGACCAGGCATTAAAGATGTTGGTATCTGCATTAGGTTATGCAAACATAGCAGAACAGCAGGGCGGATTCCCCAAGGGCTATAATGCAATGGCAGTAACATTGGGAATAACTGATGATGTACCAATAACAACAGGTGCAGTAAACAGACTATCAGCTGCTTTACTTATCGAAAACTGTCTTGAAGCAGATATGTTAAAGCCCGGACAGGAGGATACAACAAATCCCGATAACATACTTGAGGACACACTGAAGTATAAGAAGATGCGTGGCAGAGTAGATGCAACCTTTGATGCATACGGAAGTGAGAACTTAAAGTATAACGAAATAGTAATAAACGGTGTAAGATACAAGCTTGATATGGAAAACTGTATCATAGACACAACAGGCCTCTTTGGCAGACAGGTAGAGTACTATGTAACAGAAAAAGATTATGAGAATGTAATCTCACACATAAGACCGGTAGGTCAGGCTGTGGAATCAATAACAGTCGATGCCGACGATATAGCATCAACTACAACAAAGACACAGTTTAATTACTACAAGAACGATAAGCTCGAAAGTGAAGCAATCGAGACACCGACAAATGTATACTACAACGGCAGACAGCTACCGACAGCACAGGTAACAAATGCAATAATGAAGCCTGCAGACGGATATGTAACAATAACAGACCTTGATAACAACGGAACATTTGAAACCGTACAGATTAAGGAATACAAGACAAAGGTAGTATCAAGAGCAACAGATACAATGATTTACGCAACATACGGCGGAAACCTTGACCTTGAGGATTACGAGCACGTAGGAATCTACTACGGTGGTAATGAAGTTACAATGTCAGAGCTACAGCCGGGTGATGTAATATCTGTAAGCACAGACAAAAACGGTGAGAATGCAAGTATCATAATCTCACGTACAAGTGTAGAAGGTAAAATCACAAGAACAAGAACAACATCACGTGGTGTACAGATTTGCAGTATCGAGAACGGAAGCACAACAGCTGAACATTCGATAGATAAGGCATATAAGGCTGCAGCAGACAGCAACACATACGGTATAAGCAAAATATCAATCGGAACCGAGGGAAGATTCTACCTCACAGAATACGGTAAGATAGCAGGCTACGAAAAGGTAACAGTAGCGGACGACGGTGAAGAGGTAACAGGTTCACTCTACACAAGAAAGAACGATATGCTATACGGTTATCTGTGGTCAAGCCAGCTTGCGTATGATGGCGAGGATATGCTCGTAATGAAGGTTCTTACAGAGAACAACAAGTACGAGAACATCGTAGTAAACGGCGAAGCAAGATTCGGACGCAGAACAGGCGGAGCGTACAGCTACAAAAAGGAAACTGCTAAAAAGATGTACGAGGTAGTAGGCGGAACAAAGCAGATGATAGCCTACAATCTCGGCGAGGACGGCTACGTTGAGGGACTTTGCCTTGCAGATACTGTACAGAATGATGACTATTTCTGTAAATCAGATTCAGAAACTTTCCGTTATAACAATAAAGTCTTTGACGGAAAATACTATGTTGATCAGGATACTGTAGTATTCTCAACACCTGCGAGCAGTGCATATTATTCGTATAACGTAGTAGGAAAGTACAATGATATTTTTTCAAATGGAAGCTCGTACGGAGTAACACTTTATGATGTGGCAGAGGACGGACGTGTTGGTGCTGTTCATTATGATAAGGGTACAATTATAGAGTACTCATCATCAACCGGTGGCAGCGAAATATATATTGACCCTGCAAACTCTCCGGTTATGTATGTAACAGAACTTACAACCGAGCTTGATGACGGCGAAGAAGTAACAGTCATCCGCGGTATCGTGGACGGGGAGGAAGTATCAAGAATACTTTCAAAAACAATGATGTCAATATCAGAAAACCCGGATTTGATACAGGCCGGTGCAGTTATTCAATATGAAACAAATGCACTCACAATTCAGAAGGCAGAAAACTCTGAACTTCGTGAGGAGATAGTGTTGTTTAAACGTATTATGAATTTTAATGACAACAATGCGTACAAAACAACTTACGGGTATGAGGATCTCTTAATAAACAGAATAGTCGGCACAACTACATTGTCAGATGTAGGCCTTACTATCAGCTATGGAAATATCAAGGGTATAACCCCGAATGCTATAAATATCCGTTCAAATAAAGATGTAACACTTATGAAAAACATAGGAACCATCGTGATGCACTATGACAGAAATGCAAACCAATACAGTCGTAGAACGCTTGCTGATTTGCAACCGGGAATGGATATATACGCACGTCAGAGAAATGACAATGTTATTGAAATAGTTTATTTTGACTGATTTGCGATTGAAACTACAGAAAGGAGCAATGGCAAAAATGAAAAGAAAACTTATTTCAATACTTGTTGCAGTAATGACTATATTACAGACTGTAACAGTGTTTGCGTATAGCGAAACAGAAGCAATTAATATGCTTGACTTTTCAAAAATAAGCTTTGAAAGCGAAGAATCTGTAACAATGGATCTCGGACTAATGAGCAGTTTTAAAGGCTTTGATGTTGCATGGATAATATCGGATACAGATATAATTTCAAATTCCGGAAAGGTTGTCCGTCCTGCGGTTGGTGAGTTACCACAAAATGTAACTGTAACAGCAGTAATAGGCTCAAAATCAAAGACTTTTAATGTTACAGTGTTGCCGTACACAAGTGCGGAGGAGGTGCTGGCGCTCTCAAAAAACACGCTTAAATTCAGTGAGCTTACCACAGAGAGCCTTGATAATATAACAACTGATCTCTTCCTTCCGTCAATGGATGAGTACGGAACAATAATACGTTGGGAAAGCTCTAATAACGCAATTTTAAGAATTGAACCTGACGGGGACAACTTTAAAGGAACTATATCAAGAGCAAGTTTTTCTGACGGTGTAAACTCAGTATTTCTTACTGCTAACCTTGTGTACAGAGACGGATTTGCACAAAAGCGGTTCTATCTGCGTGTTTCTGAATACAGTATTACATATCCGTATTCGAGCAATATTGCCGGTATAGTCGAGGAATTTGATCAGGCGTTTACTATGAACAATAATGTACATGCCATCAGAAGCGACCTTGTTCTGCCCCGGATAGATGGTGTGACGGTAAACTATACATCATCCGATCCTGAAATCGTTACAACTGACGGTAAGGTTACAAGAGCTGTTGATGCGGATAGGAATGTTCTTTTCACTGCAACAATAGAGAACGGATATGAGAACACGCATATTGTATATTCATTAATAGTAAAGCCGATAGAGGAAGAAGAAACAATCGAGAGACTAGAAGAAGACCTGGCATGGGTTATTACACAAATTTCATCAACCAATCTCGGTGCAGTAACAGGCAACCTGACATTGCCGGCTAAAGCACCGAACGGCTCGAATATATCATATACATCATCTGATACTGCAGTTCTTGGCATTGACGGAAAAGTAACAAGACCTGGGGTAGATACCGATGTATCACTTAATGTAAAGGTGTATTTTGCAGATGAATACCGTGAGGATACTGTCACTGTAAAAGTTAAAGGTACAACGGCTATCGGTGGAGTACCGGTTGGCACGGGCGGTGGAACATCGCCGGCAAACCCATCCGCAGGCGGTGTGGTAACACCGGTGCCGGAGGTGACACCTATTGCACCGAAGTATACATACAGTGACGTAACGCCATCACATTGGGCGTACAACGCAATTGAGGATTTAACAAAGCGTGGCATAGTTAACGGTAACGATGACGGTGCATTCGGACCGAATGATTCAATAACACGTGAGGCGTTTGTAAAGATGCTTGTAACGGCGATGGATGCAGACATCAGCAATTACGAAACACCATTCAGTGATGTGTCAGAAAATGCGTGGTACTACAGTTATGTAGTAACTGCAGTGAATGCAGGGATAGTAAACGGTATTGAGGACGATTTCTTTGGTATCGGATATAACATTACAAGACAGGATATTTGCGTACTTATTTACCGTGCATTCTATGAAGGAGAAACAGCAGAAAATGCAAACTGTAACGACTTTAGCGATGTTTCAGATTATGCAAAGACTGCAGTATCTGTGATGTACAAAAACGGTATTCTGCAGGGTGATGATGACGGAAACTTCAATCCGAAAAAATCAGCTACACGCGCTGAGGTTGCCGCAATTTTCTCAAGACTGTTAAAGTGAAAGGACAAAAAATATGAAGAAAATTTTTATTATTGGTGATAGCATATCTATACATTATGGTCCATATCTAGAGCAGTATGTGAACGGTTATTTCAAATATGAAAGAAAAGGTCGTCTTATCACCGGATGTGATATAAACGAAGGCGGATTACAAAACGGTGGTGACAGTAATCTTGTCTGGGAATATCTTTGCGATAATCCGGAACTTGATTATGATGTGTTGGTTCTTAATTGCGGACTTCACGATATAAGAATATTTGACAAAGATAATCAGGTAGATATAAAAACCTATGAGGAAAATCTGAAAAAAATAATTCAGTTAGCCAAAGAGCGGAATAAAAAAGTCGTGTGGCTTACGTCAACGCCTGTTGATGATGAGTGGCATAACACGCAAACACCTGATGTGAAGAGATATAATAAAGATATTATAAACTATAATGAAACAGCTTTAAATGTAATGAAACAGTTGGAAGTGCCGGTTATCGATCTGTATGGATTTACGTGCAATATTGATGTGCCCCTGTATGAGGATTATGTGCATTATAATATTGAGGTACGCAGACTTCAAGCGTCATTTATCGCAGGAAGCCTTATGGCACTTGACAGTTTGCACGAGATATAAATGAGGGAGTATGATATGAGAGTAATGACAATAAATGTCTGGTCAGACTATGCTGATAATCCTGTAGCACCGAGAGAAACCGGAATATTAAATACGATAAAGGCTTATTCACCGGATATTATTGGTATGCAGGAATTTTCAAAAAATTTCTATACCTCAAGACTTTTTGAGGAATTAAAACAAGAATATGTCTGTGTGGGGATAAGAGAAAAAACATCGACACCTGTATTCTTCAAAAAATCAGTATTTACATTACGTGAATGTGGCTGGGTTTGGTATGATGGTACAATGTTTGATGATAAGAGCATAACATGGGCTGTTTTAGATGATAATGTGTCAGGAAGAAGAATTGGTATTTGCAGTACGCATTTATGGTACAAAATCGGCGAGGAGCATGATAAAATTCGTGAGAATAATGCAAAACAGCTTCTTGATAAAATGACATATATAAAGAATAATTATGATGCGGTTGTTTTTGCTGTTGGAGATTTCAATTGTACCACCGATAGCATGGCAATGAAATATCTTGAAGAAAACGGAGTATACACATCTTATAAGCTGACTGATAACCATTCGAAATTCTGTACGTACCACGGATATCCCGTAAAAGGTGAAGACGGTAAATTTTATGGAAAACCGACGAATGAAGGTTATGAAAACTCAATAGATCATATTGTCACGTTTAAAAATGATGTTATAGTTAAAAGACAGGATATTGTAGTAAATGAGGAAATTCTTGGTTCTACTGACCATTCGCCACTTTATGCGGATATTGAGATTCCATAAGAAAAAAGATTTTCTGCTACTATTTCAGAACATATGGAGGAAAAATGGATTTTATAAATACAACAGAGTGTTTAAAAGGTGAGCTTTTGAAAAATGATCCTTTACATCATCGTAAATTTATCGCTATTGATGGAGGCGGAACAAAGACAGAATTTGTTTCATTCGATGAGAATGGGCACATTGTACAGCATCTGCTTCGGGGTAGCACCAATCCCAATGTTATAGGAGCAGAAGGTGCAAAGGAAAATCTTGTAAGTGGACTTAGTGAGCTGTTGTCAGATACACAGGCATCAGGTATTTTTGCAGGGATTGCCGGTAGTTTGACACACGGGAACAATGAGCTTTTAACTGATGCTATAGCAACACGAGTCGGTGATATACCGGTCTTTGTTAATTCAGATATAATAAATGTTATTCACAGTGTACCCGGAGTTAACAAGTGCATAGCCGTAATATGCGGCACAGGTTCATCTGCGTTTGCATGGGACGGTGAGAAGCTTACCCGGTATGGCGGATGGGGGTATCTTTTCGACGGAGCCGGAAGTGGTTATGATATCGGCTGTGATATTCTGCGTGAATGTTTTGCATTAAATGACGGTTTTGGTGAGCCAAGCCTTGTTACAATGCTTGCGGAGGAAAAACTCGGCGGTCGCGCAATTGACAGATTAAACGAGTTCTATTCAGGCCAGCGTGATTTTATAGCAAGCTTTGCACCGTATGCATTTAAAGCATACAGACAAGGTGATAAGGTTGCAAAGAAAATTATTAAGCGAAATATGGAGCATATTGCATTTCTTATTGAGTCTGCAAACGGATGTGGTTTTAATGATGAAAATTGTGATGTCATTATATCGGGCGGACTGACAAAGGACAGTGATATAATTACAGTATGTCTGAAAGACATACTGGATGATAAGTATAACTTTATTTTTCCTGACTTACCGCAGATTTACGGTGCGGTAGTAGCAACATTGAAATTCTGTCATGAGGATGCAGCAGTAATTGATATGGACGAATTCCATAAGGTTTTTGCCGATGACTACAACAAAATCAGAAAGGGAGCATAAACAGATATGAAATCAGCAACAGAGGCGAGAAATCCGTTAACTAAAAATATTGACAAAGCATCAACATACGAAATGCTTGATATGATAAGCAAGGAGAATATGAACTCTGTTCTTGCAGTAGACAGAGCATTAAAAGAGATAGTCCCCGTAGTTGATGCAGCAACAAAAGCACTTGAGGCAGGGGGAAGAATAATATATGTCGGCTGTGGAACATCGGGCAGAATTGCGGTAGCAGATGCTGCGGAGTGCCCGCCTACATACGGAGTTGATTATGATACGGTTATTGCGGTAATAGCCGGCGGTGAATCTGCATTAGTGCGAGCATCGGAGAATGCCGAGGACTCTGCAGAACGTGGCAAGGAAGACCTGCTTGCAAGGAATATCACATCAGACGATATTGTAATCGGAATATCAGCATCAGGTAATGCGGCATATGTTGTTTCGGCACTCAAGGTGGCAAAAGAGCTTGGCTGTGTAACAGCATCGCTTTCATGCAACCGTGAATGTAAAATAGCAGAGGTTGCAGATTATGCAATGGTTACCGAAACGGGAGCTGAGGTAATAACAGGCTCAACGAGAATGAAAGCCGGAAACGCACAGAAGATGGTGCTTAATATGATTTCCACCTGTGCAATGGTAAAGACCGGAAAGGTATATGAAAATCTTATGATAAACCTTAGCCCGACAAATATTAAGTTGCGTGCAAGAATGATTGGCATAGTAACAGATATACTCGGTACAGACACGGAAACATCTGAAAGACTTCTTGAAGAAAATGATTTCAGTATCCCCAAAGCAATAGCATCACATAAGGGGGAATAAGAATGGAAATCAGAAAACTGAAACAAGAAGAGTTTTATGAGCTTCGTGATTTGCTTACCGCAGCGTTTACAAAACGTAATGAAAAGGAAACAAACTTTGAAAAGCTGTTCCCGAGAATATTTGGACAGGCCAATGAGTACGCAACAGAATCACATTACGGTGTGTTTGAAGACGGAAAACTGATAGGTACAGCCGCTATGTATCCGCTTGATTACGTAGTAGGCGGTGAGCATATAAAGCTTATTGCAAACGGTAATGTGGCAGTACACGAGGATTATAGAGGAAAAGGCGTAATGTCTGAAATCCTCAAAAAAATAAATGAGGAATGTGAAAAGTGTGCAGATATCTGCTATCTTCATGGCGATAAGATACGATACGGTCGATACGGCTATTATGAAGGAGAAACAGAATATCTGCTCGCGTTTGAACCAAAAGCAATATCAGAATACAAATTCAGACAAATGCGGAATGAAGATGTGCTGACATTGCAAAAGCTCTCGGAAAGCAAAACAGAGTACGTAAAACGCAAAGAATGTGATTTTATGCCGTCGTTAAAAAGTGGTTACAGAGAAGCAATCTCTGTATTTACCGGCAAAGACGAACTTATCGGATATATGTCTTTTGATTCTGAAAAAAAGCATGTAGAAGAATTTGCATTTGATGGAGCAATAGAACACGAGGTATTTCAGGCATTTGCACAAAGCGAAGTATCACCTGTTGAAGTGCTTATTTCAGGCTATGACAAAAAGACATATGAGCGCTTAAAGGACTGTGCAACGGCAATAACGAAAGAAAAAGAAGAACCAACACTTTTCAGAATAATCAATCCAAAGCGGTTACAGGAGGTTGCACGTAAGCTGGGAGTTGATGAGAAAACGTTATTTGCACCGTATCTTACTTGACAGGCATAACAATGAATTTTTATCCGGTTTGGTAAATAAAACTTTTTAATAAATTAATTTTAAATGCTTTTATATTCTTTGGTGCATTGCTTGTTTCCAGGTAAAGGATAAATAACTAACAGGGGGCGTATAAAAATGAAAATTATAGTTTGCATAAAACAGGTTCCGGGTTCGAACAATGTTGAGGTTGATCCGGTAACAGGAGTTCTTAAAAGGGATGGGGTTCAAAGCAAAATGAATCCATACGACCTGTATGCTATTGAAATGGCATTGTCATTGGCAGAGAAATATAATGGCGAAGTTAACACTATAACAATGGGTCCTCCACAAGCCAAAAGTGTAATTATAGAATCAATATGCATGGGTGCAAAATCAGGAACTGTTATTTCTGACCGCAAATTTGCTGGTGCTGATGTGCTTGCAACGGCATATACGATATCTCAGGGGATAAAAAAATGCGGTGATTTTGATATGATTATTTGCGGAAAACAGACAACTGACGGAGATACTGCACAGGTTGGAGCGGAGGTTTCAGAATTTCTTGATATACCAAACGTGGCAAATGTTATTGATGTTAAAGAAATAAGAGATAGCAAGGTGTTTATGACAGCCGTTCTTGATGATAAGATTGTAAATATGACTGTTAAAACTCCATGTCTGATTTCAGTTGATGGGGATATAAACACACCGAGACTTCCTTCTTATAAGGTTAAACAAAGCGTAACAGATGATATGGTTAAAACCATATCGCTTGATGATTTTGATGACCGCAACCCTGATAATTACGGCCTTTCGGGGTCTGCAACTCAAGTGGAAAGGATTTTCCCACCTCCAAAAAATACAGATAAGCACACAATTGGTGGAGATGCTGATGAGCAGTCAGATAAACTTTGTCAGCTGATATGTGCCCTCAAGTTAGTATAGAGGAGGGAAGCGTTATGGGAAAACTAGTTATAAATCAAGATAGAATAACATCAGCTGTTGCAGAGTCTTTAGTGAAAATATGCCCGTTTGGTGCAATTTCATATGCAAACGGTGAGCTTGATATTTCTTCAGCCTGTAAGATGTGTAAAATGTGCGTAAGAAAAAGCGACGGTGTTATAGAATATATTGAAAAAGTCAAGGCTTCAGTTGATAAGTCGCTATGGAAAGGAATATGTGTGTATGTAGACCATTTTAGCGATAAAATACACCGTGTTACGTATGAGCTTTGCGGAAAAGCACAGGAGCTTGCAAAAATCACAGGGCATCCTGTGTATGCGCTTGTGATTGGAAGCAACCTTGGAAAGAGTGTAGAAGAGCTTTTGCATTATGGTATAGACAAGGTTTTTGTTTACGATGATGTGTCTTTTGAATGTTTTAAAATCGAACCGTATACAGAAGCTTTCTGCGATTTTATTGATAAAGTTAAACCATCATCAATCCTGATAGGAGCAACAAATTTAGGGCGTCAGCTTGCACCAAGAGTTGCTGCTCGCTGCAGGGCGGGTCTTACAGCAGACTGTACTGTACTTAAAATGAAAGAAAATACCGATCTTGTTCAGATAAGACCGGCTTTTGGCGGTAATATTATGGCACAGATAATTTCGCCTGATACAAGACCGCAATTTTGCACTGCACGTTATAAGGTCTTTGCAGAACCAAAACCTACAGAAATGGCAAAAGGCGAAATCATAAAGATGGATACGTCATCGTTGAAACTTAACTCCGATATAGAAATAATATCTTCGGAAGATAAACCAACGGATGTGGATATTTCTGAAGCAGATGTAATTGTAGCTGTTGGACGAGGTGCAATGAGTGAACCCCAGCGTGGTTTGGCAAAAGAGCTTGCAGACCTTTTAGGGGGCGTTGTGGCTTGCACAAGACCTCTTGTTGAAGAGAATATATACAGTGCAAAACACCAGATTGGGCTTTCAGGAAGGACGGTTAAACCTAAATTTTTGATATGTCTTGGCATCTCTGGAGCCGTTCAGTTTGCAGCAGGTATGAAATCTGCTGACTGCATTGTGGCAGTGAATATGGATAAAAACGCACCTATATTTGATGTAGCACACTATGCCGTTGTAGGTGACGTAAACGAAGTTTTACCTCGTCTTATCGAAAGAATAAAGGAGGCGAAGCAGGATGTACAATAAAGTAAATGCAGACGATATATTGAAACTAAAAAGTATATCAGGTGATGAAAACGTTATATTTGGTGATGGCATAAATTCCGACTATTCTCATGATGAGCTCGGCGGTATTAAAAAAATGCCTGAAGTTTTAGTAAGAGTACATACAACGGAAGAAGTTTCTGAAATTATGAAACTTGCATACGAAAGAACAATACCTGTTACGGTCAGAGGCAGCGGTACAGGTCTTGTGGGATCAGCAGTTCCGGTTTATGGCGGAATACTTATTGAAACAACACGAATGAACAAGATTTTAGAGCTTGATGCTGACACATTAACGGTAACTGTTCAGCCCGGCGTTCTTTTAATGGAGCTTGCAGCGTTTTGTGAAGAAAATGATTTTCTTTATCCGCCCGATCCGGGTGAAAAGTCTGCAACAATCGGAGGGAATATTTCGACAAATGCCGGAGGTATGAGAGCGGTAAAGTATGGTGTTACAAGAGATTATGTAAGAGGGCTTACTGTAGTCATGCCAAATGGTGAAATAATGAAACTGGGTGGAAAAATCGCCAAAAACAGTTCAGGATATGCTCTGAAAGATATTGTGGTAGGCTCTGAAGGAACACTTTGTGTTATAACAGAGGCAATATTAAAACTCGTTCCATTACCAAAGGTATCCGTGAGTCTTTTGGTACCTTTTGATGATATGAAAAGTGCTATAGAAGCGGTGCCAAAGATTTTCAGATCAAAAGTTACTCCAACAGCGATAGAATATATGTCAAGAGATACGCTTCTCTTTTCGGAAAACTATCTTGGAAAGAAGTTCCCTGATACAAAAAATGATGCATATATTCTTTTGGCATTTGACGGGAACACGGATGAGCAGGTAGAGTCTGATATGAAAATGGTTGCAGATTTATGTCTTTCAATAGGAGCTTTAGATGTATATATTGTAGATACAGAAGAACGGAAAAAAGCAGTATGGTCTGCACGAGGTGCATTTTTGGAGGCGATCAAGTCATCAACCAGCGAGATGGATGAATGTGACGTGGTTGTGCCTGTAAATAAAATAGACGAATATATTAAATTCACTCATGCGCTTGCGGATGAATTAAAAGTGAGAATACCAAGCTTCGGACATGCAGGAGACGGAAATTTGCATATCTATATCTGTCGTGATGAGCTGAATGATTCAAAATGGGAAGCGGTGCTTAGTACTTGTTTTGATAAAATGTATAAAAAAGCAAAAGAAATGGGTGGACTGGTTTCAGGTGAGCACGGAATTGGTTATGCTAAAAAAGAATATTTAAAAAAGCAGTATGGATCAATGCAAATTGAACTTATGAAAGGGATTAAAAGTGTGTTCGATACTAAAAATATACTGAACCCCGGGAAAATATGTTTTTAATATTGATATATTCTCTGCAGCCGCAACGAGAATATTAACTTCATTTACAAAATCGGCAAACTCGGGCTAATACGCATCGGAAGCTATTGGGGATAGTAATGGAGTAGAAGGGATATAAAGTATGAGCACGGAAGAAAAGATAATAAGAAAGATAATCAAGGCGAGAAAGGCAAAAAAATTGTCTCAGGTTCAGTTAGGTGAAATCACAGGAAATTCTCAACAGGTAATATCGAAGATTGAAAGGGGCAAAAGTATACCCAATTTGAGTACATTATGCAGGATTTTGGATGCATTGGACTGTGAGATGATAATTAAAGAACCAAAGGAAGAAATCTTTAATGTCACCGAGGAGATCAAAAAAGGAAAGAAATCTTCAAGGATGATGTAGAAGAGGAAATGGATCAATATGCAAAGATAAATTTTGTAAATAGCGAGCAAAAAGAGTGGTATGATAAATATGTTGAGTGTCTTAAAGATATCGGTATCTACATTTCTGTAGAAGAACCAATAGGACAAATGGCGGAAGCCCTGATGTGTTTTGAAATTGCCAGAGCTATGTTTAGAAAGAATCCTAAAACGATAAACTTGAGTTTGCTGGTAGAGCAATATAGAAGTATGAAATATGTAAAAGAATACTTTACAGATATATTTTTATCTGAAATTTCTCTGCATATGGAAAGTATAAATTTTATTTGGAAAGTAGCCAATAATAGTCGATAAAATACGATAAAAAGAATGTATATCAGGTGTTGGAAAAGTTATTACAATTTAAAAGTTGTAATGCCCGAAAAAACTTAAAATTCTACAAAAAACACAAAATTATTATAGTAAATAAAATTGAATAGTGCAAATATTACAAAAAAACAGCATTTACAAGGCAGTAAATGCTGTTTTTTGTGTGCTCATTTTAAAGTGAAGTGCTCAAATGAGTAAAAATTTATAAAGCTTAAAAAATTAATAGAGAATAATACAATGAACTCAAGAACTCGATCAATTTGAGCTTTGAGATCAAATAATAATTATATATACAGGAGGTTAAAATGACCAATATACAAATCGCACATGTATTGACACATACTGTGCAAATAAAAACAAAAGAAAAAATAGGAGAGGATATGGTGAAGAAACCGTATTTTATGAGAGACAAGTATAAGTGGACTGAGAGAGGTTTTTTATATCCGATTAATCCAAACAAGTTGCATGGTAACATTTATTCTTACAGTCAGTTTGAAAAAGCCATGAAAGAGATAACATCTGACATGAAGATAGAAGACTGGGAGTATGACCGCCATGATGTGGCAATTGATTTGGCAAATAGCTATACGGATGTATATAATCTTAATCGATATTTGATATGCCTGGCATCTATGGAACACACCACAAAGAATGTTATGGATATAAGAGGAGTAAGAGATTTGAAAAAAAGATCACTTAAGTTGGCAAAGAGGAAGTTTGATATCGAAATTTACGATAAGAATCTGGAAAGCAAGGGTAAAGAACCGTATACACGTTGTGAATTCAGGTTCAAACTACTTGACGAATGTCATCATACGAGGTTGCTTAAATTGCTGTGTAATACGTTAGAACGTTTTGAAACACACATTAAAGAACTCGACAAAGAACGAGTAGAAGTTCTGTATGAAAAGTGGTGCGAAGAAAAAACTGTGAGAAAGGTTATGAATATAAACGAGTTCTACAGAAAGTATTCAGATGAAATATTTACTGTAGAAATATCGAGAAAACTTTATAACAAAATAACAGATACCACAAATAAATATGAACAATGGATCAAAAATTACCGTCATCACAGCAAAATCGAATTTATTTCGAGAAAAAGCTTTAAGGCATACATAAATACATTGAAAAAGGAGGTAAAAAAGTATTCGAGAAGTTAACAAATAAAAAATGCCGAAAAGTGTGAAAATATACACTTTTCAGTAGAAAATAATTCAATTGAAAAACAGAACAAAAAACTTATACAAATGTGATGGTTATGCGGATTTAAAAGGATAGATTTCAGGGTATTTTTAAACAAAAAGAAGACCAATAGGTTAATTACTATATTATATATATTATCTTATATTTGTTAATTGTAAAAAGAATAAGAGCTAAGAGAGTTAAATAGCTTCGCCAACTCTTCTTAACCAAACCAAATACCCTTACATTCAAAACATCTTCATTCTCAAACCTACGAGGGGGATACATAGGATTAACAGAAACCAACTCAATTCAATCATCACCATATGTAATCTTTTTTATAACGGCACTATCACATCAATTAGCACAATACCATAATCACCAGAATCTACACTGGATTGAACACGAACAAGCACGTGGTCTCCATCTTGAAATTCAGGATACATAGAATCACCATCTACTTGAAGAATAACATACTGCTCGTTATGGTTAATCCATGAGATGGGAACATCTTCATATCCGATTATATCATTATCTGCATATGTACCTGTGCCTGTGGCGACAGAGCCGAGAATGGGGAGAATAATTGAAGATGGTTTTACAGAAAAATTTTAATGAACAAATATTTATTTAACACAAGGAGGAATTTAATGGAAGAAATTTTAATGACAAGACAAGAGGTAGCAGATTTTTTGAAGGTAAGTCTCAGGACAGCAGACACCTTTATACACGATAAGAATTTTGACGGACTATTATATATAGGAAGAGCAGTAAGAATTTCAAAGAGGAAATTGTTACAATACATAGAAAATAATTTAGAATACAGAATGTAATGAACAGACTCTATTGACTATGTGACACAAAATGTGCTATTATAATAAGGTAGTTATAGAGTTGGTTTATTCTTTTGCTGAATGATAAGGAGGATAAATATGGCAAAAAGAACCAACGGAGAAGGAACAATAAGAAAAAGAAATGATGGAAGATGGGAGGCGAGGTATTTCGATCCTATTGACGGAAGACAACATAGCATTTACGGAAAGACTCAAAAGGCGGTGAGTGAAAAGCTCAGATTGACACTGTGTAAGATTGACGAACACAGAGATATAGAGAATATAGATATTCTTGTAACAGAATGGATTGATATATGGTTGAAAAACTATACAAGTAATATCAAACCGTCAACATTGGTAACATACATGGGAACAATAGATACACACCTGAGACCGTGTATAGGAGCAAAGAAGTTAAGGAAACTTTCTGGTAACGACATACAAACTATCTATACCAAGATGTTGGAACAGGGATTGAGTCCGAAAACTATTAAAAATACACACGGGGTAATTCATAAAATACTTGACCAGGCAATCAAATTACAGTATATCAAATATAATGCAAGTGAGGCTTGTGTAATTCCTAAAGTAGAAAGAAAAGAAATAAGTCCTATGGACGAAAAGGATATTGCTAAATTTCTTGAAGCGATAAAGGGAGATAAATATGAAGATGTGTTCTTTGTGACGCTGTTTACAGGAATGAGGCAAAGTGAAGTTCTCGGATTAACATGGGATTGTATTGATTTCGAAAACAATACCGTATTCTTAAACAAGCAACTTGTAAAGAATCGGAGTAATCGTAAAGAATTTTACTTTAGCTCATTAAAAAATGGAAAATCCAGACAAATATACATATCCAATAGCGTAGCAGAACGCCTGAAGGAAAGAAAAAAGAGACAAGAAAAAGAACGAAAAAGTGCGGGAAAGTCGTGGATGGGTAATGATACCGAATGGTCAAATCTTGTCTTTACAGATGATATGGGTATGCACCTGTATCATCATAGAGTGTACAGGCGTTATAAGCAGATAGTAGGAAGTATCGGAATAGCTGAAAAACGATTTCATGATTTAAGGCATTCGTTTGCGGTTATATCACTTCAAAACGGAGACGATATAAAAACTGTGCAAGAAACGCTAGGACATCATACTTCAAGTTTTACGTTGCAGGTGTATGCGCACTCAACTAATCTTATGAAGAAAGAAAGCGCCAACAGAATGGACAAATATATTCAGGGCTTGAAATAAAAACATATTATGGTCAAGTTAGGGTCAAAAATAAAAATATGGTTTTCAAAACGGCATCAATAAGCCATTTCAAAAACCATATATGGTCGGAGTGACAGGACTTGAACCTGCGGCATCACGCCCCCCAGACGTGTGCGCTACCAGCTGCGCTACACCCCGATAACCAACGTTAATCATTATAACAGATTTTTGTGTTGTTGTCAATAGTTAGATGATAAAAATAAAATATAATTTTTTTGGAAAAAGTATATCTTTTTTTGTTTAAATATGTTATAATGTATATAATTATAACTAATTTTTGAAATAACACAGGTGACAAGGATGGATAGAATGCTTTATAGCCGTGAAATAGAAGACGAGCTTATGATACAGTTTATAATACTGTATGCTATAAAAGGCGCAGATGAGCCACTTGCATACACTGATCTTTTAACAACGGTTCAGGAAAATTGCGAAATTAGTTTTACGGATTTACAGCTTGGGCTTGATAATCTTGTAAAAACGGGACACGTAAGTGCAAGACGCATAAGTGATATGATATATGTTTATGACCTGACGCAAAAGGGAAGATACGTAATAGATTTCTTTTATACACAGATACCTCTTATTATTCGTGAACCGATAGATAAATCAATCAAGGAATTGTACATAGAAAAACGCAGACGTGAGGCTGTGAGGGCAGGAATTGACCCTATAAACGAGAATGAGTTCAATGCCGAGTGCAATCTTTATGATGACGATAAACTCCTCATAATGTCTTTACGGCTCTATGCGGGCACACGAGACGAGGCTGAACGTATAGCGGAGTATTTCAAATCACATTCAGCAGAAGTATACGGCGGAATAATTGATTTATTTAACAAAAAAAACGAGGTAGATGATAGTGTTTAAAAATTATATAAAAATAACGATAATAGCAGTGCTTGCATTAACAATAGTATTTGAGATATGCCATATCGTAAAAATGAATATTACACCACAGGAAATTGCGGATGAAGGTCAAAAAGTTGAGGACACCGTAGTATCTGACGAGAATGACATTCCGGTGGTTTCGGGAGCAACTCCTGCTCCACAGGAAGAGCCACAGGACAAACCGAACGATAAAACGGAAACCAAGAAAAAGATAATAGTAATTGATCCTGGTCACGGAAAATCATCATCACTTATGAGTGCTGATGAAAAACGAGCATCGGGATGGGTTCAGAACAGTTCAGGTGCATGGGGCGAGTGGCGACATTATAAAAAAGGCTCATCTGTAGTCAACTGTGAAGGCAGTGGCTGTAACGGAAGAGTAACGCCTAACGGGGCTTGCTGGTATCCTATAGGGAACGGTGACAGAAATACAGAGCCTGATATAAATCTTCAAAACGCACTTGCTGCGAAAAAACATCTTGAGGCAATGGGGTATACGGTACGGCTTACCAGAACATCGAATGATGAGAATCCGTCTATAACGAAACGTTTATCGTATTGTCATCCGGGTAATGATACAGCAAAGGCACCTGATGCAGAAGTTTATATATGTATACATGCAAACGCATCGGGCGGAAGTGGTAGAGGTACAGCTTATATAACGGCTGAAGATCCGTATGACCAGGCATGGATTGAACCGACATACACTGCTCAATCAAACGAGCTTGGCAAACTTTGCAATGACAATATAGTTAATATGACATCGTTGTCTTTGCATGGCAATGGCGTAATAGCGTGGGAGCCGGAGTTGATTGCGTTCTGTAAATCACCTGTGCCTTGTGGATATCTTGAAGTAGGTTTCTTTGACAATACAGCTGATTTAAATATATTAAAAACAGAAGCAGATAAAATAGGCGAAGCTATAGCGAAAGGAGTGGATCAATTTTGCAAAACTCACTAACTAAATGGAAAGGTTTTAACAGATCCGTTTTACAGTTATTAGCCGTATTGGCGATGCTGATTGACCATACGTCGGTGTTTGCACCGATTCCGTCTGTGTACTACATAATGCGTTTTATAGGCAGAACAACAATTATAATTATGTGTTATTTTGTGGCAGAAGGCTATCACAAAACACATAATATCGGCAAGTACATAATTCGAATGGCGGTATTTGCTGCAATATCACAGATACCGTATTATCTATATATGCGGTGGGGTGCGATTCCTCAGAACTTTAATGCGATGATTGTGGATGTATTCCATTCAAGAAATGTTATATTCTCGCTGTTCCTTGGTTTGTCACTGTTGACAGTTCTTAAATCTGATTACAACCTAATCATAAAGGTTCTTGCAATGTTTGCGGCACTGCGTCTGGGTAAATACAGCGATTGGGGATATTGGGCGATACTTTGGATAGTAGGTTTTGGCTTGTTCTATGGTTCAAAGAAAAAACAGATAATATGGCTTGTTGCAATACTCCTTATGAGAATTGCATATACAGCAGTTGGACCTGTTATAGAAATTTTGGAAACACGTAGACTTCTATATGCAACATTATATGGCTGGCTTACAGGATTTGGTGGGTTCATATCGGTGTTCCTGCTTCCGTTCTATAATGGTGAGCGAGGGAATATGCCCAAATGGACGTGGTATGTATTCTATCCTGTACATCTGATTGTGATTCTTGCGATAATAATAATTGTATTCTGAAACTAAAAAAACGCCGTCAGGCTTTTTTTTGTTGTTCTTTTAATGTATCACGTATACCGGAAATAACAACTTCTCGTGCTTTTATAACATCGTTCTTGTCCGGTATCGGAGTATCGGGCAGGGGATAAGGTATACCCAATGCCTGGTATTTTGCCTTACCCATATCATGATAGGGTAAAACATCTACTGCTTTTAACGTTTTTAATTCACCTATGAATCTGCCGAGTTTATATAGTTGGTCATCATTTTGCGTGATGCCCGGCACCAAAACGTGTCTAATCCACAAATCAACACCGTTCTCTGATACAAATCTTGCAAAGGCAAGAACTTTGTCTATCTTTTGCGCTGTGAGCTTTAAATGCTCATCAGGCTCGATATGTTTTATGTCAAGCATAACAAGGTCGGTGTACTTTAAAATTTCTGCATAAAGTTCTTTTCTTTCTTCTGTAAAGCATACTCCGGAAGTATCAAGACATGTATGGAAGTTATACTGCTCTTTTGCTTTTTGAAAAAGCTCGAGCAAGAAGAAAGGTTGCATGAGCGGTTCGCCACCTGTGGCAGTAATACCGCCGTTGCGTAAAAATTCACGCACATCATAAGCCTTTTTCAGTATTTCGTCAGCGGACATCTTTGTACCACCGCCTGCTTTTTGTGAGTCAGGATTATGACAGTAAAGGCATCGCATGGGACAGCCCTGGAAAAAGACTACATATCGTATTCCCGGGCCGTCTACCGTGCCGAAAGATTCAAGTGAATGAATACGCCCCATTATCAGATTGACTGATGGAACGTTCTTGAAATAACGTCATCCTGCTGTTCTTTTGTAAGCTTGATAAAGTTAACTGCATAGCCTGATACACGTACTGTAAGCTGGGGATAGTTCTCCGGATGCTTCTGTGCATCAAGAAGTGTTTCGCGGTTAAATACATTTACATTAAGGTGATGGCCACCCTTTTCAACATAACCATCAAGCATATTTACAAGATTTTCTACCTGTTGTGACATAGTCATCTTCCTTTCTTAATTAAACTAAAATTTATGAGTTCTTTAGTGCATCAAGGTCGAGTTCGCCGTGGAATACAGCATCGTCTTTACCAAGAGCACCGGGTACGATTGAGAAGGTATTTGAAATACCGTCCTGTGCATCCTTAAACGGAAGCTTTGCAACTGAGGCAAGTGATGCCACAGCACCGCAACAGTCACGGCCGTGCATCGGGTTAGCACCCGGAGCAAGCGGTTCACCGATTTTTCTACCGTCAGGAGTATTACCTGTCTTCTTACCATAAACAACGTTTGATGTGATAGTAAGAATTGACATTGTCGGAATACCGTCACGGTAAGTGTGATGCTTTCTTATCATGTCCATAAACTTATGAACGATAGAAACTGCAAGCTCATCCACACGGTCATCGTTATTACCGTATTTGGGGAAGTCACCTTCGATTTCAAAGTCAACACAAACGCCGTCTTCGTCACGAATCGGTCTTACCTTTGCGTACTTAATAGCACTCAATGAGTCGGCAACAACTGAAAGACCTGCAATACCTGTTGCGAAATATCTCTTGACGTCTCTGTCGTGGAGTGCCATCTGTGCACTCTCGTAACAGTATTTATCATGCATATAGTGGATACAGTTAAGTGTATTTACATACAAACCTGCAAGCCATTCCTGCATAGCTTCAAACTTCTCCATAACGTCGTCAAAGTCAAGGTATTCTCCCTCGCAAGCTCTGTATTTCGGACCAACCTGAACTTTCATACGCTCGTCAACACCACCGTTTATAGCGTAAAGCAAACATTTTGCGAGGTTAGCACGTGCACCGAAGAACTGCATTTCTTTACCGACAACCATTGAAGATACGCAACAAGCGATTGCGTAATCGTCGCCGTGAGTGTCACGCATCATATCATCGTTCTCGTACTGGATTGATGAAGTCTTGATTGACATCTTTGCACAGAATTCCTTAAATGCCTTGGGTAGTCTGGGTGACCAGAGAACTGTAAGGTTCGGCTCCGGCGCAGGACCAAGGTTTGACAATGTATGCAAGTATCTGAATGAAGTCTTTGAAACAAGGGCTCTTCCGTCAGTACCCATACCGCCGATTGATTCTGTTACCCAAGTCGGGTCGCCAGAGAACAATGAATTGTATTCAGGAGTTCTTGCAAACTTAACCATACGAAGCTTCATTACGAAATGGTCGATAAGCTCCTGAGCCTCAGCTTCTGTGAGTGTACCATTTTTAATATCACGCTCGATGTATATATCAATGAAAGTAGAAGTTCTACCGATACTCATTGCAGCACCGTTCTGCTGTTTGATAGCTGAAAGGTAACCGAAATAGAGCCACTGAATAGCTTCCTGAGCATTCTTTGCCGGACGTGAAATATCACAGCCGTAAATCTCGCCGAGCTTTTTCATATCACATAATGCAACAATCTGCTCCTGAAGTTCTTCACGAAGACGCATTGTGTGTTCTGTCATTTCGCCTTCAAGCTGTGCCTTCTGATTCTGCTTATCTTCTATAAGCTTGTCTATACCGTAAAGAGCCACACGACGGTAGTCGCCGATGATTCTGCCTCTGCCGTATGCATCAGGTAAGCCTGTTATAATAGCAGACTTTCTTGCAAGACGCATTTCGGGAGTATATACATCAAATACGCCCTGGTTATGTGTCTTGCGGTACTTTGAGAATATCTCGCTGATTTCCGGATCAACCTTATAACCGTAAGACTCGCATGAGCTTTCAGCCATTCTTATTCCGCCAAACGGCTGGAGTGAACGCTTAAGCGGTTTGTCAGTCTGAAGACCTACAACCTTTTCAAGCTTTTGATTTATATAACCTGCACCATGTGAGGTTATAGTTGAAACAACCTGGGTGTCCATATCAAGAACGCCGCCTGCTTCTCTTTCACGTTTCATAAATGTGAGAACCTGATCCCACAGCTGTTTTGTTGCATCTGTTGCATCGCAAAGGAACGAATCGTCACCTTCATACGGTGTATAGTTGAGCTGTATGAATTCACGTACGTCAATCTCCTCGTTGCACCATCTACCGGTTACAAAACCTTCCCATTCCGGGTAGATATTTTTCATTAGAATCCCTCATTTCTGTTCGTTTGTTATTATTATTTACAAAAATAATAGTTTTTAACGAAAATTATTTTAAATACTATTACATCATCATTATAACATATTATCGTGTTCTTGTCTATAGAAAAAAAGCGTAAAATTGCACAATGTTTTTTTAAGGATGGTGCATTTTTTATCTATGGTTTATAATTTATGGGGCTTTAAAGAAAACAATATATAGTGTTTGTCTTGACTTTATAATGGAAATATAGTATAATCAAGGAAAATGATATATACGGGGGATAAAACTTATGACAAACGGAAAATTTGCAGTAGCACAGTCAGGCGGACCTACAGCGGCAATCAATGCGACGCTTTTAGGAGTAATTGAGGGTGCACTTGAGGTTGGTGGAGAGATACTGGGTGCTGTAAACGGAATAAAGGGAGTAATAAACAACGATTTTTTAAATCTTAACCAAACATTCAGTGACCCGAAAAACCGTGAGCTTCTCAAAAATACACCGGGCTCATACTTGGGTTCGTGTCGTATAAAGCTTCCGGACCCGGAAACAGATACTGAGATTTATGAGCGTATATTTGATGTTTTTAAAGAAAACGGAATCAATAAATTCATCTACATCGGCGGCAATGATTCTATGGATACAGTGGATAAGTTGTCAAGATATGCAACGATGCATAATATAGATATTTCTGTTGTAGGTGCACCGAAAACTATAGACAACGACCTTGCCGGAACTGACCACACACCGGGATTTGGTTCAGCGGCACGTTTTGTAGCATCATCTGTAAAAGAGGTTGCACGTGACAGCGGTGTTTACGCAGAAAAATCAATCACAATAATCGAGATAATGGGCAGAAACGCAGGCTGGCTCACGGCTGCATCGGCACTTGCAAGAAGTGCAAACTCAACCGCACCGCATCTGATTTATTTGCCTGAACGCCCCATAAGCCGTGAAAAGATAATTGAAGATGTCAGAAACTGTCCCGAAACTAATATAATTATAGCAGTGTCAGAGGGAATAAGAGACGAGAACGGAGAATACTATTGTTCACAGACAACACAGAGTCACGATATATTCGGTCATGCTCAGCTTGCCGGCTGTGCAAAGGTGGTTGAGGGCTTCTTAAAGGAAGAATTCGGTTATAAGATGAGAAGTATTGAACTTAACGTTCTTCAGCGTTGTGGAGGACATTTCACGTCACTTACCGACCTTAACGAATCACAGCATATCGGCAAACGTGCCGCACATGCTGCAATAAAGGGCAGAACGGGCGTTGTAATGGCGTTTGAACGTACAGGCGACTATGTATGTACCGTTATTGAAAATAACGTAGCCGACGTTGCAAACAAAGAAAGAAAAGTTCCTGATGAATTCATATCAGAAAATTCAAACGATGTGACAGAGGCATTTATGAAATACGCAAGACCGCTTATACTTGGTGATGTGCAGGTAATTACGGAAGACGGAGTGCCAAAACATATAACACGCTGATGAATTTAGCGCAGACCATAAAAGCACGAACTCAAAGAGTTCGTGCTTTTATTATAATCGCAACGCACCGCTTGACGTACCTATGTACGCCGTCGGGTGCGTTGCGGTTATTCTGCATCTAAATTGATTCAGCTTTTTTAATCCAATTGTTCGATTTCATTATTAAGATGTTGCATCTGGTCATCCATCTGTTCTACCATTGTTGCACAAAGCTTGAGTTCGTCACTGATATGTTCGGGAATATCCGATTCGTTCTTATAACGGATTTTATGTTCAAGACTTGCCCAGAAATCCATTGCAACAGTACGAAGCTGAATTTCAACCTTCACCATTTCTTCACCGTGAAGCATACGCACAGGGATTTCAACGTGCATATGATAGCTTCTGTAGCCGTTCTCTTTTGGTTCTTTTATGTAGTCTTTAATCTGAACAATGCGTATGTTTTTGAAATTTTTAATAACCTCGGCAACCTTGTAAATATCGTCCTGAAACTGGCATACAATTCGTACACCTGCAATGTCGTCAATGTATTTAAGTGCATTTTCAAGAGTGGGTTCATAGCCCTTTTTCTCGAGCTTTCTTGCGATTGAGCTTGGTCTTTTAAGTCTTGACTTTACGTGCTCAATCGGGTTCTGGCTTTTGTATGTAAAAAGTTCTTCTTCGATTGTGTCTATATACATATCAACGAGCTTTAACGCACTTGTGTACGGAAGCATTGCAATGCGCAGGTCGTGACTGTTTGTTTCCTGTATAAGCATCTTTCAATCTACCTTTCGTTTTATACTTATATTGTATCATATGTCGTTATATAATGCAAGTGTAAAATATCGCAAAAATGTTAACGTTCTGCAAACTTTTCATTACTGCAGTTATGAACGTGGCGATACTTTTCACGTGTTGCCATACCGCCTCTTATATGGCGTTCGGCTTTGTTCTTTTCAAGAACGCCGTTACATTTTCTGTAAAGGTCACGGTTAATTTTAAGTAACCGTTCGTGAACATCTTTGTGAACTGTGGATTTGCTGACGTTAAATATTTTTGCAGTGCTTCTGACCGTTGCATTGTTGTCTATAATATACTGTGCAGTTTCAAGGACTCTGTCCTCAATATAGTCTTTCATTTAAAACCCCCAAATTACTATGGCTTCAAGCCGTTTTTTTTATTACAATATATGAGGGCATAATGGGGGATATTCCCAAAAAAATTTACCGATAACTATTGCATTTTTTCAGTGAATGTGGTATGATAGAAATTGCCAATCAACTAATTGAATATTTTGTTTACAACAAGAGAAAGTATCTTTGGTAAAAGGTACTTCTCTATAATATCCTCTTGTTGTGAACGGATATTAGTTGATTGGCGTCAGGAGAGGTACTTTTTCGGTGCGTTCTTCTGAACGCACTTTTTTATTTGAGAGGAGAAAATAAATGACAAATCTGTATATTAAAACGGCAGAGAGAATAGCGGATATAATAAGATATCATCTTATTATGGTTTCTGATAAATATGAAAAGTGGTATTCGGAATATCTTGCTTCAAGAGACGTTATCAAGGAAAATTTAACAAGCGTGAGTTCAAAAGAAGCATTTGAAGAACTTTCGGAAAAAATGGATGAAAAATTAAGACATGAGTTGTTGAGAACAATTTTAGTTTTAATAGACCCTAAACAAGAGGCTCCGCTTTTTACATTTAATACATCTTATATAATGCGTAACGGAGACATTCTTGATTTGAGAAGAAGTGTGCAGGTTGATTTATATACAAAAAATGAACTGCTTGAACGATACGAAAACGCACACAAAAAACTTACAGCATTTCATTTGGGACTATCGGAAGAATACATATCCGAATTTTTTAAAAGTGCATATGATTATTACTGCTAAAAAAGAAGATGTTGCTGATGCAACATCTTCTTTCAGGTTTTTAATACATTCCGCCCATTCCGGGGTCCATAGCCGGAGCCGGTGCCGGGGGTTCGGGTTTGTCAGCAACAAGGCTTTCGGTTGTAAGCACCATTGATGCAACTGATGCTGCGTTCTGCAATGCACTTCTTGTAACCTTAACCGGGTCAACAATACCCATTTCTATCATGTTTCCGTAAACGCCTGTGAGTGCGTTAAAGCCTTCGCCAACTGCTAAGCTCTTAACCTTATCAACGATAACTGCGCCCTCAAGACCTGCATTCTTTGCAATCTGCCAAGCCGGCTCTTCAAGTGCCTTTAGTACGATTGAAACGCCTGTCTTTTCGTCACCCTCAGTTTCATCAAGAAGCTTTGCAACTGCGGGGATAACATCGAGGTAGCTTGTGCCGCCGCCGGCGATAATACCTTCCTCAACTGCCGCCTTTGTAGCAGCCAAAGCGTCCTCTATACGGAGCTTCATTTCCTTCATTTCAGTTTCAGTAGCAGCACCAACTCTGATAACTGCAACACCGCCTGCAAGCTTTGCAAGACGCTCCTGAAGCTTCTCACGGTCAAAATCTGATGTTGTAGCTTCAAGCTCGCTCTTTATAACCTTTACACGGTCATTGATTGCATTCTTGTCGCCTGCACCGTCAACGATGATTGTAAGCTCTTTTGAAATCTTAACCTGCTTTGCCTGACCAAGCATTGCAACGTTAGCCTCTTTAAGGTCAAGACCAACTTCTTCTGAAATAACCTGACCGCCTGTGAGGATTGCGATATCCTGAAGCATAGCTTTACGTCTGTCGCCAAAGCCCGGAGCCTTAACCGGAACGCATGTGAATGTGCCTCTTAACTTGTTAAGGATAAGTGTTGAAAGTGCTTCGCCCTCAACGTCCTCAGCGATTATTACCATCTTTTTGCCTGCCTGAACAACCTGCTCAAGTAGGGGAAGGATTTCCTGAATATTTGAAATCTTCTTGTCTGTGATTAAGATATACGGATCATCAAGAACTGCTTCCATCTTATCTGTATCTGTTACCATGTACGGTGTGATATAACCACGGTCAAACTGCATACCTTCAACGATTTCTGAATATGTTTCAGCAGTCTTTGACTCCTCAACTGTGATAACACCGTCTGATGTAACCTTTTCCATTGCCTCTGCAATAAGCTCACCAACTTCGTCATTAGCAGCTGAAACTGATGCAACTCTTGCAATATCGTGCTTGCCTGATACGTTCTTTGCTGAATCAAGAAGATTCTTAACTGCAACGTCAACGGCTTTCTGGATACCACGTCTTACTATCATCGGGTTAGCACCTGATGCAACGTTCTTAAGTCCCTCTCTAACGAGTGCCTGTGCAAGGAGTGTAGCGGTTGTTGTACCGTCACCTGCAACGTCGTTTGTCTTTGTTGCAACTTCCTTAACAAGCTGTGCACCCATGTTCTCGAATGCATCGTCAAGCTCTATTTCCTTTGCTATTGTAACACCGTCATTTGTGATAAGCGGTGCGCCGAACTTCTTGGCAAGAACAACGTTTCTGCCTTTCGGTCCGAGTGTGATTTTAACAGTGTCCGCAAGCTGATTGATACCGCTCTCAAGAGCGTGTCTTGCGTCCTGTCCGTATTTGATTTCTTTAGACATAATTAAGTACTTCCTTTCTGAAATTAGTCAACAACTTTTGCTAAAATATCGCTCTGGCTGACAATTTTATATTCTTCGCCGTCTACCTTGACTTCTGTACCTGCATACTTTGATGTAAGCACCTTATCGCCAACTGCAACTTCCATCTTTATCTCCTTGCCGTCAACAAGACCGCCCGGGCCTACTGCAAGAACTTCTGCGATTTCCGGCTTTTCCTGTGACTTTGAAGAGAGGATAATACCGCTCTTTGTAGTTTCTTCTGCTTCAAGCATCTTAAGAACTACTCTGTCAGCTAATGGTTTGATAGTCATAATAACAACCTCCTGTGAATTTATAAAATAGCATTTGCTTTTTTACTACGTGTTATTAGCACTCAAAGTGAATGAGTGCTAATATGGATATTATGCAACTTTTAATGTGTTTTTTCAAGTGTTTTAGGTCTTAAAAAATCAATATAATTTATGAAATGCTTTAAATATCTTTCATAAACTCCATTTTTTGCTATTTTTTGTAAAAAAGAAATATTTAACAGATAATTCATATTTATTAAGATATAAAGTTTTCCATAAGTGAAATTGCACCGTCTGCCGTTTCAAAAATAATACCTTTTTTTAGCGATGCAATGTCGGAGACGGGGTATGAATCTTCACTTATTTCTTCACGTGAAATAAGACGGCTGATACCGTTTTCGTCAATATAAAGACGCAGTTCTCCGTCCTCTAAAATTACCCTGTAGTTTGACGGTAATGTTGTCGGAACAGGAAAGTGCGTGTTATCGGGTGCTGTTGTTACTGTGTTTGAAGCTTCTTTTATTATCGGGTCGTCACCGTTATGAAATCCTATCATCAATCCGAATATAAAAAATATTGCTGTTAAAAATAAATATGATGCAATTGTAGTTATATTCCTGCGATTTAGTCTGAATTTCTCCATTTTTTTGTCCTCCTATATGTGATTTTACTTGAATTGTTACCCATAAATGGAAAAATAATACTAAAAACTATTGAAAAAATATCAAAAATGGTATATAATAAATGCGTATGTATCCATCGGGATGCACATATCCAACAGGAATGGAGGGATTTAAGTGTCAGATTACAGCAGACGAAACAGAGGCAGATTTTCAGAAAATGATGATTTTGACTGGGAATCATTTGACCGAAAAACTGCAAAATATTCGACTCTGTCAAACGATGACAGTGAATTATTAAGACGCAGACGCTCAACTGAATATCCGTCAAGACGCCGTAAACAATTGACACCGGCAGATACAACTATGGGCAGGGGAGGTTCTCGTACAGCACCTGCACGTACTTCGGAAGTGCGTATGTCACCGCCGGCTCGTTCGGCTGAGGCACATAGAGCACCCGCTCATGCTGCTCCGTCATATGCTTCGCCGAGTGCTCCGTCAAGAAGGCCGGCCAAGAGAAAAAGACGTCAGAAGAAAAGACTCACGGAAAAGCAGATTGCATTCAGACGCAGACTGCGGGTTGCTGTGTTATCTATAATACTTGTTATGATAGTCGTAATATCCGGTATGTTTGTCGGAATGTATGCAGCGGTAAGACGTGAAATAAAGGAAATGAATCTTCAGAACCTTGCTCTTAACCAGACCTCGCAGGTATATTATTTTGACGAAAACGGCAAGGCAAAAGAACTGATTAAGCTTCATTCTGATTCAAACAGTATATGGGTAGAACCGACAGATATTGCTTCGTGTTTCAAAGATGCGATTGTTTCTATTGAGGATGAACGTTTTTATGACCATAACGGTGTGGACGTTAAGCGTACAGCCGGTGCGATTCTTGGATATGCAAAATCAAAATTCACCGGTGAGAGTGCAAGCTACGGCGGTTCTACAATAACTCAGCAGACAATTAAGAATATCACATCTGAAAAGGATCAGACAGCTACACGTAAAATCAAAGAAATTATGCGTGCAATAGCGTTTGAAAACCAATTATCAAAAGAAGAGATTCTTGGCATCTACTGTAACGTTGCACATTTTGCAAACGGCTGTGACGGTGTAGAGGCTGCAGCACGGACCTATTTTAATAAATCAGCTGCAGAACTTAATCTTCAGGAAGCAGCGTCGATTGCAGGAATAACACAGTATCCTGAACGCTATGACCCGATAAAGAATCCTGCTAACAATGTTGAAAAGCGAAATATTGTTCTTAAAAAGATGTATGAGCTTGGCAAAATATCAGAGCAGGAATATGAAACAGCGAAAAATTCAGAGCTCGAACTCGATTTGACTTATGCAAAAGAACAGCGTGCAATGACGTCTTATTTTGAGGATCAGCTTGTAAATGATGTAATAAACGACCTTGTAGAGCGTAAGAATTACACAAGTGAATTTGCAAAGAGCCAGGTTTATAACGGCGGTTATAAGATTTATGCAACTGTTGACCCGAAAATACAGTCGGCAATGGAGAGTGTTTTTGAAACACGTTCTAATTTCCCAGCGGCTCGAGGCGGCAAAGAGCTTCAGGCAGGTATGGTTGTAACTGATCCGTATACAGGTCAAATTAAAGGCATTGTCGGCGGACTTGGCAAAAAGACGAACGTCCGTGGCTGGAACAGAGCAACACAAGCCAAGGTTCAGCCGGGTTCTGCAATAAAGCCGATAGCCGTTTACGGACCGGCAATTGATTTGGGAAAAATAACCGAATCAGATATAGTTGTAGACGAGAAAATAACAATTGATGAATGGACCCCGAAGAATGCGTACAGCGGATTTAAGGGTAAGATGACCATTAAGGAAGCGGTTGCACGTTCGGCAAACATTCCTGCGGTCAAGGTTCTGGAAGATGTTGGTGTTTCAAACTCCTACGGTTATCTGCAGAATAAGTTCCATATTTCAACACTCGCAGAGGGTGACAAAAACTATTCTGCACTTGCACTCGGCGGTTTAACAAACGGTGTAACTGTGAAGGAAATGGCATCGGCATACGGCGTGTTTGTTAATTCCGGAAGATATATCACACCGCACACTTATACAAAGGTTCTTGATGGCAACGGTGAGGTAGTCCTTGAAAACACCAGTGAAGAAACACAGGTAATAAGTGAGTCATCTGCATATATTACTGCAAGCTTGCTTTCAGGACCTGTAAAACTTTCATGTGGTACTGCTACAGGTGCGGCATTGAAAAAAGGTATGCCCACATACGGAAAGACAGGTACTACAGACAATAACTATGATAAATGGTTTGTTGGTTTTACACCGTATTATGTTGGTGCAGTGTGGTTTGGCTTTGATACTCCGTCATCGCTCTCAGAAGCAGGAATAAGCAGTAACCCGGCAGTTACTGCATGGAAGCTTGTTTTTGAAAAAATAAGCGAGGGTCAGTCGTATGAGACGCTTGACAGACCTGCTTCCGTTGAAAAAGCGGATATATGTGTAAAGAGCGGAAAACTGGCAAACGGTACGTGTGAAAGTGCAACTGCATATTACGTTTCAGGCACTAAACCAACACAGAGATGTACAAATCATTTCGATGCAGAAGAAACCATCGATGATGAAGATGAAGACGATGAAGATGATGAAAATGATGAAGATGAAGACGATGAAAAGTCTACTCAGAAACCTACGTCCTCATCAGCACCAAAACCGACAGCATCGGCAACTCAGAAACCTACTCAGCCACCGCATCCGGTGATAACACCGCAGCCACAGCCTGTACAGCCACCGGCACAACAGAATCCACCGCCGGGCGAGATAGGCACAGAATAAGCTCAAAAGAGTCACGAAAGTGGCTCTTTTTCAATACAAAATTAAATTTAACTTGACAAAACGGACAGAATAGAATACAATATATATAGGTATGTTTTTTTGGAGGGTACGCAAATGACGTCAAGCTGTGAGTTTTGTATGAATTATGAATATGATGAGGAATATGAATGTTACAGCTGTATAATAGATATGGACGAAGACGAGATAATGCGTATGTATTCCGATAAACGCCGTGGATGCCCGTATTTTCGCATGGGTGATGAGTATACTATAGTCAGGAAACAGAACTAATATGGCAGATTACAGAGAAATGACGGATGATGAACTGATAGTGCTTGCACAATCAGGTGATAATGATGCACTTGAAACGGTGCTTGTGAGATATCAGCCGTTGGTATATAAGAAATCACGTCCGTATTACCTTGCCGGCGGTGACGATGATGATGTTATACAGGAAGGTTTAATCGGCTTGTATAAGGCGGTTACAAGCTTTGACAAATCGAAATTTCCGCTTTTTAATGTTTTCGCCGGAGTGTGTATAGAACGCCGTATTATGTCGGCTGTAAAAAAAGCATCAAGAAACAAGCATAATCCGTTAAACTCATATGTATCATTAAGCGATGCCGATACAACAGAAAAAATTGAGCTTAACGGTACGGTTCTTGATAACAGTGATTCATCAAACCCTGAGAATATACTGATTGAACGCGAGGATGCATCAGGACTTGAGGGCAAAATAAACAGTGCACTATCGCCGTTTGAAATGCAGGTATTTATGTGTCATTTTAATGGTCATTCATATAAAGAAACTGCGCAGATTCTTGACAAGGATGTAAAAGCAGTTGATAATGCAATGCAAAGAATAAAGAAAAAACTTGAGAATGTGCTTGATAATGAGGGAGAATAATTATGTTTGAAGATAAAGTAATTAAATGCAAGGAGTGCGGCGAAGAATTCGTGTTCACTGCAGGTGAGCAGGAATTTTATCGTGAAAAGGGCTTTTCCAGCGAGCCGCAGCGTTGCATAGGCTGTAGAAAACGACGAAAAAATAACACAGGCGGGCAAGGCTCGGTTGTGTTATATGAAATAGTATGCTCAAAATGCGGAGAAATAGAAAAAATACCGTTCGAGCCCAAGCATGACAGACCTTTGTTCTGTTCTGTTTGCTATAGAAATCACAAAGAAGGCAGGGCGGTAAATAAATAGAGAAAGTGGGGTGCGAACCCATGAAATTTAAGTTAAACAAAAGACTTATCCCTATTGAAGATGTAAAAGAAGTAGGAGAGGGAGAGGTTTTAGTAGAAATAATGACGCTTGGCGAGTTTGACCAGGCACATAAAGGGACATATCATCACGAACTGTTAATGGACTCTATGGAGCATATACAGTACTGTAAGGCAGAAATTTTGCGTAGCTGTATAATCGGTACTGTATTGGTGCCAGACAAACAGGATTTGCTTGAAAAGGAGTTCGGATTCGGTTTTTATATCCATAAAGGTCATCTTCTGTTTATTGATGATTCAGAGCGTATCCAGAAGATTGCCGGGCGTTTGCCGGAAATTAAAGCAGGTGAAAACACACTTGAAGCAAGATTTTTCCTTGAGCTTCTTGAGTTCTTTATAAACGACGATGTTTTGTATCTGCAGCGTTACGAGGATATGCTTGTATCGGTTGAGGAAGAGCTTATAGAAAACGAAATTGAGGATTTCCATACCGATATGCTTCGTTATAGACGAGAGATTCTTATATTGAATGGTTACTATCAGCAGTTTACAGAATTCATGCAGATGATAGGCGAGAACAAGAACGGAATGTTTAACGCCGAGGACTGTCGTCTGTTTAAGGTTGTTGCAAACCGTGCAGACAGATTGTACGACAACACAAAGATGCTTCGTGAATATACTGCACAGCTTCGAGAACTTTACAAATCACAGATAGACATTGAGCAGAACAAAATCATGCGTACTCTTACTGTCGTTACAACCATATTCATGCCGTTGACTGTTATAGTTGGCTGGTACGGTATGAACTTCAAGTTTATGCCGGAACTGGCGTCACAGTACGGATATATAGGCGTTGTTGCATTGAGTGCATTAGTGGTAATAGGTGAGATATTGTTCTTTAAAAAGAAAAAATGGTTCGATTAACAGAAAATGCAGGGTTATAGAAAACCCTGCATTTTTTTGATATTAAAGTTCGTCATCTGTTGAGGGAGTTTCAGACGGAACGTCTTCTTGTATCCCTTCTGTTGTATCCTCACTAAAACCTTCATTAAGGTCTTCTGTGACATCTTCTTCAGTAGAGTCTGTTGTTTTCTCAACAACTTCTTCTGTTATTTCTTCTGAATCAGGTTCCGGCTGAACAGGTGCTTCGTCCTCTGCCATAATCGGCGCAATCTCTAAAAATCCGCCGTAGAACACACGTAGTTCAACCTCGTTCCATGTATCAACCGCAGAATACTTATAGAACTTTGCTTGCGGTGAAAAATATGGGGTGGGGTATGCTTTTACTGAACGGTAGTCATCGGTTATGTAAGCAGTTGCCATATCCTGTGAAAAATCCTCAATATTGCCTATGAGCGTTGAATCGTACTTATAAGCGTTTGTTATATCGCAGTCGATTGTTACCGTGCGTGCTTCGTGAACCCAGCCTACGTCGGCTCCGAATGCTTCTGAAACAACTCTTAATGGGATATATGAGCTGTTACCGATTATAGTTGGCTGGAGGTCTGTTATGTTGATTCTTGTATAGTTGGGCGAATCAGTATTTTCGCCAACCCACTTTGTGAGTGTCCACACATTTGAACCTGTTTCATTGAATGTGCGCAAAAACTGAACAATAGTGTCATTTTTTGTACATGTTATAGACTGAGCATCTAAAATATCACTTTTCTTGTACTGGTCCCAGTAAACGTTAATTCCCATCTTGTCAAAAACGCTTCTTAAAGGAACATATGTAGAATCGTTAATAATAACAGGTGTTATTCCCTCGGGGAAAGCCATTTTTTCGCCGTTTAATATAACTGATACATCAGAACTCATTGAAACGGGCGGAAGTGTGGGAGTAGTGCCTGACGGCGTTCCGTAAGGATTTAAAGTAAACTGCGGTTTCATTGTTCCGTCAAACAAGTGCTGGCGGTCAGAATCGCATGATATTTCAACACCCCAGTCAGTAAGCGTTATAGCCATAACACCGTTTGCAACAAAGCGTCCGTCGGCATAAGATACCGTGAACGGCACTTCGCCTTTATCGTCTGACATTGTACCATCGTAACAGGTGTATATGAGCTGCTGATTATCGTTCTTGACAAACTTGAAATTAACCGTTACAGAATCACTGTCACAGGTAAGTATGTTCAATTCGCCGTAGTTTGATGTTGTAGCACCGGCTGATAAATATCTGCCTATAAATGCCTCGTTGTTATAAGTATCAGCATATGCGCTCGGCAAAAGTGTGATAAAAAGTGCAATTGAACTGATTATTGCAAAAAATCTTTTTTTCATATATAACGCTCCTTTAAATAATTTTAGTCAAAAGCAGAGTACAGCATTTGCCATACCCTGCGAAGTATCTGAAAAGTTTAATTATGCCTTGTTTACTGAACCGAAAAGTTCCATCTTTTCCTTAACGATTGTCTTGATTGCCTCACAGCCCGGAGCAAGAAGCTTTCTCGGGTCAAAGCCCTTGCCAACAAGGTCTTTGCCTTCTTCGATATACTTTCTTGTAGCTTCCTGGAAGTAAAGCTGGCACTCTGTGTTAACGTTGATTTTAGCAACGCCGAGTGAGATTGCTTTCTTTATCATATCTTCGGGGATACCTGTACCACCGTGAAGAACGAGCGGCATATCGCCTGTAAGCTCCTTGATTTTTGCAAGAGCGTCAAAGTCAAGACCCTTCCAGTTCTCCGGGTACTTGCCGTGGATGTTACCGATACCTGCAGCAAGGAAATCAACGCCGAGGTCTGCAATCATCTTACATTCGTTCGGGTCAGCGATTTCGCCTGCGCCTACAACGCCGTCCTCTTCGCCGCCGATTGAACCAACTTCTGCCTCGATTGAAAGACCGAGATGATGAGCAGCGTGTACAAGTTCTGTTGTCTTTTCGATGTTTTCATCAATAGCGAAGTGTGAACCGTCAAACATTATTGATGAGAAACCTGCTTTTATACAGTCATAGCATGCATCGTATGAACCGTGGTCAAGATGAAGTGCAACAGGAACAGTGATGTTTAATGTTTCTATCATTGACTTAACCATTGCAGCGACTGTGGGGAAGCCTGTCATATACTTACCTGCACCCTCTGAAACACCGAGAATAACAGGTGAATTATTCTCCTGAGCTGTCTGGAGAATAGCCTTTGTCCACTCCAGGTTATTGATGTTGAACTGACCTACTGCATAGTGGCCCTCAACTGCTTTTTTTAACATTTCAGTTGCTGAAACTAACATTATAAAAATTCCTCCTTGGGTTTTAATATATATAAAATCAATTTAGATTTTCGAAGTTATGTACCTATTTTAAGGCTTCTGGCATAGTAAAACAGATACTGCTGTGCGATTCCTCCGAGCTCGCCGAATTTGTCGTTTGCAAATTGCGAGATTAAGGGAATCTGTTGCGGTTGATTTTCAAAATAACAATACTCCATAATCCGCTTTATCCATACATCAACGGGGAATGAGTCAAATCTGTTGAGCGCAAAAAGCGTAATACAGTCTGCAACCTTGTTCCCGACACCGTTAAGTTTTAAAAGTTCGCGTTTTGCGTCAGCGGTGTTCATATCATAGAGTGCATCAAGACAAAACTCACCGTTTGCAATCTGCTGTGCGGTTTTTAGTATATACTTTGTCCTAAATCCTGCCTTTATCACATCAAGTTCTTCAAGTGTAAGCAATGCAATTGTTCTTGCATCTGGGAATGAATAGTATGTTTTCCCCTCGTAAATGTGAGCAGTGCCGAAATTCAAGCACAAAGACTCGATTATTTTTTTTATACGCGGAATATTATTGCTTGCCGAGATTATAAAAGAAATAAGCGTTTCCCACAAATCCTGTTTAAGTATACGTATTCCGCCTCCGTAATTCACGGCAGAATCCATAACCGTATCAGCATTTTTTGTAAGCTCGGCCTTTATTGCACCGTAATCACGGTCAAGGTCAAGAAATCCGCGCCAGATATTCTCAAAATCATCTCTTGACGTATTGTGTAGTGTCACCGTATCTCTGTTTTGAGTAATGCGCACTGTTTTTTTGTAAGCTGTACCAATATATCCGCCGTTACCGTCGGAGTTAAAACGGAAACATTGTCCGCAATCAAAGGTGTCCGACAACTTGAAATCGGTGATTTTTTCTATCAAAATATTGTTGTTATTAACACAAACTTTCATAACGAAAATATTATATCACAAAAAAGGTATAATATCAACAAAAAAGTCGAAAAATTTTCAATTTGTCAAAAATGCGAATAAGTGTCGAAAAAAACAAAATTTTGTAGTCAAAATTGATAGCAAAAACGGATGCCGAAGCATCCGTTTTCAAATTAGTATTCTTCAGGATTTACAGGTACTCCGTTTTTGTGCAGTTCATAGTGCAGATGTGCCTCTTTAAGATTTTCGCCCATGCTTTTGCCGACAGTACCGATTACAGAGCCCTGTTCAACTGTGTCACCGACTCTTACATTCATTTCGCCGAGCTGTGCATAGACGCTTTTAAAACCGTTTTCGTGTCCTATTGTAACGGTGTTGCCGTAGCTTGATTTTTTTGTTTCAGTTACAGTTCCTGCTGCTGCGGCGCTGACACTGCATCCTACAGGTGCTTGAATATCTATTCCGTTATGAGTGCGCCAGTCACCGTAACATTCGTTATATACAAGGGTATCTGTCACAAACCCGAATTTTACAGTCATATCGGGTA
>JAZRPM010000004.1:0-17953 GCA_045649185.1 Candidatus Ornithomonoglobus sp. | reverse complement strand
GTGGACTACCAGGGTATCTAATCCTGTTTGCTACCCACGCTTTCGCGCCTCAGCGTCAGTTACAGTCCAGAAAGTCGCCTTCGCCACTGATGTTCCTCCTAATATCTACGCATTTCACCGCTACACTAGGAATTCCACTTTCCTCTCCTGCACTCAAGCTTATCAGTTTTAAATGCAACGCCCAGGTTAAGCCCGGGAATTTCACATCTAACTTAATATGCCGCCTACGCGCCCTTTACGCCCAGTAATTCCGGACAACGCTTGCCCCCTACGTATTACCGCGGCTGCTGGCACGTAGTTAGCCGGGGCTTTCTCGTCAGTTACAGTCCTTTTTCTTCACTGACAACAAAAGTTTACAATCCGAAGACCTTCTTCCTTCACGCGGCGTTGCTGGGTCAGGCTTGCGCCCATTGCCCAATATTCCCCACTGCTGCCTCCCGTAGGAGTCTGGACCGTGTCTCAGTTCCAGTGTGGCCGATCACCCTCTCAGGTCGGCTACCCATCGTTGCCTTGGTAGGCCGTTACCCTACCAACTAGCTAATGGGACGCGAGCCCATCCTTTACCGATAAAATCTTTGACTTCTGAATCATGTGATTCTAAAGTGTTATGCGGTATTAGCAGTCGTTTCCAACTGTTATTCCCCTGTAAAGGCCAGGTTGCTCACGCGTTACTCACCCGTCCGCCGCTCAGTCATTCTAAAAAGCAAGCTTTTCAAAATGCTTCGCTCGACTTGCATGTGTTAGGCACGCCGCCAGCGTTCGTCCTGAGCCAGGATCAAACTCTCGATAGTATGGTCACTGTTCGTGCGTGTTTTTTCTCCGTCTGCTTGTCTAAATCTGCCTTTGCTTCGTTAAAGCCTTTGCCAATACATCAAGTATTGCCTTCAGACTTTGCCTTGCCAAGCCCGATTTATACTTCGCATCCGTTCCAAAAAAACACTTCTCACAGTTCCTTAAAAGTCCTTTTCAGAACCTGTTAAGTCTGATTAACTCATTTCCGCTGACTTTTACTTCGTCTGCTAAATGTTCTTTTCCGAATTTTTTTGATGCAAAAAACTCATTAGTAATTGATTGTGTATTATTCTACACTTCAAGAACTCACACTGTTCATTTTTCAATGTACATCCTGCCGCTCAACTGCGACAGCTATATTAGTTTACCACATCATTTTCCCTTTGTCAACACTTTTTTCTCGTTTTTTGTAACTCTGTGCAATTTGTCACGACATTTTTAAATACTGCAAGTTTTTTTGCCATTTTAGACAATAAAATGTCGCATTCATTCGCCTGATATCAATTTTGCAGTTCCAAAATACAAGCATCAAACGCATTTATTTTTGTTTCTGAACCATAATAAACTTTCTTTATTTTGTAACCATCCGAAATTTCAAGCTTCAGATTTTTATCTTCAGCACTGTGGTTTATTAGCACTGCTATTATACCTGTATCTGTAGGATGGTATGTCATAACAACATTTTCGCAGTCGGTTCTGATTGGTAATTTTGCAATATAACCGGAAAATAGTTTCTTATATATTATGTCCCTGTTTTTATCAAAAGCATCTGCTTGCTCTATCATATTGCCCTCAAGCGGGAAATTTACATAGAAAACTCTGCCCTTACCGTATTCATTAACAGTAATCGCAGGTTTGCCGTTGTGATCATACGCAATCACCTGTGCACCTGTCGGCTCCATTTTGAAGTTACGATCTCTCTTGAATTCTACTGTAATACCGTCAATTACGACCTTTCCGTTTTCAGTATGTTTACTTGAGTCTATCGGTTTAAGTCCCGTTAAGCTTTCAAATTCAGCAAACACACCATTATCCATTGATATGTATAAATCAGCACCATTATAAACTTTTTCTTTGAGTTCTTCATAACGGCTCTTATTCATAATATGATGTCCGTTAACCGACGGCAACAAATATAAATCAGATTCGGGGATACCGTTATCTGCAAATGCAAATCTGACATTGAGTCCTGCCCGACGCATAAGGATATGCGTCATATATCCTACACCCCACTGATTCTGTCCATGTGTCAATAAGCACACAGCATCTTTCTGTGCACCTGAAAGCTTAAGGTTTACAGAACCAATAAATTCAGAGAATTTTTTCATCTCCTCAATTACCGGTTTGGGATTATGGTTTTTATCAAGCATACCAAGTTCGAGCTCCACCATATTCTCTGAATACGGATGTGCGCTAAGCATAGTCTGCTCATGTGCACACCACCACATAAGTCCCGTTGCATCGTTTGACCATAATGAAAACATATTTACTCTGATAAAGTTTGCCGCATTCTCATTACTGCATATCATCGGACCCATTGTCCCGGTTTCTTCTGCCATGCATGGTTTGTTGCCTATTTCACTGTAGAATTTTGTTTCCGCAGTCGGATACATTGTTCCTCTTAACGACAATTGCTCGTCTACATCAGTATGCTGACCCCAATAAGGATACGGGTGCGTTGTAAGCATATCTGTATGCATAGCCTGATCGGTAATCCACCAGTTTCTCTGTCCACAGTCCACGCCAAGCATATGCATTCCGGAAATTATCATTCTTTCGGGGTCGGCGGCTTTTATTGCATTGGAAACAAGCGATGTCCAGTTTGCAGCATTTATTCTGTCCGCTTCGCCCATGGAATTACATTCGTTACCCAAATCCCACGCATAAATTATTTCTCTTGTTTTAAACTTTTCAATGAATCCTTTTATGAATAACTGTTGGAAATACTGTGCCGTCGGGTCAGTTATTATATTTTTTCCGTACATAGCAGACGGCATATACACACGACCGCTCATATAGCCTGTTATAAGTCCTACTATGACCTTTATTCTATATTTTTCACATATATCCAGAAATTCAGAAAATCTCTTTAGCATTACCTCATCAAGATAATATGGATTTTCCGGAGTTCTGTCGCCCTCAAGGCAATAACCTGCATGTATGCCGAATTCCTTCATAACAGGTGATACCGGCTGAAAATCACGCCAGTTAGGGAAAACTCTTATATACTTTATTTCATACTCCGATAATATTTTTATATCTTTTTCTACAACTCCTGCATCAAAAAAACGCCACATATCCGCACCGGCATTTGATGCCCAATAATTACAGCCTAAAATGAAATCCATTTTATTCCCTCCAGATTCTTTGTACAGTTATTTTAGCACAATACCATATAATCGTCAAGCGCTAATCTATAAATACTGTTTTTATAAAATATGTTGCTTATTTTGTAAGTTTATGGTATAATGTGTTTAAGGAGTTGATTTTATGTTTTCAGCATCAAGACAATTATATGACGCAAAAATAAACAGTATCCTGTTCTTCCTTGCGCCTAAATCAAAAACTTATACTTTTGACGTTCCCACGTATGAATTGATATATTTCATAAGAGGAACCTGCAAAATAACATTCAGAGGTCAAACCTTTACAGCCCAAAAAGGCGACCTTTTATATCTTCCTAAATGCGAAGATACTCAGATGTACACAATGGAGGCAATTGAAGAATTTGCACTTTATTACATTTCGTTTCACACAACTGATGATGTTCCGGATAACTATTCGATTATAAATATAAAATCCGATGATATAAAACGAACATATGAGCATTTTTACCGTGAATGGTTTGCAAAACGTGAATGTTATTATTATAAGATTATGCAGGATTTTTATAAAATTCTGGAAATGGCAGGCAAACAAAATTCGCAAGACCTTGACAATAACCGTTTTATACAGCTCGCTGCATCTGATGATTATATGGCGATGCACTACTGCGACCTTGACTTTAATTACACAGAATTACGGGAATGGTCCGGATTGTCGTATTCGTATTTCAAAAAACTGTTTATCGAAAAATATGGTGTGCCACCGGTTAAACACGTAACAAGACTGAAAATAAACAGAGCCTGCGAATTATTGCAGACAAAAATGTTCAGCATTTCAAAAATTGCGGAGCTTTGCGGTTTTGAAAATGTATATTACTTCTCAAATGTATTCAAAAAATATACAGGGATATCACCTAAAAACTATAAACCACGTCAATAAAAAATATGACAGCATATCAATGTGCTGTCATATTTTTATTACATTCCTACAAGGCTGCCTATTGCATTACGCATATTCTGTGTTGCAGAACCGGGGTAACTTACAACTATCAGGTCATCAAACTGACATACTTCATTATAGAACTTCACAAGATTGAACTCGCCACGGTCACTCGCACCACCAAATCCGTTCCACTGACGCGGGTCTATAATATATACTTCTTCATAGTTATTTATCGCCCATGTTGCAAACGCATTACCGAACGATTCTTTGACAATAACTGCCTTTTCTCCGTTTTTAACCGATGTGGTATACTTTATTATGGGCATATCTCCGCCGATAAATGTTGTATATTTGTCATCACTCGTAACAATAACCTTACTTTCACGCCATTTATCGGTCAGGTGCATATCAAGATATACCGCACCCTCATAATCAACTATAGGCATAAAACGCTCCATTGTTTCTGCGTTTTCTGTCAATACATCAGCACCTGCTGTTCCCTCAAGGCTATGTGACCACGAACCGATAAAATTCTCGACATTATCCTGCGGGAATTCGCTTATGTCTGCGATTTCCTCACCTTTTGCGTTTATAAACGCACGGTATGCATAATATGCACCTCGTTGTGTCCAGTGATGGTCTGTTGCAAAATACAGATGCTCGTTTGCATGAGGCCACATTTCTTTTATAACATTGACCGGCATTACGTTCTCATTCAGATTTGCGTATATTGTCCTTATTCCGGAAATCTGGTCTGTGTAAAGCTTCTCCGGGCCGTAGAATTCCGTCATAGTAGGTATAACCACGTTATAAACCTGAACATCCGGCAATGCATCGGCAAGTGAATTTATAACCTTGGCATAGCTTGTACAGTTGCTTTCCGGATAATACAACAGCTCCATTACAGCTTTATTGTCAACCACATAAACGCTTCCGTATTTTTCGACATTATCGCCCATTCTGTACGTATCGTCTATATATACGTTCTCCATAAGGTCTCTGTATGGTCTTTCAACAAACTTGAATTCACCGTCAAATACCAGTTCATCTTTTGAGAAATGTGAAAACATTTCAGCCGGCATATATACAACACCGCCTCTTTTCATCACCGGTAAATTGAATGTGTATGTATCCTTTTCTGTTGAAAGTATATTTTTATCCACATACATATATGTTGTGTGTTTATTATCAGTTATTGTCATAACACCGCTTTCATCATCCATTACACAGTAATATCCATATGCAGAAAGAATATCTTCGACCGGTAAATACGCTGAGTTATCACAAATATACGGTTCGTTATTAAATACATACTGCTCATCATCTATATAATAAGTTAATGTGCTACCGGTTATATTAACAGTTTTATTTCGTCCGGTCACTAATCCGACAATAAGAATTATCAGTGCCACAATTACCGCAACTGCTATCATAACAACAGCTTTTCTTTTTATGTGAATTCTATGTTTTCTCGTTTTCATCTGTTTTCCCCTTAATTTTATCCGATATCCACTCTGTTTCTGGTTCTTCCCCCATAAAATGCGTTTATATTCTCAAATATTTCGTCCATACAACGCACCCTTGCTTCGTATGCACCCCATGCCATGTGCGGAGTAAGAACAACATTGTCATATTCCTTTATTCTGTTATAAGGACTATCAGGTGACATAGGCTCATATGAATAAACATCAACGCCCAAGCCCCCGATTTGTCCGTTTATAACCGCCTCCGCCAAAGCGTCTTCGTCAACAACGGCACCTCTTGCAACGTTTATTACGATTGCTGTATTTTTCATCCTTGCAATTCGGTCTTTATTGATTATGCACCTTGTTTCATCAGTCAGCGGAAGATGAACAGAAATTATATCTGCCTCCTTACAAAGTGTATCAATATCCACGCAATTATATCCCGATTCCGGTGTACGTTTGAAAGCTATTACTTTACATCCAAGTGTCTTTGCAATTTCTGCTGTGCGTTTACCTATTCCGCCAAGCCCTACAATTCCCCAAGTCATTGTAGTCATCTCATGAAACACCGGCTCAACCCTGTTCTGCGTACCGCTTTTTGTATAACAGCCATTCTTCACATATCTGTCAAAAAATGCGAGGTTGTTAACCAGCGATAACGCCATAGCAACAGTGGTTTGTGCAACAGAATCCGAAGAATAACCACGCACATTGCAAACACCTATACCTTGTTTTTTACAGTACTCTACATCTATATTATCATAGCCAGTCGCCGTAACACAAATGAGTTTCAGCTTGTTTGCGCTTGATAAGTTGGATTCGTTAAGTTTTATTTTATTTACAATTATAACATCAGCATCCGCTACCCGAGATTCAACCTCATCCTGCGCCGTAACAGAATAAACCGATACCTTGCCTAACTTTTCAAATTTTGAAAATTCTATATCGCTTCCCAGCGTTGCCGAATCCAGAATTACAATATTTAAATTATCCATAATTAACCACCCAAAAATAAAGACAAAAGCAGGCGAACTCAAGTTCGCCTGTTGATTTTACACCAATGATGCCATTTTCTCCCAGACATCCGGGAATGTTTTTTTAGCATTTATAGGACGCAATTCTCTGTCAACTATGCCGTGCTTTGTTCTTCCCTCCGAAACTTTTTTCATTTCCGGAAGTTTGAATACTTCATAGAAGAACTCAACCCTCGCCACAGTCAGCTTTTCAACTCTGCAAGTTATAAGAACTTCGTCTTCATAAGTGAGCCCGTATATATACTTGCACTGGGTTTCCGTCAACGGAATCATGAAACCCATTTTTTCAAGCTCCGAGTATTTTAATCCGCTTTTTTTCAGATAATCCGTTCTTGCCTGTTCAAACCATGGGTAATATCTCGAATGATGAACTATACCCATCATATCCGTTTCAGAATACCGAACAGTAAGACGTGTTTCACTTACATATCCCATAACCGACTACTCTTAAACAGTAAGCTTTTCGATAAGGTCTATCATATCCTGAGGGATTGTCTTCTTCATCTCAAGACCTTCGTTTATATCAACATCGGTTATCTGACCATTCTGCATGCAAACTATTCTGTTAGCCTTACCCTCAAGCAAAAGCTCTACACATTTTGCACCCATACGGCTTGCAGTTACTCTGTCACGAACTGTAGGTGCACCGCCACGCTGTATATGACCAAGAATTGTTGCTCTTGACTCAATGCCTGTTGCTTCTTCAATCTTCTTTGCCATCTCAACGACACCGCCGATACCTTCAGCAACTACCACTATTGCGTGCTTTTTGCCTCTCGATTTAGCCTCAAGTATAGGTCTTAGGACATCTTCATCAAAATTATACTCTTTTTCAGGGAACAATACTACATCCGCACCGCAGGCAATACCTGCTTCAACTGCGATATATCCTGCATTTCTTCCCATAACCTCGATAACTGTACATCTTTCATGGCTGGCAGATGTATCACGTATTTTATCCACAGCATCTTTAACTGTGTTAAGACATGTATCGTAGCCTATTGTGTACTCTGAACAGCTAATATCATTATCAATTGTTCCGGGCATTGCAATAGTCGGTATTCCTGCATTTGAAATGTCCTTTGCGCCTCTGAATGAACCGTCACCGCCTATAACCACGAGTCCGTCAAGCCCGAATACACGTGCTATGTGACACGCTCTCTCCACACCTTCCTTTGTCTTGAAGTCAAGACATCTGGCTGTCATAAGACAAGTACCGCCACGCTGTAAAACTTCTGATACATCTCTTGGTGACATATCTTGTATTTCACCATTTATAAGACCGTTATATCCACGCATAACACCGCATACCTTTATGCCGTAATATGCACCCGTTCTTACAACCGCACGAATAGCAGCATTCATACCCGGCGCATCGCCGCCACTTGTTAATACACCGATTGTTTTAATTTTATTTTCCATATTTAAAAAGCCTCCCGCTTATGTTTTTTAACCTTCAAGCTCAAAATCAAAAATTATATCCTGTGCTGTTTCAAGCTCGGTCTGAGGTACAAGTATCTCATACGCATTATCAACCTCAAAGTCACCATCTGACGAAGTTTTTAACATTGTCATTATTTTATTTTCTTCAAGTAACTTTAAAATTTTGTCTATTTTAGACTTATCCTGCGACATAAAAACAACTGTCCACATATCAATCTCCATAGCCCCACTCCGAGGCAATCATCCTAATCTTTTCATACTCTAATTATCATACTACATTTATTTGCAAAAAGCAAGAGTTAATTACTATAGATATTATAAAGTATATTATGTCGGTTTTTGTCTAATTTAACAACAAATCTTTAAATCAGAGTGTTTTAAACGCCACATTACTGTCACCAAACTCAAACTTCAGTTCACGCATCGCAGACGGCGATCCGTTAAAATATAAGTTCTCCGGAACACGCACGACTTTCTTTGTATCCATAAAATACAGCCTTACTTCTATGTCCCCTTTGAACGGTGCCAGGCTCTCCCTCACCCTGCTGAATGTGTCAGGGGCATTCGTTTCAAGTCGTATATATAGCACTTTCTTTTCAGGAACACTCTCAAGTGCAGAATCAAGCGGTTCAACGGCATTAAGAAGGATTTTCGGTTCTTCATCCTCTCTGATACTCAATGTACCCTTTATAAGCACAACCGCACCTTCCTGAAGCTGATGCGAATACATCGTAAGAATTTTCGGGAACACCAGTGCCTCAACCGAGCCGTATGAATCCTCAAGAGTCAAAAATGCCATCTGGGATTTTGCACGTGTTGTTTTATTTTTACGGCTTTCTATGATACAGCCAAGAACAACATTATCACCATCGTTAAGACCTGTTCCTGTGCTTATATATTCGCCGTCATCGTCTTTTATTACACTCTCGTTTATCATTGCGATATTCTGACGTGTAAGACTTCTTACTTTTGCTTCGTATTCTTCCATAGGATGACCTGAAAAATACATTCCTATAGATTGTTTTTCAAGACGGAGAATTTCTCTTTTTTCAAATTCAGCAATCTTTGGAAGCTCAATCTCAACAGTTTCTTCAAGGTCATCAAACAACGAGAACTGGCCTGCTATATTGTTCTTCTGCCTGTCAGATGCTCCCTCCATCGCCTTTTCGTATATCTGCATAAGCTGCGAACGGTAAACGCCCATTGAATCAAACGCACCGCAGCAAATAAGACCTTCCACTGCACGTTTATTTATATCCGCACCCGTCATACGCTCAACAAAGTCGGAGAAGTTTTTAAACTCTCCGTTATTGTCACGCTCGGTAAGGAGTGCGTCTATAAACGATTTTCCGACGTTCTTTACCGCAGATAATCCGAAACGGATTTTATCATTCTCAACAGTAAATCCCATACGGCTCTTATTAACGTCCGGCGGAAGTCGGTCTATATTCATTTGTTTACAGTTTGCAATGTAATGGTTTATCTTATCGGTATCATCTATAGTAGAGATAAGTGCCGCCATATATTCTACAGGATAGTACGTTTTAAGATATGCCGTCTGGTATGTGATAAATGCATATGCTGCAGCGTGTGATTTATTGAACGCATAGTTCGCAAAATCGTTTATCTCATCAAAAATTGATATTGCCGTAGCCTCGTCAATACCCATATTGATACAGCCCGGAATACCTTCCTCCTCTGAACCGTATATGAAATTACGGCGTTCTACCTTCATCTGCTCCGCTTTCTTTTTTGAAATTGTACGGCGCATCTGGTCAGCCTTACCGAGCGAGTAACCGGCAAGCGAACGCACAATCTCAAGAACCTGTTCCTGATATACCATACAGCCGTAAGTTACGTCAAGTATCTTTTCAAGTTTCGGATGCTTATATGAAATATCGTGCGGATTACGCTTATTGTGAATGTATCTGGGTATCTGTTCCATCGGCCCCGGACGGTACAGTGCTATTCCGGCTATGATATCTTCAAGTGTATCCGGACGCAGTTCCATCATAAATGACTGCATTCCGGCACTTTCCATCTGGAACACACCGTCGGTATTTCCGGCGGATATAAGGTCAAATACTTCTTTTTCATTGTAGCCTATATCATCAAGATTAACACGCACACCACGAGTCTGTTCGATAATATCAAGCGCACTTTCGATTACGGTAAGGTTTCGCAGTCCCAAAAAGTCCATTTTAAGAAGACCAAGACTTTCAACCGTGTCTTTAGGGAACTGTGTTGTTATAAAATCTTCCTTGTTAAGTGTTAGCGGAACATAGCTCACTATCGGCTCACCCGTTATAACCACACCTGCGGCATGAGTTCCCGCATGGCGAGGCAAACCTTCAAGAACACGTGATGTGTCTATGAGTTTTTTTATTTCGGGTTCATTTTCATAAAGAGACTTAAGCTCGGGCACTGTTTCCAATGCACTTTCAATTGTTGCTCCCAAATCTCTGGGTATAAGCTTTGCAACTCTGTCTGCATCAGCATAAGGCAAACCAAGTGCTCTTGCAACATCACGTATTGCAAGGCGTGCTTTCATTGTACCGAATGTTACTATCTGTGCAACGTTATCTGCACCATACTTTGATACAACATATTCTATTACTTTCTGTCTGCCCTCCGGTGCAAAGTCGATATCAATATCCGGCATACTTACACGCTCAGGATTCAAGAAACGCTCGAAAATAAGACTGTATTTTATCGGGTCAACCGTGGTTATACCCAATGAATACGAAACAATACTGCCCGCTGCCGAACCTCTGCCCGGCCCTACTGCAACACCGTTGTTCTTTGCATAGCTTATAAAGTCACTTACGATCAGAAAATAGTCTGTAAAGCCCATCTTCTTTATAACGCCAAGCTCATAGTCAAGACGTTCTTTTAATTCGTCCGTTACATTGTCATAGAGCTTATAAAGCCCCTTGTTACAAAGCTCGGTAAGATACTCAAAAGCATCCTTTCCGTCGGGCACATCAAATTTCGGCAGATGTCTTGTGTTGAAATCAAAATCAACGTTACACCTTTCTGCAATCTTTGCAGTGTTCTCAATTGCCTCGGGGATATACGAGAAAAGTGTACTCATTTCATCCTCAGACTTTATGTAAAACTCCTGCGATTCAAAACGCATTCTATCCTCATCATCAATGGTTTTTTCCATCTGAATACACATAAGCACGTCCTGATAAAACGCATCCTCACGTGTGAGGTAATGTATATCGTTTGTTGCAACAACACCTAAATCAAGTTCCTTTGCAATTGCTATAAGCTCGGGTAGCACCTGCTTTTGCTCGGGCAGACCGTGGTCCTGTATCTCTATAAAATAGTTGTCCTTGCCGAATATATCCATATATTCGCGTGCTGCACGGCGTGCACCGTCCTTATCACCGTTTAAAAGAAGCGACGGTATCTCGCCTGCTATACAAGCACTCAAGGCAATAAGCCCTTCACTATGCTGTCTTAAAATTTCTTTATCTATACGAGGTTTATAGTAATAACCCTCTATACAACCCATACTTACAAGGTAAATAAGGTTCTTGTATCCCGTTTGGTTCTCTGCAAGCAAAATAAGATGGGAATAACGGTTATCCACACCGTGAACCTTATCAAATCTTGAATTTGGTGCTACATACACTTCGCAACCGATTACCGGCTTTATTCCGTTTGCTTTACATTCACGATAAAAGTCTACAACACCGAACATTGTGCCGTGATCGGTTATTGCACAGCTTTCCATGCCAAGCTCTTTTACACGCTTAACAAGCTTTTTAATGTTCGCTTCACCATCAAGCAAGCTGTATTCAGTATGTGTATGAAGATGACAGAATGCCATATAATCAGTCCTTTCTTATAGATTCAGCGTACTCAACTATGCGGTTGAGTCTGTGGTTTACGCCCGATTTTCCTATACCTTGTTTTGTCATTTTGCCCAGTGACTCAAGACTCACATCAGGATTTTTCAGACGCAGTTCTCCTATTTCACGCAATACATCAGGGAGTGCCGACCATTTATGTGCCGACTTGATGAGTTTAATCGCTTCTATATGCTTTGAGCTCGCTTTTGCAAGCTTGTCCATATTGGCACTGTCGCAGTTAACCTGACGTTGTGCACTGCTTTTGATTTCCTTTTCGACCTGAACAGACAAAAACTCAAGTCCGGCACGGCCGTTACTCATATAACCGATAAGCTCCGCTATCTGCGCTCTTTCTTTTATGTATACAACCGTTTTTTCTTTACGGTGCGTGATTTTTGGTTTGAAATCAAATTCTTCAAGAATGCTAGAAAGCACCTCTGCATCGGCATCTGATTTTGCACTGAATTCTATATGGTATTTTTTATCGGGTGCATTAACCGAACCACCGCCCAAAAATGCTCCTCGTATATATGCAATTTTACAGCACTCATAAATAACTACGTCGCCGTTGATTTCATCATAAAGCTTTTTATACATATTTCCGCTTATAACTATACGTCTGCGGTCGTATAAAGGTACAATATCCAGCTCGCTTTTAAGCGAGTTTAAAACTCTCTCGGTCAATGCTTTATTTGACATTGAAAACCTTACCTCGTCACAACTATTTTTACCTGCACACGCAAAAAAGCCCGCCAGCTCTGCAAGCCTGCAGGCGGGGCATTCGTATTGTGTTTTGCAAAGCGTTTCTTTTATCTGTGACGAAAACGACATTTTATGTCCCCTTTATATTTTTATGTCCCTGTGTACAGCAGACGATGTGTAACCAAGCGCCTTAACATAGTCTGCAAGCTTATTAGCAAACGTTACACTTCTGTGATGTCCGCCCGTACAGCCTATCGCAACAATAAGCATTTTTCTTCCCTCGCCTGAAAATACCGGAACGAGAAAATCAATCATTTCTTCTATTCTTTTTAAATATTCAACAGCAGATGTGTTGTTCATAACATAATCCTGAACTTCTTTGTCATTGCCTGTTTTTTCACGAAGCTCCGGAATATAGAACGGGTTTGGAAAACATCTGACATCAAACACCATATCCGCATCAACAGGTATACCGTGCTTGAATCCAAATGAAATCACTTTTACCTCAAACTTCTTATCTGCATTTTTTCCCGTATATATATCCATAAGATGTTCACGAAGATTTGCCGGTGAAAAAGCTGATGTGTCTATCACATAATCAGAATCGTCTTTTAGCTTTTTTAACATATGACGCTCGTGCTGAATTGATGAGAGTAATCCGTCAGAATCATTTAACGGATGCATACGTCGTGTTTCTTTATACCTCTTTACAAGTGTATTATCATCAGCATCAAGGAATATAAGCCTCGTATTATAATTCTCACGCAGTTTCTCAACCTGGTCAAGAAGCTCGCTTATCATATCGCCCACACGCACATCAATTACGAGTGCAACGTTACTGAACTTATCCTTTACCGCACCAAGCATATTGGCAAGCATCGGAATAAGTGCCGGAGGCATATTGTCTATACAAAAATATCCCAGATCCTCAAATGTCTGTATTGCTTTTGATTTGCCGGAACCCGACATTCCCGTGAGAATTGTAAAATCCATGGTTGTTCCTTTCCTGTACCCAGCCTTTAAAAGTTTCCTATCATTCGAACCTCAGGTTCAAGTTCCACTCCAAACTTATCAAGTACCGTTTTTTTCGTATGTTCAATTACATTTATAACATCTTGAGCAGTTGCATTACCACAATTTATAACAAAACCTGCGTGCAGTTCACTTACCATTGCATCACCGCATCTGTAGCCTTTAAGACCTGATTGCTCTATCAGAGTACCTGCAAAATAGCCCTCAGGACGTTTAAACGTACTACCTGCACTCGGGTATGAAATCGGTTGTTTTTCACGTCGACGCTTTGTATAATCCGCCATTTTGCTTAAAATTTCTTCTTTATTGCCTTTTTTGAGTTCAAGCTCGGCTGAAACAATAAACTTACCACCGTTTGAAAATATACTCTTTCTGTATCCGAAATCACATTCCGAAGCATCAATAGTATAAAGGTCACCGTCACAGTCAATATATGTTACCTTTTTAACCGTATCTTTAAGCTCACCGCCGTACGCTCCGGCGTTCATAAACACACCTCCGCCAAGCGTTCCCGGAACGCCTGAAACCTCTTCAAGCCCTGAAAGTGATTCTGACGCTGCAACCGATGCCAGTTTTTTCAAAAGAATTCCTGCTTCGGCATAAATGACATTACCTTTTACTTCATAATTTGCAAGTCCCTGCCCTATCTCAATAACAAGACCTCGTATTCCCTTATCGCCAACAAGCAGATTTGAACCGTTACCTATTACTGTATACTCTATATTTTTTTCTTTAGCAAGACGTATAAGCGACACAAGTTCATTAACACTCGTAACACTTACAAACATATCCGCATCGCCGCCGATTTTGAATGTAGTATGACGGCTCATGCTTTCATTTTCGATAAGCTGTGGCGATATCGCCTTAAACTGTTCTACCATTTTTACCTCTCTGTGAATTTATTGCTGCATTTCCATCTGTCGCATTATTCTCTCATTAAGCTCAACTGCAGCATTATAACCCATTTTTTTCTGACGGTTATTCATTGCCGCAACCTCTACGATAACAGCGATATTTCTGCCAAGCTTAACGGGGATAGTTATTGACGGAACATTTATACCCATTATATTCGTATATTCATCAATCATTCCGAGACGGTCATACTGCTTGCCCTTCTCCCATGGTTCAAGATGGATTACCATGTCAATCTGCTGCTCGTCCTTGATGGCACCCATACCGAAAATCTCTTTTACGTCTATGATACCTATACCACGAACCTCGACAAAGTGACGTATTATTTCCGGTGCTGAACCAATAAGTGCAGAATCTGAAATCTTTCTTATCTCAACCGCATCATCAGCAACAAGACGGTGGCCTCTTTTTACAAGTTCAATCGCCGCCTCACTTTTACCGACACCGCTCTCACCCATTATAAGTATACCCTCACCGTAGATTTCGCATAATACACCATGACGTGTTTTACACGGCGCAAGCTGTTCGGAGAGATAACGTATTGCCATACTCATAAAACGTGATGTTCCGTGCTCACAACGCAGAAGCGGTACATTATACTTTTCCGAAAAATCCGCCATTTCAGGAAAAATCTGTAATCCTCTTGTTATTATAAGCGCCGGAAAACCGAGTTTGAAAAAGCCTTCGAGGTGTTTTATACGCTCATCAGGCGAAAAATGTTCCAGATACGTAAACTCAGCCTTACCCATTATCTGTAGTCGGCTGTTATCAAAATACTCATAATATCCCACAAGCTGAAGTCCCGGTCTTGACAGCTCTGAGGTTGTCACATAGACATCATCAAGCGACTGCGGCTGATATATAACCTCCAGCTTAAAATTTTCTATAAATTTACTTAATGGCAATTTGCTGCTATTTTCCATTTTAAGTCCCGCCTCCTTAATTTAGCGCAAACTATCTTTAGTTTATAATTGTATTATACCATATTTTATTTCGCATTTCAACACAAATTTATGTAATATTCTATAACAATTCAACAATAAATCAGGTCTTTTGGCGTATATTTTTAAAAAAACTGAAAAAAAGAAAAAATTTTCAATAAACCTCTTGCAAAATCCGAAAAAGTGTGGTACAATACTTTACGATGTTTGTTTAATGCTATTTTACAGGAGGTGTTATAAATGGCTAAATGTGATATATGCGGCAAGGGCGTAAGCTTTGGTATAAAGGTGTCTCACTCACACAGACGTTCAAACAGAACCTGGAAGCCTAACATAATGAAGGTTAAGGCTATCGTTAACGGTACACCGAAGTCTGTTCATGTTTGTACACGTTGCCTTCGTTCAGGAAAGGTACAGCGCGCCGTTTAATTAAGTCGTAATGAATACAAACAGCTTGTAAAATAAGTTGCAAGCTGTTTTTTCATGCCGTTTGCAATTGTTACAGTTTTTTTGTAATAATGTTAATGGTTATATACATTTGTATGTATACTGAAAAAAAGTTTTGCATTTTGCGAAATTGTGTGATATAATGATTATAGTTTATAATAGGTAATCAAACTACATAATAACAAAGGGGTGTATCTATTGGAGAAACTCTTGGTAAAAGGCGGTAATAAGCTTTGTGGCGATGTAACCATAAGCGGTGCAAAAAACGCTGCAGTTGCCATTCTTCCCGCTTGTCTCCTTGTCAACGACAGATGCCGTATAGAAAATCTGCCTGACATTAAAGACGTTAAACTGTTTTTGAAAATACTCGAGAACCTCGGCGCAGAGGTTTCGTATATAGATAATAATACTGTTGAAATAGATTGCTCGGATGTTGAATCATACGAGCCTCTTGGCGACCTTACACGCAGAATGAGAGGTTCAAGCTATCTTATGGGCGCACTGCTGGGCAGGTTTGGCAAGTTCAGCGTTGACCCGCCGGGTGGTTGTGATTTTGGCACCCGCCCTATTGACATGCACATCAAATGCTTTGAGCTTATGGGCGCAACCGTTGATACATCACGAGGCATGGTAAACGCAAACGCACCAAAGCTTAAAGGTACACAGATATTCTTCGATATAGTATCAGTAGGCGCAACTGTAAACGCAATTCTTGCCGCAGTGCTTGCAGAGGGCACAACAGTAATTGAGAGTGCAGCAAGAGAACCGCACGTGGTTGACCTTGCAAATTTCTTAAACGCCTGTGGTGCACAAATAAGAGGTGCAGGTACCGATACAATAAGAATTAAAGGTGTTTCTTCGCTTCACGGCGGAACATACGCAATAATCCCCGACCAGATAGAAGCAGGAACGTTTATGATAGCAGCTGCTGCAACACGTGGTGATGTAACGCTCCATAACGTTATTCCGAGACACCTTGAAATAATTGGTTCAAAACTCATCGAGGCAGGCGTCAGCGTAGAATACGGCGATGACACGGCACGTGTATGGGTACCGGACGGATGCGAGTTCAGAAAAGTTAATTTCATTGCTCTTCCCTATCCGGGTTATCCCACCGATATGCAGCCTCAGCTTGTAACTTTCTTAAGTACAATAAGCGGAACAAGTACTGCCCGCGAGGGTGTATGGGACAACCGTTTCAGATACATTGACCAGCTCAAGCGTCTTGGTGCTACAATACGTGTTGAAGGTAAGCTTGCAATCATTGACGGCGTTTCACAGCTTATAGGTGCTGAAGTCAAGGCTACTGACCTAAGAGCAGGTGCTGCAATGATAATAGCAGGCCTCATGGCAGACGGAACAACAGAGATACGTGATATTTACCACATCGACCGAGGTTATGAAAACTTTGAAGATAAATTCATTGCACTCGGTGCAGACATTCACCGTGTCCAGGTTGTTGAAGAAGACTATATTTAAAATCATACGGGCGACACTTAAAGTCGCCCGTTATCAATATGGAAAGGAGTTTACTAAAAAATGCTTAAATTTTATTCAATCATTAGTGGTTCATCAGGAAACTCTGCACTCCTTACTGACGGAAAAACAAACATTCTGATAGATTGCGGAACTTCAGGCAAGCGTACAATTGAAGCACTCGAAAGTTTATCTGTTCCTGCATCTCGTATAAATGCAATTGTTGTTTCGCACGAGCATATTGACCATACAAAAGGCGTAGGTATTCTTGCAAGAAAATTTAACATACCCATTTATGCAACAAACGGCACGCATTCAAAGAGCGATTTCGGAAAAGTCGACGATTCACTTATTCACGAGATCTCTCCCGATATTACATACGATATTGCCGGTATAGGTATAACACCGTTTAATATCCCCCACGATGCTGCAGAGCCGTGCGGGTTTATTCTTACAGACGGGCATACAAAGTTTGCAACAGCAACCGATATAGGCGTCATGACCGATGCAATTATGTCACGCATAAGCGGTTGCGACAGTATATTGCTTGAATCAAATCACGATATAGATATGCTACG
>JAZRPM010000003.1:0-2985 GCA_045649185.1 Candidatus Ornithomonoglobus sp. | reverse complement strand
GAAAATCTTAGGTGACGAGCCCCGTATCACTTGCAGACCTGCTGACGAAATCCCCAACGAACTTGATAAGTTCAGAGGAGAAATCAGCGAATACATCGAGCAGGATGAAGACGTTTTAAGCTACGCTCTCTTCGGACCTGTTGCTACTAAGTTCTTTGAATATCGTCAGGGACAGAAATACAAAATAGACCCCGTTCTTGCAGATAAAGAAAATAAGGTACATCCTATGTGATAAAAAAATCAGCACCGATTCCGGTGCTGATTTTATCTTTTTTTGTCGAATATGTTGCAATTTGTTTTTTGAAATGTTATAATGGCTTTGCCAAACAGAACTGAATATTGTTCAGCTACAAGTACGCGTTTTTATTTCGGTAAAAACACGTAGGCTTTTCCTTATGCGTATTTGTAGCTTATAGGAGTTCTGTTTGGCGACGGAAGTCTATGTGTTTTTAGTGCGTCGGCTTCTGCCGGCGCATTTTTTAATTTCGCAGAATGGAGAATATAAGTATGAGAATCGGCATAAAAAAGAAAATAGATAAAACCGGAAGAATTGTTATTCCCAAAGAATACAGAGAGTTTTATCATTTTGAGGATGACAGCGAACTTTCGATTATTGATACTCCCGAAGGAGTTTTAATAACTAATCCTAACTACAAGATGGTTGAAAGGGAAAAAGAAGAAAAAAACTCTTGACTTTAATGTGCTGAAGATTTAAAATATAAACGAACTTAATTAATAAATGCGTTTGAGCAGGAACAAGTAAGTGTGTAACAAACTTTGAGAGAGTTGCCGGGTGGTGCGAGGCAATAGGGAGTGCATATCTGAATACCTCCTGTGAGCAGTGCACCGAACAAAGATTTTACTTTTAGTAGGCTGCAACGGGCGTTCCCGTTATAGGACCAAAGTGTTGATTGACACTTAATAAGGCTGTTATCGTGAGATAGCAGTAAACTGAGGTGGTACCACGGATTATATTCCGTCCTCTGAATTTTTATTCGAGGACGGATTTTTTATTTGCTGAATCTTCCTCGTGAAAGGGCGTTTTAACATTGGAAAAAACAAATCAGAGCATTAACAAACGTTGGTTTTATATGATTATCGGCGTTGTAGCAATGCTGTTTGCCGGTGTTCTGTATGCATGGTCAATTCTGAAGGCTCCTTTAACAGACGAATTTGGTTGGGGACCGTCAGAATTAGCGCTTAATTTCACCCTCGCTATGAGCTTTTTCTGCATAGGCGGTTTGCTTGGTGCACAAATATCCAAACGAGCAGGGCACAGAATTGCTCTTATGGTGTCAGGCGTTCTGTCCGCATTGGGTTTTGTGCTTACCTCACTTTTGGATGGTACATCGGTAGGCATACTCTACATAACCTACGGCGTACTGGCAGGTTTGGGTATTGGTATTGCATACAATGTTGTTATTGCAACCGTCAGCAGTTGGTTTCCGGATAAAAAAGGTTTGTGTTCCGGATGCCTGATGATGGGCTTTGGTGCGTCGGCTTTAGTTTTGGGTAATGTTGCCGATGCTATGTTTAAAAGTACAATCGGCTGGCGTTCAACTTATATGATTCTGGGTGCTGCTATTTTCGTAGTTATTGCTTTGGCAGGATTTCTTCTTAAATCTCCTGATTCAAATACCGAACTTCCAAAGCCAAAGACAGTTAAAAGTGCAGATGATAATGAAGAGCAGAATCTCACTTCGGGACAGATGCTTCGTCGTCCGTCTTTCTGGATGGCATTTATCTGTATTTCGTTTTTGGCGGCTGTCGGAAGCTCCGTCATCAGCTTCGCTAAAGATTTGGCATTATCGGTTGATGCTCCGGAGGCGTTGGCCGTTTCTTTGGTAGGTGTGCTGTCTGTGTGCAACGGAATCGGTCGTATCATAACCGGTGCAGTTTTCGACATTATTGGCAGAAGAAAAACTATGTTATTGGCGAATATTCTTACCATATGTGCCGCAGGTGTAACCTTGTATGCTGTATCTGTTGGATCCCTTGCTTTGTGTATAATCGGTTTATGTTTGACGGGCATATCTTACGGCACTTGCCCGACAATTACTGCTGCATTTACTTCATCATTTTACGGAATGAAGCATTTCCCAAACAATATGGCTATTATGACTTTTACAGTTATGGCAGGGTCTTTGATTGCTACCGCATCAAACAAAGTTCTGGAAGCTACCGGCGGATATACTGCAACATTTATAATGCTGATGGCTCTTACATTTATAGCTTTGATACTGAATATGTTTATTCGCAAGCCGTAATAAAAGAAAATCCCGTGGTGAAATCACCACGGGATTTTGTTATTTCAATTCAACTGCTCTGTCGCCATGTTTTACATTACCCTTTGCAATAGCTTTGACAGATTCATAATCTGTTGTGTTGCAAACAATCATCGGTGTAGAGAGCTTATAACCCTCGCGACGGATACCCTCCATATCAAAAGAAATAAGAAGGTCACCTTTCTTGAATTTGTCGCCATCGTTAACGTGTGCTTCAAAATATTTTCCGTAAAGTTTTACTGTGTCAATACCAATGTGCAGAAGGATTTCTGCACCACCCTCGGAAATGATATTGATGGCGTGCTTCGTCTGGAAGAGCATACTTACCTCACCGTTGCAGGGAGCGTAAAGTTTGCCCTCGCTTGGCTCTATTGCAATACCGTCACCCAGAGCCCTTGTGGAGAACGCTTCGTCTTCAACCTCGCCGATGGGAATAATCTTACCTGACATCGGGGAGTAGAGAATTTCAGCTTTTGCGGAAGATCTTCCCGTTGTATCGAGTCCGATTTCAGCGGCATTTTCAGTGATAAGTGTTTCAACTTTACCGGAATCCATATAGTCTTCCAGATTTGACTTGATAACAGAAACTTTAGGGCCATAGACAATCTGTACACCGTGTCCCTTTTTAATAACGCCTGATGCTCCCGATTGCCTGAGTGCTGCTTCATCTGTAAGTTCAGGCTTTTTAACTGTTACCCTC
>JAZRPM010000002.1:0-22999 GCA_045649185.1 Candidatus Ornithomonoglobus sp. | reverse complement strand
CGTTTGAACGCAGACTTACACGGATTTTACCGTTCACTTCTTTTAGTGACACTGCAATTTCCGTACCTCTGATACGTCTTGGCATATCCACAAGTCCGTCAACCTCGTCAGTGTCTAAACCGAACTTTTTTGCAAACGCTTCGGTCATGACAACCGTACGGACTTTACCGTCACAGTAAGATTTAATATTCTTTGTAAGCTCTGCTTTTAAAAATTCCTCGTCCATATCCACGCAGTCAAACAAAAGTCTTGCAATCTCTGCATGGTTTATGTCAAACTTTATGAGCTCTGATGCTGTTATGAAAGTATCGGGCGATACATTTGAGTATGCAAAACAACCCGTATCCGAGCAAATTGCAGTATATAAATATTTTGCAATTTCCTGCGTAAAGGTTACACCCATTGCCTTAAACAGCGAATATAAAATCTCACCCGTTGCCGATGCAGTATCAACCACGAAACACGCATCACCAAAGCGTGTATTCGTCTTGTGGTGGTCTATATTTATAACCGTTTCCGCATTTTTAACTATTTGGGCACGGTTTCCGGTACGCTCGATATCACCGCAGTCAAGCACGATGCACGTATCAAATTCCGGAATTTCACCGTCAAAAACACAAATTCCATCAGCAATAAAGCCGAGTCTTGCCTCGACCTTTTCTTCCGCTATTATAACTGCATCAATGCCCAGTCCCGAAAGTGCACACTTCATCGCCTGAGATGATGCCAAAGCATCAGCATCAGCACTGATGTGTGGCAGTATCACTGCCTTTTTTGCGTTCTTTATAAGTTCTGTAACTTTTTCCATAATATCAGTTCCTCTACTGTCTCACGCTTGCTATGGGTTGTTTACGTAGAATGCATTCCTCTAAGTTTGAGCATTCGTAGTAAATTCCCCATAGCAAGCGGCTTATCAGGGGACACCCGTTCAAAACGCTTTTTCTTAGGGATATGCGTTTTTCACAGGCATCCCCCGACAAGCCGGAATATTTTGTTCCACAAATCCGTCAAGCCATAAAAAGCGGCAGATTTTTGCCGCTCTTTATAGTTTATTTAATATCTTTTAGTAACTTATCAATATGCGAGCCGTGTTCAATGGAATTGTCGGCTTCAAAGATGAATTCGGGAGTGTAACGAAGATTTACACGCTTTCCGATTTCACGTCTTATAAAACCTTGTGCACTGTTGAGTCCGTCCATTGCTTTCTGTTTCGTTTTCTCGTCACCCATAACGGATATATACGCTTTTGCATAACGCAAATCGTTTGTTACGCTTACCGAAACAACGCTCGTCATAACGGGTATGCGCGAATCCTTAAGCTCACGTATTACGTTTGCAAGCTCACGCATTACCTCGCCGTTTATTTTATCAATTCTTGCCATATATACCTTCTCCTGATACAGAAAAGAAACGAGCAGATTGTTGCTTTGCCGATTGACGGCGTATGTTTATACTCCGAAATTGGCAAAGCAGCGAGATGCAAAGTTTATTTTCTGTATTATCTTTCTACTTCCTGCATCTCAAAGCATTCAATAGTATCTTCTTCCTTGATATCATTGAAGTTTTCGATACCGATACCACACTCGAACTTCTCTGTTACTTCCTTGGCATCGTCCTTGAAACGCTTTAAGCTGACAATTTTACCCTCGTGGATAATGATACCGTCACGTACAACTCGAACTGATGCGTTTCTTGAAATCTTACCCTGTCTTACGTAACAGCCGGCAATCACACCAACATTCGGAACACGGAATGTCTGACGTACATCTGCATAACCCAGAACAACTTCCTTGAACTCCGGATCAAGCATACCCTTCATTGCCGCTTCGATTTCCTCGATTGCCTGATAGATTACTCTGTAAAGGCGTATATCAACCTCGTTCTGCTGGCTCATTGCCAAAGCACCTGCGTCCGGACGAACGTTAAAGCCTACAATAATTGCATTTGATGCGTTAGCAAGCATTACATCTGACTCGTTAACCGCACCAACACCACCGTGGATAACACGTACACGTACTTCTTCGTTTGAAAGCTTTTCAAGGCTCTGCTTAACAGCCTCAACCGAACCCTGAACGTCAGCCTTAACTATAATCGGGAGTTCCTTCATGTTACCCTCGTCAATCTGGCTGAACAGGTTATCAAGTGAAACCTTAACAACTGCGTTGAACTTATCCTCCTGGATTTCCTGACGTCTCTGCTCTGCAACATCACGTGCAAGCTTTTCGTCCTTAACAACAATTAAGTCGTCGCCGCCTGTAGGAGCTTCGTTAAGACCCTGAATCTCAACCGGAGTTGACGGGCCTGCTTCCTTAACACGTCTGCCCTTATCGTTTGTCATAGCACGAACGTGACCTACAGATGTACCACAGATGATTACATCGCCCTGCTTCAAAGTACCGTTCTGAACAAGAACTGTAGCAACCGGACCCTTACCCTTATCAACACGTGCCTCGATTACAACACCCTTTGCAAGTCGGTTCGGGTTAGCCTTAAGCTCCTTCATATCAGCAACCAAAAGTACCATTTCAAGCAAGCCTTCGATGTTAATTCTCTGCTTCGCACTTACCTCAACACAGATTGTGTCGCCGCCCCATTCTTCGGGAACAAGCTCATATTCCATAAGGCTCTGCTTAACACGGTTAGGATCAGCACCGTCCTTATCAATCTTGTTGATAGCAACGATTATTTCTACGTTTGCCGCCTTTGCGTGGTTAATAGCCTCAATTGTCTGTGGCATTATACCGTCATCAGCCGCAACTACAAGGATTGCAACGTCTGTTACCTGCGCACCACGTGCACGCATTGTTGTAAACGCCTCATGACCCGGTGTATCAAGGAACGTGATGTCACGGTCATTGAGTCTTACGCTGTATGCACCGATGTGCTGTGTGATACCGCCTGCCTCGGTTGTAGTTACGTGAGTGTCACGGATAGCATCAAGAAGTGATGTTTTACCGTGGTCAACGTGACCCATAACAACAACTACCGGCGGACGCTCTACCAAATCTTCCGGCTTATCCTCTTCGTCAACCGTCATAAGCAGTTTATCTTCTTTTGAAAGAACGATTTCCTTATTTACAGTTATGCCGAATTCTGCCGCAATAAGCTCGGCTGTGTCATAGTCAATAGCCTGGTTAACAGTTGCAATGATACCAAGCATCATAAGCTTCTTAACAACCTCTGCAACGCCCTTGCCCATTCTTGAAGCAAACTCGCCTACAGTTATTGTATCGGGCACTTCAATTTCTGTTATTACAACCGGCTTCGGCTTATTCTGAGGTTTCTTCTCCTGCTCAAACTTATTGTTTGGCATATTCTTGCCGAAACGCTTATCGCCCTTCTTATTCTTGTTCTTTTCGCGACGATTCATACTCATATCGTCCGCAAATTTTTCAAGACGCTCGTTCTTTTCAAGTTTTGCAAGGTCAACATTCGATGATCTTGTATCAACTGTACGGCTCTTCTTTTCGCTCTTTACAATATACTCCTCTGTTGCATTTGATGTGTCAACGCTTGAAAGGTCAACACGTACACCCGTCTGCTTTTTAGCCGGAGCATTATGCTTTTTCTGTTTTTCTTTCTTTTCTTTTTCTTCAGCCTTGCGTTTAGCCTTTGCTTCTGCCTCAGCCGCCTCACGTGCTGCCTTTTTAGCCTCAGCTTTCGCCTTATCCTCAGCGATACGCGCCTCTTCTTCAGCTTTTGCTCTTTCTTCAGCCTCTTTCTGTGCCAAAGCATCTGCCTTTTCCTTTTTGGCTATAGCCTGAGCCTTCAGCTCTTCTATTTCTTCTGCAGTAAACGGGTTGTCCTGAGTGAGTATATCTACAACCATCGCAGCCTGTTCGTCTGTTATTACGCTTGTAGAACTCTTAACAACCTCACCGTACTCGGCGAGTCTTGCTATTACATCCTTATTGACAGCCTTGAACTTTTTAGTTACCTCTCCAAGTTTTGTTGCTGTATCTGCCATACCACATCACCCTTTCTCTGTTTCGTCCCGGACTTCGTATATGTCCAGTATTGCTTTTGCAAAATTATTATCATTTACGGAAACTACCGCTCTGTCTGCCGAGGCACCCACCCAATGACCAAGCTCTGACATATCAGAACATTCAATGAGTTTTACCCCATAATGGCAACAGGCATCGTTTATTGTTTTCTTTGTATTATCCGATGCATCCGATGCAAGAATCACAAGCTTTGCCGATTTTGATTTTATCGTCTTTTCGCATATGAACGTACCCGTTGAAACTTTTCCGGCACGTTTTGCAAGTCCGAGCATACCGAGTAGTTTTTTCACAGCAACCCCTCCAGTTCATCATAGAGATCATCGCTCGCATCACAGCCCAGATGCCGTTCTGCCACGTGCTTTTTACGTGCTTTTTTTATGCACTCTGCACTTTTGCATATATATGCACCACGGCCGGTATTTTTATTTTCCCTGTCCGGCTCTGCTTTACCGGTTTGGGCATCTTTTGTAATACGTATAAGCTCTTCTGTCGGTTTGTGTTCTCTGCATACTACACACATTCTTAACGGTATATGCATCTTCTGACCACCTTTTTTATTCTTCGCCGGCTGATATATCTATCTTCCAGCCTGTCAGCTTCGCAGCAAGTCTTACGTTCTGTCCTGATTTACCGATTGCAAGTGACAACTGATACTCAGGCACTGTAACCTTTGCACTCTTCTCTTCCTCGTCTACTTCGCAAGTGAGTACCTTTGCCGGCGAAAGTGATGCCGTTATGAATTCTTTGGGGTCCTCACTCCATTTGATTATGTCTATTTTCTCGTTCTTAAGCTCGTTATTGATTGCCATTACACGGATTCCTCGTCCGCCGATACATGAGCCCTGTGCATCAACATCGGGGTCATTTGAATGTACTGCAATCTTTGTTCTTGAACCGCCCTCACGTGCGATTCCCTTGATTTCAACAATACCCTCTGCAATCTCGGGAACTTCCATTTCGAAAAGCTTCTTTATAAGTCCCGGATGTGTTCTTGAAAGTATAAGCTGTGTGTTCTTGTAGCCTGAACGTATGTCGCTTACATAGAAACGCATTGTTTCACCCTGCTTGTAAACTTCACCCTCGGGCTGTTCACGTTTGGGCAAAAATGCCTCTGTTTCTTTGTACTGTTCAACTCTTACGTGCACTCTGTCAGACTCAACAAGCATTATTGTACCGTTTACAAGTCCGAGTGACTGATCCTGACGGTCATTATAGAGAACATCACGTTCAGCCTCACGGATACGCTGTGTTACAACCTGCTTTGCTGTCATTGCACTCATTCTTCCGAAATCCATCGGTGTTACTTCTATGTTTACGATATCGTCGATTTCATATTCACCCGAAATTGCTCTTGCATCGTCAAGTGAAATCTGGTCTCTTTCATCCTCAACAAGCTCAACAACAGTCTTTTGTGCATACACGTGTATCTCGCCTGTTTTTCTGTCGATTGAAACGAGTACATTGGGGGCATCATTCTTGCCCTTGTAATAATTCTTCTTGTACGCTGCAACAAGTGCCGCTTCAAGTGCGTCAAGTATAACATTTTCGTCTATACCCTTTTCAGCACACAAATCCTTTATTGCTTTAATCAGTTCGTTCATTTTTTATAACCCTTCCTTCATCAGAATATAAATTTTAGTCTTATATAAACGGCGTCCTTTACAGCTATCTGTTTTTCCTCACCGTTACATTCAATTGTTGCTGTTTTATCGCTGTATGCTTTTAATATACCGTCAAACTCTTTCACTCCGTCAAGCGGTGCAAAAAGTTTTACCTCTACCTCACGTCCGAGATAGTACAGAAACTCACGTTCTTTTTTAAGTTTTCTGTCTACGCCGGGTGATGAAACCTCAAGTGAATATTCCGTTGCTATTATGTCCTCTTTGTCAAGAACCTCCTCAACGGCACGTGAAAACTTTTCACATTCGTCAATTCCCACACCGCCTTCACGGTCGATATAGTAGCATAATATGCCGTTGGCATACGAAACGTCAACGATATATACACCAAGTTCTTCAGCTGTCGGCTCTGCCAATGCGAGTGCCGTAATTTCAGTTTTGTTTGCCATATTAACCTCTTCTTTAATAATAATTAAAGAGTGCGTCAAAACGCACTCTTCAGAATTTTCATTAACCAAACCGTACGGTCCGGAAAATCTCAATATTCCAAACACGTATATAATAGCATAAAATTTGGCATTTGTCAAGCTTTTTACGCATTTTTTATCTATCAGGAAGTTACTTCTTATCTGTTGTAATTTCCTGATGCCAAAAAGTCTACATATTGGAGTGAGCTATGCCAACGACAGTCACGATAGTGACTTTCTTATTCCGTTACAGGCACCGGTGCCTCGGTGGGTGCCGGTGGAGTATAGACTTGCGTTATATTATTCAGCAAGCACAATTCGTCATTTGTAAGACTTGATGACTTCATATTGTTAAGTGTTGCCTTGTCCGTGGTTCTTACATATCCGCCTACGGTTATATAACCATCTCCATACAGTGACGTTGCACCATCACCCTTTGCATATGACATTTTAGCAGTGTCTGCATTTTTAAACATTTCAGACACAAGTGCAGAAAGTGCAGGCATATTCGGTACCATAACCGCACCGTTACTGCTTTCGTTGAGGTTATCACCCGGAACAGTTTCACTGCGTATTCCTGCCGATGTAAAGCTCACCAGATATTTTGAGTACTTTATAACATCGCTTACAGTAAGATTTGTATCCACCTCACTCATTACATCCGAGAAAATTGACGGCAATTTATTGATAAGTGCAAGGTTTAGTTTTTGCTCCACAAGAGCTTTTACAAAATCCTGCTGTACTTTAATTCTGTCCTCGTCACCGTTTATATAGCCTTTACGTATTCCAGTTACAGGGTCTTCATTACCTTTACGGTATCTTAAAAGATGCACGACCTGTTCACCGTTAAGCTCATATGTTCCCGGCGGAAGGTTTATGTGCAGGTCCTGCGTCGGGTCATCATAAACCATGCCCACACCGTCACCGTAGAGGTCCGGAATTGTGAATGTTACAGGACCTATATCATTCATAACCTTTTCCATAGTTGAAAACGAAAAATCAATATAATAGTTTATCGGTACACCTGTGAGTCTTGAAACCGCCTCACACGTTCCTAATGCACCGCCTATTTTTCCGTCAACGCTGAATGCGTGTGCAGCATTAATTTTCTGGTATCTGTTTCCAACGTACATTCTCAAATCTCGAGGCAAAGAAAGCATGTTTATTGTGTTTGCTTCCGTGTCATACGATGCAAGCATTATTGCATCCGTTCTTAAGCCGTCAGCGTCCGTACACATTACAAGCACGTTAATAATACCACCGCTTCCCGGTGAAATTATACCGTTTTCAGACTCGGCACGCAAACGTGCCGCTCCGCCCGTAAAATCAATTCCCATAAGCAGCAGGAATACAACCATAAGAACACCCAATGTTGCCGCAAGGGATTGAAAATATTTTTTAATAAAACTCTTTTTCACGGTTTTATCCTCTCTTTGTCACTTATCATTTTAACTTAAGTATGTTATCAGCCGCAACTGTTATGCCGAGTTTTGCCGACTCATAAGTGAGCCCGCCCTGCATATATGCAACATACGGCTCTCTCAACGGCGCATCTGCAGAAAGCTCTATTGACGCCCCTTGAACAAACGCACCTGCCGCCATTATTACCTGATCCTGATAGCCCGGCATATCCCACGGCTCCGGAACAACAAAACTATCAACCGGCGCACCTTTTTGTATGCCCTGTATAAAAGCTATCATCTTATCTTTATCGCCAAACTTTACGGATTGTATTATGTCATGGCGCTCGCCGTCGGGCAAAGGGGCGGTCTCATACCCAAGCATTGAGAATACTGATGCACACAACGTTGCAGCCTTTAGTGCCTGCAAAACTGTATGAGGAGCCATAAAAAGCCCCTGATATGCATGGCGGTTGAAGTCCATGGTAGCACCACATTCTCTGCCGATGCCCACACATGTCATTCTGTAGGAACAAAGCTCAATTAAATCTCTTTTTCCCGCTATATAGCCACCTGTGGGAGCAAGTCCACCACCGGGGTTTTTAATAAGCGAACCTGCAACGAGGTCAGCACCGAAATCTGTCGGCTCTTTTGTATCAGCAAACTCACCGTAGCAGTTATCAACTATACAAAGTGTATCGGGTGAAATTCTTTTAACAAACTGTATTATTTCGCCGATTTTCTCCGCACTGTATGTCGGACGCCAGTCATAACCCTTTGAACGCTGTATCATAACCGCACGTATTTTTTCGGCTTTGAGTGTTTTTTCAATGGCATCCCTGTTGATGTCGCCATTTACAAGGTCTATCTGTTTGTAATTGATACCAAAGTCTTTTAATGAGCCATTCCCGTCTTCGCCCGCTATGCCTATAACTTCTTCTAATGTATCATACGGTTTTCCTGTTACCGCAAGCAACGTATCGCCCGGTCTTAAAACAGCATAAAGCATAGTTGAAAGTGTGTGCGAGCCGTTAACCCAGTTATGACGCACCAACGCATCCTCAGCGCCGAAAATCTGTGCATATATTTTATCAAGCGTGTCACGTCCGTCATCATCATAACCATATCCTGTTGTCGGAACAAAATGGCGTTCCGATACACGGTTATCTGAAAACGCACGCATGACCTTGAGCTGGTTTATTTCCGCTGTTTCTTCAAGCTCTCTGAACTTGTCTACAACCGCTTTTTCAGCTTCCGTTATCAATTCTATTGCACGGCGTGATACACCGAAAGCATCTACTATATATTCTGTCTTGTTCATTATTATATCCAATCCTGAAAAATGTATTTCTTAATTATTATAAGTATAATTTAATCAGCTATATATATCTGATTAAATTATACCACAAGCATTGTTTTTTGTCAAATCTTATAGAAAATTGTTTACAATTTTATCGGATAAAATTTATATCGACGGCATACGCCGGTACATATCAGTCTCAGACGGCGAGAACCCACACTCCCGAACTGTTTCAATTTAGATGCAGAATGAACAAACCGAAGGAAAATGCGGCTTGCTCGCATTTGACCATTGCCCGATGGTAAAAGAGTATTTCAGACGCAGAGAAATCAGAACAGATTTTGCGAAAGCCATCCTCGTCGGCGTACGCGGGTACGTTAGAGGTGGCTTTCACAAAAAATAGAGCCAAGAATTTTCTTGGCTCTATGTTCTGACTGATTTTTCGGTGTCTGAGAATTATTCGGCGTATTTGTCTTCCTTACTCCATGCGTAGAACTTTCTGATTTCATCGCCTACCTGCTCAAGCTCATGCTCGCTCTTAAGCTGTCTTGTAGCTATGAAGTGTGCTCTGCCGTTGTTGTTCTCTGCAATCCACTTTGATGCGAATGTACCATCCTGGATTTCCTCGAGAACCTTCTTCATTTCTTTCTTTGTCTCTTCTGTTACGAGTCTCTTACCTGTCTCGTAATCACCGTACTCAGCTGTGTCTGAGATTGAGTATCTCATCTTGCTGAATCCGCCTGCGTAGATAAGGTCAACGATAAGCTTCATCTCGTGGATACACTCGAAGTATGCGTTTCTCGGGTCGTAACCAGCCTCAACAAGTGTTTCAAAACCTGCCTGCATCAATGCTGTAACACCACCACAAAGAACTGCCTGCTCACCGAAGAGGTCTGTCTCTGTCTCACACTGGAATGTTGTCTCAAGTATAGCAGCTCTTGCACCACCGATACCTGCGCCGTATGCCAATGCCATATCAAGAGCTCTGCCTGTAGCGTCCTGCTCGATAGCTACAAGACACGGAACACCCTTGCCCTCTTCGTACTCTGAACGTACTGTGTGGCCCGGTCCCTTCGGAGCGATCATAGCAACGTCAACGCCTGCGGGCGGAACGATCTGCTTGAAGTGAATGTTGAAGCCGTGAGCAAACATAAGCATGTTACCCTCTTCAAGGTTCGGCTCGATGTCGTTACGATAGATTGCTGCCTGTCTCTCGTCAGGAGTAAGTATCATTATGATATCTGCCTTCTTTGCAGCCTCTGCTGTCTCGTATACGGGGATACCGTAAGCCTCAGCCTTTGCTGCGCTCTTTGAGCCTTTTCTAAGACCAACAATTACGTTGATGCCACTGTCCTTAAGGTTCTTTGCGTGAGCGTGACCCTGTGAACCGTAACCGATGATTGCTACTGTCTTGCCGTTGAGCAACTGCATATTACAATCGCTCTCATAAAAAACTCTTGCCTCGTGATCTAATGATTTTGCCATTTTGTATTACCTCTTTCCTTTAAATACATATGAATTTATAAAAACGCCTCATAGCATTTTTGTCTTAAGTTATTTGTCTATTTTGAGTGTGTTTGCGCCACGCTCAAGCGCTGTCATACCTGTACGTGCAGTTTCTTCGATGCCGTAGCCTTCAACCATATTCAAAAACGCCTCAATCTTCTGGTCTGAACCTGTAACCTCGGCTGTTATGGTTGTCGGTGAAAGGTCGATTATGTTGGCACGGAATACGTTTGCAACCTCTATAATCTCGCCACGGTTTTTCGGGTTTGTCTTTATCTTTACGAGAACAAGACCACGTTTTACCATTTCACTTTCTTTTAAGGTCTTAATCTTTATAACCTCCATCAGCTTTGAAAGCTGTTTTGACACCTGCTCAACCATATACACATCGCCTTTTACCTCGATTGTGATACGTGAAACTTTGTCATCGGCAGTCGGGCCAACAGACAGCGAGTGAATGTTAAAGCCACGGCGTGTAAAAAGACCTACAACTCTTGAAAGTACACCTGCACTGTTCTCAACGAGAACTGATAATGTATATTTCTCCATACTTACGCCTCCTTCATTCTGCTCTCGTTAAGAGCGTTACCTGTGGGTTCGTATGGGCTTACATCAACAATCAGAAGATAACTGTCACGACCGTCCATCATCTCTTTGATTGCATCGTCAACCTTCGAGTTTTCCGATACTCTGCCACTCTTGATACCGTATGCATCAACAAGCTTTGCAAAGTCGGGACCGCCTGTTATATCTACCATCTGATAGTTTGAGCCATAGAAAAGATACTGATGCTCATGCACCATACCCAGACGGTCGTTCTTGAAAAGAACCATCTTTACGGGTATATCATACTGCTTCATTGTGCCAAGCTCAGGCAAATCCATCTGGAAACTACCATCACCCATAACCGCTATTACAGGAAGCTTATCCTGTGCGCATGATGCGCCGATAGCTGCCGGGAGTCCGTATCCCATTGTACCGAAGCCGCCTGATGTTAAGAATCTGTTCGGTTCCTTAATTGTAAAATGGTTTGCTGTCCAGAGCTGGTTCTGACCAACCTCGGTTGTGATGTACGCCTCTGACTTTGTAAGTTCTGACAGACGCTCAAGGAAATATCTCGGGTTAACGAATCCGTTATCCGCCTTTGAAATCTCCGGTGCTGTGTCCTTACGAAGTTTGTCAACCTCATCAGCCCACTCAGCGTTAACCTTGTAATCACCAAGTGCACTCTTAAGCTGAACCGCTACATCCTTTATATCACCCACAACCGGAATATACGGCTGCATATTCTTACCGATTTCGGCGGGGTCAATGTCTATATGTACAAGCTTTTTAGCTTTTTCAAGACCTTCTGCATTGGCAACACTTCTGTCACCGAGTCTTGTGCCCATTGCAATGACAAGGTCTGAACGGTTAAGCATCATATTTGCACACTTTGTACCGTGTGAACCTATCATTCCGTAGAACTTCGGATCATCCGTCGGGAGAACTCCAAGTCCCATCATAGTTGCAATAACGGGTATCTCTGTATCCTTTACAAAGTCGCGTATAAGCTCCTGTGCATTAGCAAGGGCAATACCTCCACCTGCAAGGATTACAGGCTTCTTTGCTTTCTTTAACGCCTGTGCAACTTTCTTTATCTGTGTTTCGTTTGCTTTGCCTAAAAGCTTATAGCCACGGAGATTGATTTCATTCTCCTCGCCTTCTTCCTCATACGGAGCTTTTAATACGTCCATCGGGAAGTCTATAAGCACCGGTCCGGGTCTGCCTGTAGTTGCAATATGGAACGCTTCGTTGACGACACGGGTAATGTCCTTTACATCGTTTACAAGATAGCTGTGCTTTGTAAACGGTAATGTTGCACCCGTAATGTCTACCTCCTGGAATGCGTCCTTTCCGATAAGCTCACGCTTAACCTGACCGGTAATCGCTACCATAGGAATGGAGTCCATATACGCCGTTGCAATCGCCGTTATAAGGTTGGTTGCTCCCGGGCCCGACGTTGCTGTACATACACCTGCTACACGGTTTACTCTGCCGTAGCCTGATGCCATATGCGCCGCACCCTGCTCATTTCTTGAGAGCACGTACTCTATTGATGAATGAGATACACTGTCTATAAAGGGGGCATTTGCTGCGCCGGGGTAGCCAAAGACGACCTTGACACCGTTTGCCTCCAAGGCTTTAACTGCTAAATCTGCACCATTCATACTCAAGCTTCATTCCTCCTTTTAAAATTCTAAAGTTCTTTTTATTGTATCAGTAAATCGCCGAAATGTCAATATTATTTCGCATTTTATTTATTATTTTTTCTTTCTTGCAGCGTCTTTTGCACGCAAATCTGTCTGAAGAATACGTTTACGCATTCTTAACGAAGTCGGAGTGACCTCCAAAAGCTCATCTTCCGCTATAAAATCAAGACATTCCTCAAGTGTCATCTGCCTTGGCGGAACAAGCTTCAACGCATCGTCTGAACCCGATGCACGTGTGTTTGTGACGTGTTTTCTCTTGCACACGTTTACGGTGATGTCTTCGTTTCTTGAGCACTCGCCCACTATCATTCCCTCATAGACCTGAACGTTCGGGCCTATAAAGAGCGTGCCTCGCTCCTGTGCATTGAAAAGTCCGTATGTTATACTCTCGCCGTTCTCCCAGGCTACAAGCGTACCTCGGTTACGAGGTGCGAAATCACCCTTGTACGGTTCATAGCATTCAAGTATGCTGTTTACTATTGCCGTTCCCTTGGTTGCAGTCATTATCTCACTTCTGAACCCGATAAGACCACGTGACGGAATCAGGAATTCAATTCGTGTATAGTTCTGCGCTGTCGGTGACATATCCGTCATTGTACCCATACGGTTTACAACCTGGTCCATAACGGCACCTGTATAGTCAGCCGGAACATCAACAGTAAGGCGTTCTATCGGCTCACATTTCGTTCCATCAATCTCTTTATATATAACAACGGGGTTTGATACCTGAAACTCGTACCCTTCACGGCGCATATTCTCTATAAGCACCGACAAATGCAGTTCACCTCTGCCCGATACCGTAAATGCCTCTGTGGTATCAGTGTCCTCTACACGCAGACTTACATTCGAGTCAAGCTCTTTATAAAGTCTTGCACGCAGATGGCGTGATGTTACAAACTTACCCTCTTTGCCTGCAAACGGGCTGTCATTTACACTGAATGTCATTGAAAGAACAGGGTCGTCAATCTTAACAAACGGCAACGGATCAGGACATTCGGGTGAACATACTGTTTCGCCGATATTTATATCGGTAATACCAGAAATCGCAACAACATCGCCTGCTCCGACCTCGTCGGTTACCGACTTTGAAAGCCCCTCAAATGTCAAGAGCTTTGTTGCCTTTGCGTGGCCTGTTTTTCCGTCAGCACGGCATATTGCAAGTGACATATTTGTTGTGACTTTTCCACGCTGTATCTTGCCTACTGCAATTCTGCCCGTATAATCGTCATAGTCGATATTTGAAACGAGCATCTGGAACGGACCTTCGTCCTCACAGTCAGGGCACGGAATTTCACGTACTATAAGCTCGAAAAGCTCTCTTAAATCATCTGACGGGTTCTCGGGGTCATATTCAGCTGTTGCCCAGCCGTCACGTCCCGATGCAAATATAACGGGTGTATCAAGCTGTTCTTCGGTAGCACCAAGGTCTATAAACAGCTCCAGAACCTCGTCAACCACCTCATACGGACGTGCATTGGGTCTATCAACCTTATTAACCACTATAATCGGCTGAAGATTTAATGCCAGTGCCTTTGAAAGCACGAAACGAGTCTGGGGCATACAGCCCTCGAATGCGTCAACGAGCAGAAGTACGCCGTCAACCATTTCAAGACCACGTTCTACCTCGCCACCAAAATCCGCATGACCCGGTGTGTCTATAATATTTATCTTTGTGTCCTTATACCAAAGCGATGTATTCTTTGCAAGTATGGTTATACCACGCTCACGCTCAAGGTCGTTTGAGTCCATCACACGCTCATCAACCGCTTCGTTTTCGCGGAATGTTCCGCTCTGTGCAAGCATTGCATCAACAAGCGTTGTTTTTCCATGGTCAACGTGTGCTATTATCGCTATGTTTCTTATGTTCTCTCTTTTTACCACTGTGTCGTTTCCTCCCTGATGTTATTAAAACATCGAAATTGCTCCTACAACGAAGGTTATAACCATTATTGCCGCAATTACAAGGCAGGTTATTCTGACTGCGTTTTTGCTCATAATTGTTCTCCTCTTATTACTTGTTTAAAACTCTCAATATCACCGTTGCTGCCTGTGCTCGTGTTGCCGTAAACGATGGATTAAACATATTATCATCCATGCCGTCCATAAATCCGTTAGCCACTGCCTGGGTTACTGAAACCTTTGCCCATTCGCTTATTTTGTCACTGTCGGCAAACTCTGTCAGTTTTGCTGTAGCTGTTTTCGGGTTTGTCAGTATAGTTCTTGTGTACTGGTACATATACTGTGTAAGTACCGCCATTTCCTCACGCTTTATGGGTAAATCACCGTTAAATGCACCCTTGTATATGACTTTAGTGTATGTAGCATTTCCGTTTTCGTTAACCTTGTAGTCAACGCTTTCACTGTAGCCTGTTACCATATCTTTCGGGATAAGTCCTTTATCAAGTGCACCCTGGAGATAGTCACAGTACCAGTCGTTTTCGTCAGCATCAAGACATTCTCCAGTCCGTATCGGAGCAGTTTTTACACCTGTTGCCTCCATTATCATTTTAAGATACTGTGCACGTGTGACCTCTCCGTCAGGCATAAACTGTGTATCTGTAACACCGTTTACAACGCCTTTTTCAGCCAGTGTCAATATCGACTCTTTTGCCCAGTGATTTGTTATATCCGTAAAATTCACCGCGGATACCGCCTGTGAAAGCACAAGCATCACCGTCATCGATAGTGCAATAATTCTTTTTTTCATTATATCACCTGTTCCTTAAACTCTTAAAAAACTCTTTTATTAAGCTTCTGCATTCTTCTTCCATTACACTGCCTGTTACACCTACTGTAAAGTTGCATAGATTTATACCAAGCAAATCTATTTTTGTGCCTGCACAACCCGATTTTTCATCAGGCGCACCGTAATATACGTGCTCAATACGTGAATTAAGAATCGCACCTGCACACATCGGGCAGGGTTCTAATGTAACATACATTTCACACCCCGGCAAACGCCAGCCACCGAGCTTTTTGCACGCACGGTCTATAGCTATAATTTCAGCGTGCAAAAGTGCATTTTTCTTTGTTTCACGCTTGTTATACCCACGTGATATTATTTCACCGTCACGCACGATAACAGCACCAACGGGCATTTCGCCCAACGCCGCCGCTTTTTTTGCCTGACGCAGTGCCTCACGCATAAATTTTTGATCCATATTGACGCCCTCTTTACATCACAACACTTGTCTGCCCTATTTTTCATAAGGCATAGAAGCGAGCAGATTGTGTTTCTTGATGTGACACTTATCTGACTTATGATCTGTAATCGCCGTTGATTTTTACATATTCGTAAGTCAAATCGCAACCCCAGGCTTTTGCCTGTGAATCGCCAAGATTGAGATTAACGTCAATGAAGATGTCCTCTTCTCTAAGTATCTCTTTTGCAAGCTCCTCGGAGAACGGGATTCCTGCACCGTTACGGCATACAGGAAGAACTCCTTTCGCAGAACGGAAATCAACGTCAACCTTGTTTATATCAAATTCTGCCTCGGCATAGCCGATTGGACAAAGAACTCTGCCCCAGTTTGCATCAGCACCAAACATCGCACACTTCAGGAGAGGTGAACGGATAACGCTCTTTGCAACAATTATCGCAGTATCCGTATCAGGTGCACCCGCAACTGTACATTCAAGCAACTTTGTTGCACCCTCGCCGTCTTTTGCAAGCATCTTTGTAAGCTCGCTCATTACTATGTACAAAGCTTCTTTAAATACGTTGTAATCCTCACCCTCTGCTGTTATCTCTGCATTTTCTGCAAGAGCATTTGCGTGAAGCAGGATTGTGTCGTTTGTTGATGTGTCGCCATCAACACTTAAGCAGTTATATGTAACCTTAACTATCTCCGACAATGCCTTCTGCAACATATCAGCAGAAACCGCCGCATCGGTTGTGATAAAGTTAAGGGTTGTTGCCATATTCGGATGGATCATACCACTACCCTTTGCCATACCGCCAAGACGACATACCTTACCGCCAAGTTCAAACTCAACTGCGTACTCTTTCTTGACAGTGTCCGTTGTCATAATAGCAGTTGCGGCGCGCTCGTTACCGTCGTATGCAATACCTTCTGCAAGGGCTGATACGTTTTTCTCTATCGGCTCAATAGGTAAAATCTGACCGATAACGCCTGTTGATGCCACAAGCACCTCTTCCGCTGAAATACCGAGCTCTTTTGCAGCAAGTGCACACATCGCCTCTGCTTTTTCAACACCGTCAGCATTACAGGTGTTTGCATTCTTTGAGTTCATTATAACTGCACGTGCTACACCATTCGTTGCTTCAAGGTGCGCTTTTGTTACTAAAATCGGTGCACCTTTCACCTTATTGGTTGTGTACACACCAGCTGTTTTTGCAGGCACGTCCGACACATAGAGTCCCAAATCGTTTTTGTCGGGATTCTTGTTAAGACCACAGTTAAGACCGTTTGCCTTATAGCCTTTTGCGGCACATACGCCGCCATCAATTACCTTATACATATTTATCCAGTCCTTTCAAATAATCAAATCAAGGATTGCTCACGGTGCAATCCTTGTCTGTGTACTTATTCCTCATCCTCAGGATCAGGCTCAAAGAGTTTTGTGACAATAACCTCTGTTACACGGCGCGGGTCACGCTTTGACACGCATACGTGTAACGGTCCGAATGTGAACTCGTCACCCACACGAGGTATCTTACCAAACTCCTCAACAACCCAACCGCCGACAGTTGAATGGTCTATGTCCTCTTCCATATCAAAGAGTGCAAACATATCGTCAAGGTCCGCAGTTGAACGGACTTTGTATTTCTTGTCCGAAATCTGTACAAACGGTTCTACTACCGTGTCATGCTCGTCCCAGATTTCACCAACAAGCTCTTCTAATATATCCTCAAGCGTTACTATACCTACAGTACCGCCGAATTCGTCAAGTATAATTGCCATATGTGACTTTTTTGATTGTAATGTTCTTAAAAGCTCTGATATTTTCATTGACGGAACAACGAAAATCGGCTCTGTCATAACACTGCTTAAAGTCTGCTGTGTTTTACGCATTACGGCAAAGTCTTTCTGATTGAGTATACCGATGATGTTATCTATTGTATCACGGTAAACGGGCAGACGTGAAAAGCCTTTTTCAAACTGCTCGGCTATTTCTTCTATACTGTCCTCTATATCTATAGCCACAAGGTCAACACGGCTCGTGTATATATCCTCAACCTCTATATCGTCAAACTCGATTGCGTTTCTTATAAGCTCGCTCTCGTTCTGGTCAATCTCACCGTCCTGATGAGCTTCCTCAACCATGGTTATCAGTTCTTCTTCAGTAACACCACGGTCTTCTTCTACTTTGAAAATCTTATAAACAAGCTTTTGCCATAACGCAATGAATAAATTAACAGGTTTAAATATAACCATACACACCGAAATTGCAGGTGCTGCAAACATCGCAAAACGTTCAGGCATATTTTTCGCCAGCCCCTTCGGGGTTATTTCACCAAACATAAGTACTACAACAGTTACTACCACTGTCGCTACGGTAGAACCCAGATCTGCATTTCCGTTAAAGAAATCAATAAACATCGTTGTTGCAATAGCAGTTGCAGCAATGTTTACAAGGTTGTTACCGATAAGTATTGTTGATAGAAGCGAATCCGATTTTTCAGAGATTCTGAGTGCCTTCTTTGCCCGTTTGTTTCCATCACCGGCAAGAGATTTTAGTCTTATCTTGTTTGCGGCAAAAAATGCTGTCTCTGTTGCCGAAAAAAATGCAGATAAAACCACAAGAATTACAAGAATAATAATTCGCGACAAACTGTCGTCCATATAAAAAGTTGCTCCTCCTTAAAAGCCACAGCGCATATATGTCTTTTATGGCCGGAATACTCAACAGCCGGCATATATGTGCACATTCATAAGTTACCTAAATTATTATACAATACAAAACACCAAAAATCAAGTGTTTTTCTTACTTTTTTTGCGTTTTTTTACTCTTATCCTCAATATTCGCATGCCTATTCGCCAAAAATATCCGTTTTCGATATGTTTGTTGATTTCTGCACCTATCAATAGTATATAAATACAGAAGAAAAGCCACAGCATAAGGAGCATTACCGCAGTAAGACTTCCGTAGATATACGACACGCCTGGGAAATAGGTAATATATATTGAAATCCAATATGATGCCAATAACCAGCCGACCGCCGTCACCGCCGCTCCCCATAGCTGACCTCTGTATTTATTTTTTTTCTGCGGCAGGAACGTAAACAGTGCCGCAAACGCAAGTATGAACAATACAAAGAAAATCAGTGTTCTGAATTCAATGAGTATATTAAATATATAATGAGCCAACACAAACTCATCGCTTATAAGACGTATTATGGAATCACCAAAAAGCAATACTGTTATACTTGCAGAAAATATCAGTACCAAAAGAATGTTATAAAAGAATGACAATAACCTCATTCTGATCCAACTCTGCTCCTTTGTTGTACCGTAAATACAGTTCAGACCGCAGTATATTGCCATAGTACCTTTAGACGACGACCACAAAAGTGTTATAAACGCCGCCGAAAAAACAGCAGTTGACTGCGTACGTTCAAATACCTCTGAGAGAATGTCAGCCACAAAAACCGAAAATTCCTGCGGTAATATTTTATCAAGGGTTGTTACTATCGACTGTAAATCAACATCTATAAAATACTTCAGACACAATACCAATAGCATTATGAACGGCACGGCAGAAAGGACAATGAAAAATGTCGCCTGAGCAGCATATACACCTACATTGTCCGTAAATATATCGTCTATAAATTCTTTTATGAAGCTTGCAAATCTCGCAATGCCCTTTTTAGGTTTTGCAACAGATTTATTTTTCTTGTCCATCATAAAACAACCCTTCCTTTTCTATATTATATCAGCTATTTTATGATTAGTCTATACTTTTTTGATTTTTTGTTACTATTTAACAACCGATATTCTGACAGAATATCCTAAATTATTTTCGCATTCTGCTTTTATTCTTGATATTGCACTGTCAGTTTTTGTTTTTTTACAAAAAGAAACCACGCCGCATCGACATATTCGTGTTGCGTCAATTCCGTCAATACCGTACGTTGCATGAACAACTCCCACCGTTTCATCTGATGGTGACAACAATCTTTCTATCGACTTCTCGGATTCGTTCACCATATCAAACAGCACGTCCATCCTGCATTCTTTAAGACCTTGCACTGCAACCCTTATACGTTCTTTTTCGCCTATACCAAATCGGTTTAAAAATTCTTTATCTTCTGTCAATCTGTTTCTTTTTGTCCTTATAAGCAATACGTTATAATCAGACAACGGAAACGGCGCGCTTTTTGTTTCGCTAAAGCTTTTAACTGCACACCAACCCTTTTGAGCATAATTATCACAAAGTGCTACATCACCGTATTCTTTTGAAAGCCTGCCGGCACTGCCCATTTTAAAGAGAATCTTGTTCACTGTGTAAAGAACAGTTTCCTTTGCCCCGTAAATATCAGGAATATCAATCTTATAAAGCACCTGTGCGCCCTTTCCGCTATCGACAAAATGAACATCGCATACATTTGTGTCTGTGTCCATAACCTTGAGCACATCACCATAATCTCTGCCGTATGCACGAACAGAGCAGTCGAACGGAAACACAAGCTTATGCGTTTGTGCATCAAACAACACACAGGGCACTCCTGTTTTTTCAAAATATAATTTCCCGTTCGTTTCACCGTAGCGTGTGTAAAAGTCGCTTTTTAACTCAACCGATTTTTCTGTGTACATAAATATATTCCTCCCCATTTTTGGTTATACTTTAATTTTAACCAATAAAACTGTTGACAATTCGCAAAAAAAATTGTATAATAGTCTTTGAGTATAATTTTGAAAGGTAATGATATCATGTCAGAAAACAAAGAAATTATTTTGACAAACGAAGGAAAAGCAAAGCTTGAAGCAGAGCTTTCTCACCTTATAAGCGTGACACGTAAGGAAGTATCAGAAAAGATAAAGGAAGCACGTTCATTCGGTGATTTGTCAGAAAACGCTGAGTATGATGCTGCAAAGGACGAACAGGCAGAGGTTGAAGCAAGAATCAGTCAGCTCGAACATATGCTCAAGAACTCAAAGGTTGTTGAAGTTGAATCAAACGATGTTGTTTCTGTAGGAAAGAAAATCAAAATTGAATTCTTCGGCGAGCTTGCAGAGCTTATGGGCATGAAGGGCAAAGCTGAATACACCATAGTAGGCTCATCAGAGGCAGACCCGGCACAGAACAAGCTTTCATACGAATCACCCATCGGTGCGGCTTGTATCAACAAAGCTGTAGGCGATAAGGTTGCTGCAGAAACACCGGGCGGTACAGTTGAGTTTAAAATACTCGCAATCAAAAAAGCATAAACAAAGGACATAATTAAAGGCTGTGTAATTTTACACAGCCTTTTCTCATATCTTTTTATGAGGTGGTCTTTTTGTTAAATGTTCTAATAGTTTCATATTCTGTGATGGCGGCAATCATTGGTGCCGGTTTTGCATCAGGCCAGGAAATCCTGCTCTATTTTGCGTGTTTTGGCAGATACGGAGTAATTGGTATAGGTGTGACTGTAATATTTTTCGGAATATTTGCATTTGCCGTGCTTAACACCTGCCAAAAAAATAAAATAACCGAATATGAATCATTACTCGGACTTTTCAAATCGCAAATAACCCGCAACGCAGTTAAAGCAATAACGCTTCTGTTTGCATTTGCAGTATATGGAGCGATGCTCTCTGCCTCGGGCGAAATGCTGTATGATATTTTCGGAATCCCAAGAGCAACAGGTGCACTGTTTTGTACAATAGTCGCAGTTTTTCTTTTCACATTTGCAAACGAAAAAGTTTTCACAATAAACGGCATACTCGGCGTAGGACTCGTTATAGTTATAACTTTTTCGGTGCTTTATATGCTTTTCTACCGTGAATATCACGCATTTTCACCTCAATATATAAAATCAGCAAACAGCGGACTTGTTTATTCGGGTTATAATCTTATTTCACTAACACCCGTGCTTGTTTCTCTGTCAAAAAAGCTCCGTCATAAAACAGACTGCACATCAGTTTCTTTGTGTATATCGGTTATGTCTGCAATTATTATGATGCTGATTTTCGGACTTCTTGCAATCTATGCAAACAAAATCAACCTCGGAGAACTTCCTATGCTGACACTTGCAAAAAGACAAAATCCCGGATTTGCACTGCTATATTCATCCGTTCTTACCGTTGCAATAATTACAACACTGATTTCATCGGGCGGTGCTTTGTGCAGTGCCTTAAAAATTCAGAAGAATCCGTTAAAGATTGCATTTATATCAAGCGGTGCGTATCTGTTCTCGGGCCTTGGTTTTTCTAATCTCGTAAATACAGCATACCGTATTTGCGGTATTGCAGGTTTAATTGCGTGTATAGCTATAATATATGTATGTTTTTCACCCAAGAAAAAAAATTGAAAATATTTTCTCAAAAATGTGTTTTTTGACGTATTTGAATGATTTTTAATGAATTTTAAAGATATTTTATATTTTTATTGCAAAATCACAGCTTTTTTCATTTGCAAATAAAATCGTATTATGGTATCATTAGAAAGTCGTTTGACGGCAGGGTAATGAAACACTTAAACTGACGGGATGTAGCGCAGTTTGGTAGCGCATCTGGTTTGGGACCAGAGGGCCGCAGGTTCGAATCCTGTCATCCCGACCAGAATTGTTTATGGGAGTTTAGCTCAGCTGGGAGAGCATCTGCCTTACAAGCAGAGGGTCACAGGTTCGAGCCCTGTAACTCCCACCATAATTCAACTTAATATGCTGGTGTAGCTCAATTGGCAGAGCAGCTGATTTGTAATCAGCAGGTTGCGGGTTCGAGTCCCATCACCAGCTCCAGCGGGACAAGTTATCTTGTCCCGTTAAATAAGGGAGAGTTCCCGAGTGGCCAAAGGGGACAGACTGTAAATCTGCTGCTTATAGCTTCGGTGGTTCGAATCCACCCTCTCCCACCAGAAAAAAAGACTTGTCATCAGACAAGTCTTTTTTCAACGAAATAAATCCTTTCAGGATCTGTGAAATATCCTGCGGATGTGAAATATTGCTCCGCAATGTGAAATACGCCTTGCGGCGTGTGGATTTATTTCATTTCACAGAAAGCGGTGGCTTTTTTTTTTACAATTTCGATAGAAATTATTTCACATCAACGAAGTTAATATTTCACTCTGAACTTTTCTTAAAGTAAAATGCACCGTTTTTTCGGTCGTATTAAAATTGACCATTAGAGCCAAAAAAGACATCCTCACGGATGTCTTTTTTACTGCTTTATTCTTAATATATCGGCTTTGCCGAACTTTATAAATACTGTATCCTCGCCGTCGTGCTCGGTTTTCCAGCCCTTAGAGTTAGTTGTTGCCTCGCCACGGACACGGACACTCAT
>JAZRPM010000001.1:0-99639 GCA_045649185.1 Candidatus Ornithomonoglobus sp. | reverse complement strand
CGCTTGGCCTCCGACTTCCAGAGGATGGTTCTTTTTTTGTGGCTTTTTGGATAGGTAGGATTCGAAGTTTATGCCCCGAACGGGGTAAATCCACCCTCCCCCAATTTTACGATGATAAAAAGCACTGCCACTGCAGTGCTTTTTGCCTTATATTGTAAGCTTTATTATCTCTTCCATTATAATTTCTTTTGTATCGAGTATTTTGGGATAATCTCGGAATGCACCTGCCACACCTGTGGTTTTGTCCTCGTATTCCTCATAAGACTTTAATACCGCTTGTTTTTTCTCCTCTGACGTTTTACCGTTTGCCCAGTTTTCTATAAACGCACAGTACTCAACAAAGTTGAACCAGCGCAGCTCCTGCTCCTTGTCATACCTTTTTTTATTCCATTCCTCAAACTCAAATGGTGCATTATAATCCGGAGCCACTATCTCGCCGGTTTCATAAAGGAAAGTCTGTGCCATAATATGCTGTCCCTCATCAGTCGGATGGACACGGTCTTCGCTTACTATATTGCGCTCCTTAAGCATCGGCTGCATAACTGATTTGAAATCAACCACAGGACAGTTGTATTTATCTGCAAGACCACGTATAAACTCTATACACCTGTCAATCCTCTCTTGTGTATCTTTTTTCTCAACCACCCCTTCGTTCACATCGTCATACGGAGACGGGATGCATATAATCGGCTGTGCGCCAAAAGCTATTATCTTCTTAATCACACGCTCATAGCTCTCGTTATAAATCTCAAACGCTTTTTCTTTAAGCTCATCCTCTGTAAGGTTCTTATACTTATCACTGTAATATGTATGCTCAACATCGTTAACACCAAACGATACCGTTACATAATCAGGATTAAATCCAAGACAACGGCTGTAAAGGCATTTTTCTGCCATAAACACTCTGCCGCCGGGAACTCCTATATTGTAGCACTTCACCTTATATTTTTTGCGAAGCTCCTGATACACCTCTGCCATCCACAAACCGTTTGCAGTAATGCTGTCGCCTAAAAAGCAAATCACATCTTTATCTTTGAACATTAAATTTCACAACCTTTCATTTGATAGTCATATTATATCACAACCACAAATTTTGTCAATAAGCAAAAAAATACTTGTCAAATATTTTTTGTTATGATATACTGATTATAATAAAACCTTAAGGAGTTACACATGAGAAGAGATATTTGTTACTTTTTCGCAGCAGACGTTCCGGCAGTGTACAATGCATACCTTGCAGCCGCAACCAATGCAAAATTCAGACGTGAATGTGGACAGGAGCCATATCACACACTTACGTTCGGTCTTAACTTTTCAGCAAAGTATAACATGAACGGAGGCTCATGCACCATTCACTTCATTCCGTATAACGGAGGCACAGCTGTTGACTTACGATTTTCTATTGCACAGTTAGCAGGCGCACGTTATGAAAGATATGCCAATGACCTCACAAATGATACTGTGGCAGTTTTAGGCATACCCGGACAGCAGTTCAAACTTGACATAAACGAATTCCTGAATGAACGTAACAAGTTGACACCGCATAACATTGCCCCGTCTGCTCCGGCACCGACATATGAACCGGCTCCACCGCCGGAAACTGCACCGACAACGAACCTGCGGATGTCCTCATCAATGATGACACCACCACGGCCCGCATCGGCTCCGTCAGGCTCGCATTTTTGCAGTAACTGCGGCCAGGCACTTGCCGAGACTGATGCATTCTGTTCAGGATGCGGAACAAAAGTGCAAAAACAGAATAATAATTGCCCAGTTTGCGGTGCTGCAACCGCAACAGGCGCAGCGTTCTGTTCAAGCTGCGGAACTAAATTATAAAAAACAAAAAAATCATTGCACCGAGGTGCAATGATTTTTTTGCTTAATACTTATCACGCTTTACATAAGATGTATGTAAAAGTCTGTGCGCACGGTGCTGACCCGGCTCGTCGAAATACTCCTTGTAGAGCATCTTAACAACGGGACTCTCGTGTGACTTTCTGAGCTCCATCTTCTTATCAGCATCATAAAGTGCCTTTGAACGGAGTTTCTTAATGTCTGTATAATTAAGAACACTGTCGCTCTGAATCGGCTGACCGCCACCGTTGATACATCCACCCGGACAAGCCATAACCTCGATGAAGTCATAGTTCTTCTTGCCGTCCTTGATGCTCTCAAGCACTTCTCTTGCGTTTGCAAGACCTGAAACGATAGCAACCTTAAGCTCCTTACCACCAAGTGTGTACTTAGCTTCCTTGATACCTGCAGCACCACGTACTTCCTTGAATTCAAGCTTTTCGTTCTTTCCGTCAAGAACGTCTGCAGCAGTTCTCAATGCCGCTTCCATAACACCGCCTGTTGCGCCGAAGATTGCACCTGCGCCTGATGCTACTTCAAACGGGTCGTCAAACTTCTCATCGTCAAGCTCTGTGAACTTGATACCTGCAGCCTTAATCATCTTTGCAAGCTCACGTGTTGTGAGTGATGCATCAACATCGTCAAATGCGAATGTTCTCTCTTCTTCTCTTGTACACTCAAATTTCTTTGCAGTACACGGAATGATACTGATTACATACATATCCTTCGGATCAACGCCGATCTTCTGTGCGTAGTATGTCTTAAGAACTGCACCGAACATCTGCTGCGGTGACTTACATGTTGAAAGATTCGGAATGAAGTCCGGATAATAATGCTCAACGAACTTTATCCAGCCCGGACAACAGCTTGTGAACATCGGCATAGTGTCGTTGTTCTTTATACGCTCTAAAAGCTCTGTTGCTTCTTCAACGATTGTAAGGTCAGCGGTAACGTCCATATTGAACACACCGTCAACGCCAAGACGACGGATTGCCGCAACCATCTTACCCTCAACATTTGAACCGATAGGCATATCAAAGCTCTCGCCCAATGTTGCACGGATTGACGGAGCAGTAAATACCATAACCTTTTTATCAGGGTTATTTATTGCTTCCCAAGCCTCTTTTACATTACTCTTTTCAGTAAGTGCACCAACCGGACATGCAACTACACACTGTCCGCAACCTACACACGGTGCATCAACAAGGTCTTTTTCAAATGCACAGCCAACGTGTACATTATAGCCTCTTGCGATTTCACCGATTGCGCCGATACCCTGTACGTTCTTACATACAGCTGTACAACGACGGCACATAATACACTTGTTATCATCACGAACAATGTAGGGTGATGATGAATCAATAGCATATTCAGCTGTATTCTTACCGAACTTATCCTGGTCAACGTCGTAGTCAAAAGCGAGAGTCTGAAGCTCACAGTTGTTACTGCGCTCACATGAAAGGCACTTCTTGTTATGAGTTGAAAGAATAAGCTCTAATGTTGTTTTACGTGATTTACGAACTCTTTCAGTATTCGTAAATACCTCCATACCCTCTTCAACCGGGTATACGCAGGCAGCCACAAGACCGGGTCTGCCCTTAACCTCAACCACACATACACGGCAAGCGCCTATGCAGTTAATATCCTTAAGGTAGCAAAGTGACGGAATCTCAATATTTACCTCTTTTGCTGCACGGAGAATGGTATATCCCTCCGGCACACTTACGTCCATACCGTTAATTTTTAAATTTACCATCGTTTCCGCCTCCTTACTTTATTTCTATTGCGCCGAACTTACAGTTCTTCATACACAATCCACACTTGATACACTTACTGCGGTCGATAACGTGCGGTGTTTTAACCTCACCTGAAATAGCATCAACCGGACAGTTTCTCTTACAGAGAGTACATCCCTTACACTTATCAGCTATAACGCTGTATGTCAAAAGGTCTTTACATACGCCTGCCGGACAAGTTCTGTCCTTAACGTGTGCAACGTACTCGTCCTCAAAATAACGCATTGTTGAAACAACAGGATTTGATGCTGTCTGTCCCAATGCACAGAGCGATGTTGACTTCATGTGTTCACAAAGCTCTTTTATTATTTCAATGTCTTCAACAGTTGCATCGCCCTTTGTAATCTTATCAATAAACTCATACAAACGCTTTGTACCAACTCTACACGGTGTACACTTACCGCATGACTCATCAACTGTAAACTCAAGGAAGAATTTTGCAATGTCAACCATACAGTTATCTTCGTCCATTACTATAAGACCGCCTGAACCCATCATTGAGCCGAGAGCTGAAAGGTGTTCAAAGTCAATCGGAACGTCGATATGACAAGCCGGAATACATCCGCCTGACGGGCCACCTGTCTGTGCAGCCTTAAACTTCTTGCCGTTGGGAACGCCACCACCGATTTCTTCAACGATTTCACGGAGTGTTGTACCCATCGGTACTTCAACAAGACCAACGTTTGTAATCTTACCACCAAGAGCGAATACCTTTGTACCCTTTGATGTTTCTGTACCCATATTTGCAAACCACTCTGAACCATTCAGAATAATCTGACAGATATTTGCGTATGTCTCAACGTTATTGAGTATTGTCGGCTTACCGAAAAGACCCTTAACTGCCGGGAACGGCGGACGCGGACGTGGCTCACCTCTGTGACCTTCGATTGATGTCATAAGAGCTGTTTCCTCACCGCAGACAAACGCACCTGCACCAAGTCTTAACTCGATATCGAACTTAAAGCCTGTACCCAAAATATTATCGCCAAGCAAGCCCTGCTCTTTTGCCTGCTTGATAGCTATCTTCAATCTCTCAACTGCAACGGGGTACTCTGCTCTTACGTAGATATAACCCTGGTTAGCACCGATTGTGTAACCTGCAATTGTCATTGCCTCCAATACTGTATGGGGGTCACCCTCAAGGATTGAACGGTCCATAAACGCACCCGGGTCGCCCTCGTCGGCGTTACAACAAACGTATTTCTGGTCGTTCTCCTGTGCCATTGCAAAAGACCACTTTCTTCCTGTCGGGAAACCGCCGCCGCCACGGCCACGAAGTCCTGATTTTAGAAGCTCGTCAATAACATCCTGCTGTGACATTGATGTCAATACCTTTGCAAGTGCCTGATAACCGCCTGTTGCTATGTATTCTTCTATATCTTCAGGGTCTATAACACCACAGTTTCTGAGTGCTATACGAAGCTGTTTCTTATAGAATGCAGTTTCATCAAGTGAAATAACTGTGCCGTCCTCTTTTACTGTATCCTCGTAAAGCATCTCCTTTACGACATTACCCTCTTTTAAGTGCTCCTTAACTATACGCGGAATCTCGTCGGGAGTAACACGTGCATAGAATGAACCCTCAGGGTAAACAATCATAATCGGGCCGAGTGAGCAAAGTCCGAAACAACCTGTTCTTACGACTTTAACTTCGCTTTCAAGACCGTTCTTTGCTATCTCGTCATTGAGTACTTCCATAACCTTCTTACTGCCTGAAGAGTTACAGCCTGTACCGCCACAGATAAGCACCTGACGCTTATACTCACAGTTTTTCGGCACATCGCTGCTATGGTGACGCATTGCTACGAGATCTTTTTTACTGTTATAAATTTTATTAAGTTCTTCAATTGTAAGCATTACTTGTCACCTCACGCTTTCTCTTTATTTTCGTATTTCTGCAAAATACCCTCGATATCATCGGGTGTGATTCTGCCGTATACATCTTCATCAATCATCATAACCGGCGCAAGACCGCAAGCACCTACGCAACGGCATGCATCAAGCGAGAATAAACCGTCACGGGTACATTCCCCGACCTTGATTTCAAGTCTTTTTTCAAGAGCCTCCAAAATCTTATCAGCACCCTTAACGTAGCATGCAGTTCCAAGACACACACTGATTCTGTGCTCACCCTTGGGGTTAAGCGAGAATTGTGCATAGAATGTTGCAACTCCGTAAACTTCACTGAGTGACACACCAAGCATATCTGCTATTATTGTCTGAACTTCAATCGGCAGATAACCGTAAATTTCCTGAGCCTTCTGCAAAACCGGCATCAATGCACCCGGATTGTCTTTTTCACTCATTATGTACTCACGAAGCTCTTGTTCCTGCTTCTTGGTACCTTTAAACTGCGATACAGTTTTCTTGTCCATTTTTATTCCTCCCTTTGTTTATATCTCATAATAAATTGCTCCTTTTATTATACCATTTTCCATAACTTTTTTACAGTGTGAATGATACACAAACTTTTATATGTTTTTTTGCTCTTTTGCACAAAAGACAGTGTCGCAATGCAACACTGTCTATCACTGTCTTTATTCTGCAACTATACTTCCCTTATCAACAAGTTCAACCATTCTTGTTTCGCCGTGCCATATGACATTAACATCAAGTGCCTCGGCAATAAATCTCAACGGCACAAGGGTACGGTTATTGACAACTTCCGCACTCACTTCAAGCTCATATTCCTCGCCGTCTATATACGCCGTGGTAGTTCCTGTATGAAGTTCTATGTTTTTTCCGCCCTTATTTACGTGTGCAATACCGTGTGCCTGATCCCAGCTTACATTTGCGTTAAGCATCTCACTCACCGCACGGATAGGGACCAGTGTCGTACCGTTTTCTATTATCGGGTACTGGTCATTAAACTTTACAAGCTGACCGTTTAATGTCACCTTCGCACCAACATAATCTATATCGTTTGTGTAATACGCGAGCACGTGCTCTATATACTTCGCATCGCCGTAGCTCTTATACGGCCAGTTTTTGACATAATTAACCGCATTTTTGCGTTCCTCAAGCCAGTTATCGCCTGCCGCTGCAAGTATTCTGTTAAGTACTGTTTCCCCGAAATTGTATGATTGGAGCATTTTTGCATAGTCATAATTATATCTGTAGAGTGCTTCTGAAAGCAGGTATGCCGCATACGGCACCGCCTTTTCCGGGTCAAGCCTGTCATTTAATGTCCATGCTGTGCCCGTGCGGTCAAGTCCGAATTTAGCAAATGCTTTTTCGTTGGTATGCTCTATCTGCATAATACCCCATGCAGGACGTGATGTTCCGTCTGAATAGTACTGATAGTTAATTCCGCCCGATTCCTGCATACATACTGCCGCAATAATATTGGGGTCAACACCGTACTGGTCACCTGCACGTTTAAAAATATCGCTGTAGCCTTTTACAGCCTTGTTAAGCTTCTTTGTGCCTATTTCAAACAATCCGAGGTCTGTGCCGTTATGGTCGGGAATTCTTGGTGCCGCCATAACCGTACTTGTGCACATCATAATGGCAACGAGTGCCGTTATAATTTTCTTCACTTTTTTCAACTCATTTCGTTTTTTATTTCAGCGCAAATACGATTCGCTTTGTCTATTATACTACATTTTTGCTGATAAGTCAATGTTATATTATGCTAAAAGGGTGTCGGAATCCGACACCCTTCGCATTATTTGTTTGCATCAACAAATTCTTTTACTTTTGAAACTGCGTCTGTGAGTGCAATTTCAACTGCATTTTCCATCTTTCTTTCCTTGTATTCAACGATACCCTCGCCAAGCTTTTTGCCGACTACGACACGTACCGGAATACCGATAAGGTCTGCATCCTTGAACTTAACGCCTGCACGCTCACTACGGTCATCAAGAAGCGCTTCAACACCTGCGTCACAAAGCTCATTATAAAGCTTCTCTGCCGCCTTCATCTGTTCCTCGTCTTTGTAGTTTGCAGGAACAACAATAGCCTGATACGGTGCTATTGACACAGGCCAGATGATACCGTTATCATCGTGCAACTGCTCAACTGCCGCCGCAACGCAACGTGTTACGCCTATACCGTAGCAGCCCATTATAACTGTCTGCTGTTTACCTGATTCGTCAAGGTATTTAAGTCCCAATGCATCTGAATATTTTGTGCCGAGCTTAAAGATATGGCCAACCTCTATACCCTGCTCTGACTTGATTGTTCCACCACACTTCGGGCACTTGTCACCTGTCACAACAACACGGATATCTGCAACAATATCAGGAGTGAAATCTCTGCCCATATTTACGTTCTTGTAGTGCATATCTGTTTCGTTTGCGCCTACAACGAAGTTCTTCATAAGCTCAACTTCTTTGTCAGCATATACCGGAATACCCAAATCAACCGGACCTGCAAAACCTACCTGTGCACGTGTTATTTCACGAACGATTGCAGGTTCAGCAAGCTCTAAATCGTCTGTACAGCCAACAAGGTTCTTTAGCTTAACCTCGTTTACGTCACGATCACCTCTGACCATTGCCGCAATGTACTTGTCGTCTGCCTTGTAAATGATTGTCTTTGCAAAGTTAGTTGCACTCATTCCAAGTGATTCTACAAGCTCGTCTATTGTGTGAGCATTCGGAGTTTCGATTTTTTCCATTGCCAAATCACCCTCGATCTGTGTAACAGTTTCGGGGATACACTCGCACTTTTCATAGTTTGCCGCATAACCGCAGGCATCACAGTATGCGATACCATCCTCACCTACCGGTGATTTTACCATAAACTCCTGTGAACCGCTTCCGCCCATTGCACCGCTGTCTGCATCAACTACTGTAAAGTCAAGTCCGAGACGTGTGAAGATACGGTTATATGCATCGTACATCTTCTGATAAGACTTGTCAAGTCCCTTCTGGTCAAGGTCAAAGCTGTAGGCATCTTTCATAACGAACTCACGGCTTCTTATAACGCCAAATCTCGGTCTGCCCTCATCACGGTACTTTGTCTGAATCTGATAAAGAGTCATCGGATATTCCTTGTATGACTTTACGTTATCAATTACGCACTGTGTAAACAATTCCTCATGTGTAGGTCCAAGACAGAAATCACGCTCACCACGGTCCTTGAGCTTGAACATACTCGGTCCGAAAACTTCCCAGCGGCCCGATGCCTGATAAGCCTCAGCCGGCAAAAGTGCTGACATCAAAAGTTCCTGTGCACCTGCCTTGTCCATTTCCTCACGCACGATTTGTTCTACCTTTTTGAGTGTTCTTAAACCCAGGGGAAGGTATGAATATATACCTGCTGCAAGCTTTCTTATCATACCTGCACGAAGCATAAGTCTGTGGCTTGCTATTTCAGCCTCTGCCGGTACTTCTCGTAGCGTCGGCATTAATAAGTTTGACATCTTCATAATGTTTATTCTCCTATTCATCTCTTATTGGTCTTCGTTAAATTCCCGCATCTTGCACGCCTGCGCTCGCTTGAGTATGTGTATACACGGCGTTCGCGCATCCATACAATCTGCGAAAATTTTCCTCAGACTCCATATTTTTTATTTCTTAATACTTATGGCTCTTGATAAGTGTGCCGATACCTGTCTTTGTAAATATCTCAAGCAACAAACAGTGCGGAACACGTCCGTCGATGATATGTACACCCGTTACGCCGTCATGGATTGCCTCAACACAGCCCTGAACCTTGGGTATCATACCGCCATTTATTGTACCGTCCTCTATCATTCTGTCAATATCGGCCGGCTCGGTTTCATAAATAACATCGCCGTTCTTGTCCTTAATTCCCTCAACGTCGGTTAAGAGGATAAGCTTCTCTGCTTCAACCGCCGCCGCAACTGCCGCCGCAACAGTATCAGCATTTACGTTATAGCTGTTACCCTCGCTGTCTGTACCAATCGGAGCAATAACCGGAATCCACTGATCCTGATACAAGTGGTCAAGCACCTCGGTGTTTACCTTCGTTATCTTGCCGACAAATCCGATATCAACCTCTTCACCGTCAACAACAGTTTTCTGCTTTTCACATTCAATAAGCGATGCGTCAATACCGCTCAAGCCAACTGCTCTTCCGCCGTGCTTGTTTATAAGCGCAACAATCTCCTTGTTGGTCTTACCAATAAGAACCTCCTGCGCAACCTTAACGGTATCCTCATCCGTTACACGCAAGCCGTTTATGAACTTACTCTGCACGCCCTTTTCGCTTAATGCCTTTGAAATATCCGGACCACCGCCGTGAACTACAACCGGGTTAAGTCCGATAAATTTCAAAAGTATAATATCTTCAATAACCGAGTTTTTCAAGTCCTCGTTTATCATTGCGTTACCACCGTATTTTACGACTACCGTTTTACCTGAAAATTTCTGCATATACGGCAGTGCGTCAATCAGTATCTGCGCTTTCTTGATTAGTGCTTCCATATTTATTCCTTTCTCGTTTTGCAATCAGTGTTTGATGAGAATGCATTTTGAGTCATTCGAAGTAAATACTGATTGCAAATGTATAAAATTACAAATAGAACCCTGCGTTCTTTATTCCGGCCTTTTCATCAAGTCCGAACATGATGTTCATATTCTGAACCGCCTGACCTGCCGCACCCTTGTAAAGGTTGTCTATTGCAGATACTATAACTGCACGGTTAAGTCTTTCGTCAACAACAACGCCTATATCTACAAAGTTTGAACCTGCAACGTGCTTTGTTTCGGGTAGCTTTCCTGCGTCCTTTACACGTACAAAGTATTCGTCCTTGTAGAAATCCTTGTACACATTAACAAGTTCCTCCGTTGTACACGGCTTGTCAAGATTTACGTATATTGTAGAAAGTATGCCACGCTTTTGCGGAATGAGATGAGGTGTGAATGAAATCATAACCTCCTCACCTGCCGCTTTTCCCAGCTCCTGCTCAATTTCCGATGTATGACGGTGAGTTGCAACCTTATACGCCTTTGTGTTCTCTGTACATTCGCAGAAATGCACACCAAGCGCCAAGCCTCTGCCTGCACCCGTAACGCCCGATTTTGCATCAACAATTATATTTTTGCTGTTGCCAAGACCGCTCTTAAGCACAGGATATGCACCAAGAATTGAACACGTTGTATAACAACCGGGGTTTCCTACAAGTCGTGCATCCTTAACCTTGTCACGGTAAAGCTCGCAAAGTCCGTAAACTGACTCCTCCAAAAGCTCGGGAGATGAATGCTCGCCACCGTACCACTTTTCATATACCTTTATATCATCATATCTGAAGTCACCGCTTAAGTCGATAACCTTAATACCTTTTTCTATAAGCGACGGGATAACATCCTTTGACGCTCCGTGCGGTAATGCAGTAAATGCCACATCGCACTGTGCAACCTTGTCAAGGTCCAATTCCTCACAAGTCATATCAAGAACGTGTGCAAAATTCTGATATACATCCGATATCGGCTGACCGTCAAAGCTGTGTGAGCCTAATACCTCAAGTTTTACCTCAGGATGCGCGCTTAAAATTCTTACAAGCTCGATGCCTGCATATCCCGTTGCACCCAAAACTGCTACTTTAATCATAAATATACACCTCCGATGAATAATTATTCATCAATTTAAGCTTTTATGCATATTATCGCATAATAAACCATTTTAAATATTGTATCACATTTACTTGTGTTTGTAAAGGGCTATATTGAATAAAAAATGTATAATATACTAAATTTTATGAGTACAAAACAACAAAAAGTGCTGTTATTCACTTATAATCCCCGTTACATCTTTAACACTGCAAATATTATACATATATTTCGTATCTTTTTTACTGCTGTCGCACAGATAAAATGCTCTGTCCGAATTTTTAAGCATTGCTTTTTTAACCAATGATTCCTCTATTGAAGAATCGGTAATATGTCCGCCTTCGGTATATCCCCTGCTTGAGAAGAAATACACATCTGCATTTATGCTTGATATAAATTTTTCCGTTTCACTTCCCACATATGCAACCGAATGAGCAAGAAGCAACCCGCCCGTACAGTAGTTTTTAATGTTTGCCTCACCTAATTTTATTGAAGTTTTGGGACTGTTTGTAATTACTATAATATCATTGAATTTTTTAAGATAAGGAACAATGTGTGCTGCAGTTGATGATGCATCAAGAAAAATCACATCACCATTATTTATATGCTCAGCCGCTTTTGATGCAATTATTTGCTTTGATTTGCTGTTCTGATCCTCACGAAGCATCAACGGAATTTCACTCTCGGCAGTTTTTCTTAAAACCACACCGCCGTGAGTTCTTTTCACCTTTCCCTCTTCTTCAAGATATGTCAAGTCCCTACGTATTGTCGGAGGGCTTACGTAAAGCAATTCAGATAACTTGTTAACGCTTATGCTTTTTCTTTTTTCAAGAATTTTCAGTATTTCTTCCTGACGTTCAATATTAAACATAGCTTTTCCCTTTCTTTTATTTTCGTTTCTTTTCGTAAATGTTCGTATAAATTGATTTTTTATCATTATTATCGCCATTTGTTGTCATTTGTTTTCGTTTGTACTATAATACCACACAATAACAGAAATGTAAAGGGGGATATTTATGAAAAAAACTTCAAAATCTGCAAACCTTCATGCAGTAAATGATTTGAGATACGAAGACATTCCAATTAGCGAATGCAAAGACGACGAAGTTCTCGTTGAGGTCAAGAGTTGCGGAGTATGTGGAAGCGACATCGACCGTGTGTATAAAAAAGGCACATACCACTTCCCAACCGTAATCGGACACGAATTTTCGGGAAAGGTGGTTTATGACCCGAAAAACGAACTTACCGATAAAAAGGCTGTTATTTTCCCGCTTCTGCCGTGCTTTAAATGCGAAAGCTGTAAAAAAGGCAGTTATGCAACGTGCGAAAATTATGATTATTACGGCTCACGCCGTGACGGCGGTATGACAGAATATATCGCAATAAAAAGGTGGAATATCGTTCTTATGCCCGAGAATCTCTCATACGATGAGGGTGCAATGTGCGAACCCGTTTCAGTTGCACGCCACGCAATTTCAAAGCTTAATATAGAAAAGGGCGACAATGTCTTTATTTCAGGTGCAGGTCCTATCGGACTTATCGCAGGCGGATGGGCAAAACAACAAGGTGCAGAAAATATATACTACATAGATATTGACGAAAGAAAAATTGAATTTGCAAAAACACTCGGATTCTGCGAATACACAGAGGGAACAACGATTGACTGCGTACTTGAGGGCACGGGACACAGCAACGCCATAAAAACCTGCCTTGAGGCGGTAAAACCGCAGGGACGCGTAGTTCTTATGGGTAATCCGTCAGGCGATGTGACTATGACACAGAACACATACTGGTGCATTTTGCGAAAGGAACTGAAGCTGTCGGGAACCTGGAATTCATCATATAACGATATCGTAAACGACTGGAAAGAGAGTCTTAAAGCGATGTCGGAGGGCAAACTTGACGTAAAACCGCTTATCACCCATCGTTTCCCGTTATCGCAATGCAACGAAGCACTTGAAATGATGAAGAACAGGACAGAGTTTTATAATAAGGTTATTCTGAATATGAACGAAGGAGAAATATAATATGGATAAAAAGATTTCTGTATCAATTATGTGTGTTGATTTTTTCAAGCTGGAAGAATGTATAAAAACACTCGAAGAACAAGGCATCGACTTGATTCACGTAGATATTATGGACGGCAGTTTCGTGCCGAATTTCACGCTCGGAACTGATTTTGTAAAAGCACTCAAGCAAAAATCCAACATTCCGCTTGATATCCACCTTATGGTGGAAAACCCTGAAAGCAAGCTTGATTGGTTTGAGTTTGGCGAGGGCGATTACGTGTCAGTGCATTACGAAACTGCAAAGCATTTACATAAAGCAATAACGGCAATTAAGGCACATGGCGCAAAGGCAATGGTAGCAATAAATCCGGCTACTCCCGTATGTGTACTTGATGATATCCTTTGTGATATAGATGCAATTCTTATCATGACGGTTAACCCCGGTTTTGCCGGTCAGAAGCTGATACCGTCAACACTCACAAAGATAAAGAAACTGCGTGAGTACCTTGACAATAACGGTTTTGGACATATCGAAATACAGGTTGACGGAAACGTAAGCTTTGAAAACGCAAGGCTGATGAATGAGGCAGGTGCAAACATCTTTGTTGCAGGCACATCAAGCGTTTTTTCAAAGGAAAACACAGTAGAAGAAAACACAAAGCACCTCAAAGACATAATAAACGCATAATCAAAAAAACTGTTGCATCTGCAACAGTTTTTTTGTTTTATATCTGATTCATAAATCTGTCAAATGCTGCCATACCGTCTTCATCACGCTTATACACACCTGCGTGTGAAAGCACTTCGACAAACACTTTTCCGACTTCTTCACGAAGAATATCGTTTATATTATCAGCATTAAGTTCGGGATGGTTTTTCTTTACTTCCTCTGCCCATTCCTTATGCGATTGAGTTAATTCATCCTCTGACATATCCTTCCCCGAAAGAATCGCATCAGCTACGGCATCAAGCTCTTCTACAAGTCTTGCCGGCAATACCGCAAGTCCCATAACCTCGATAAGTCCGATGTTTTCTTTCTTTATATGGTGCAGCTCTGCATGCGGATGATACACACCAAGCGGATGTTCATCGGTTGTGATGTTGTTACGCAGAACGAGGTCCATAACAAGCTTTTCACTCTCAAAACTTGCAATCGGAGTTATTGTATTATGGGGTGTTCCGTCGGTCTCGGCGAATATAAACGCAGATTCGTCTGTATATCCACGCCACGATTTTAAGATTCTGTCTGAAAGCTCTATTATTCTCTCGGCACTCTCACTCTTGAGTCTTATAACCGACATCGGCCATTTAAGGCGTGTTACTTCTACATCAGAAAATCCGTCAATGCTGTAGGTTTTTTCACTCTCTGCTCTGTGCATTGCAAAGGTATAGTTACCGCCCTGAAAATGTTCGTGGCTCAAAATCGAACCGCCGACGATCGGTAAATCCGCATTTGAACCGACAATATAGTGATTGAACTTTGATACAAAGTCAAGTAGTTTCCCAAACACTTCACGGTTAATCGTCATAGGTGTATGCTTTGAATTAAGTATTATGCAATGCTCATTGTAATAAACATACGGTGAATACTGGAATCCCCATTGCTCACCACAGATATCTATAGGAATTATTCTGTGGTTCTGACGTGCAGGGTGGTTCACTCTACCGCCATAGCCTTCGTTCTCAACGCATAGCTGACACGCAGGATATGATGATGCCTTCTGCAGTTTTGCCGCTGCAATTGCTTTGGGGTCCTTTTCAGGCTTTGAGCGGTTTATGGTAATATCTATAACACCAAACTCCGAATCAACCGTCCATTTTATGTCCCTTGCTACTCTCTCACGACGTATGTAGTTACTGTCGCACGAAAGCTTGTAAAAATAATCTGTTGCTTCCTTTGGCGACTTTTCATAAAGGCTGTTGAACGTATCAATCACAGTTGACGGAAACGGTGTAAGCGTTTCCATTATCTCCGTATCAAATATGTCCCTGTAAACAATACTGTTGTTTTCAAGCATACCGTTTTCTGCGGCATAATCGGTTATAGCATCAAGGATTTCTTCAAGTGTCTCGGATGAGTCAACCCCATCGGATTCTTCATAATCATCAAGTCCAAGCTTTGTAAGAAGTCTGTTTCGCACAAAAAACCTGTCGCTTTCTTTGATAAGTCCCGTTCTTATTCCATACTCTGTAAGAGCGTCAATTTTTTTATATATCATTTCTCCACATCTCCCGATATATTATTCGCAAATTATTTTACCACAAAATGTCACTTTTGTAAATAGGGGGACACATAAAAAACCACTTTTGCACAATGCAAAAGTGGTTTTTTGTTAATCCTTAGAATGAGCAGCCAAGTATTCTTCGAAATTTTTATATTCTGCCTTATGCTGCTGCGGCTTGAAATCAGCCTTGTAAGTAACTGTGCTTGAAGATGTTTCTTCTGCATCATCAGCTACTATATTGCTGTCTGCAGGCTTGCTCTCACTCTTCTTGTATCCGCCGCGCTTGTTGTACGGCTTCGGATTCTTCGGGGCAATTACTACCTTTCTGTACGGTTCCTGACCGATTGAGAAAGTTGTTACGTCCTCATTGTCCTGAAGGTTTGAGTGAATAATACGTCTCTCGTACGGGTTCATCGGCTCAAGTGCGAACTTCTTACCTGTACGTGCAACCTTTGCCGCAAGACGACTTGCAAGTGCACAAAGCACTTCCTCACGCTTCTCACGATAGTTCTCTGTATCAATTGAAACCTTTATATAGTCATCTGACTTCTGGTTAACAACCAATGATGTAAGGTACTGTAGGCTATCAAGAGTGTCGCCACGCTTACCGATAACAACGCCCATATTGTCACCCTCAAGGTTTACCTCAACGATGTCATCCTTAAGCTCTGCTGTTACCTCTACATCAAGACCCATTGCTGTAAGAACATCCTTTATGAAGTTCTTTGCATTTTCTGCAGGAGAGTCTGAATTATAAACTCCGCTGCTTATTTTAGCTTTCTTCGGCTTATCAGCTGTTTTTTCTTTCTTAACAGGCTTTTCTGCCTTTTCAGTTTTAGCAGATTTTTCTGCTTTCTTTGCTGTTACTTTTACAATAGCGTCCTTTGCGCCAATACCCAAAAAGCCTTTTGCCGGCTCCTGGATTACTTCAATTTCCGCATTTTCCTTTTCTATTCCAAGCTCGGTCAGTGCAAGCTCGACCGCTTCGTCAATGCTTTTTGCCTTTTTTTCCGTGCTTAATGCGTTTTTCGGGAACTTTGACAACTACGTCCTCCCCTTTCTTATCAAAATAATAGTTTAATGCTAACTGCTGAATTATCTGTACAATTCCGCTGATTATCCAATAAAGACCTATACCTGCAGGAAGAATCAATGTGAACCAGCCTGTCATAAGTGGCATCATCCATGTCATCATTGCATTTGTTGATTGCATCTGTTCATTATTCTTATTGCCCGACTGCTTCATTGAAAGCTTGCTCTGCAATACTGATGATGTCATTGCAAGTATCGGAATAAGCAGTAATAATATAACTCCTATGTTATTTGCAGGATCTGCAAATGCCGCGAATGCACTTTGAGGTTTGCATGAAAGATCAAGACCGAGGAAGTCAAAATTTATATACCACTCGTGTACTTTTCCGCCTATCTGGCCAGCCCAGCTTGAAAGGTTGATCTGCTCAACTTTCATAATATTCTCGGCATAAGCTCTATAACCGTCTGCAGCTTTAGGAATTTCCTGACCTGCCTTCTCGGCAATAGATACAATTTTGTTTACGACCTCATCAGATAAGTTCTTGTGAGAAACGCCAAACATATATGTGATAGGTTTCTGAATAGCCTGATACAATGCGATAAGAATCGGCATCTGCAAAAGCATCGGCAGACATCCGCCCATCATACTTACGTTGTTTTCCTTATAAAGCTTCATGGTCTCCTGCTGGAGTTTCTGCTGGTCGTTAGCATACTTTTTTTGCAACTCTGCTAATAACGGTTGTATTTTCTGCTGTTTTTTCATGGCCTTCTGCGATTTGATGTTCAAAGGAAGCAACAAAAGCTTCATAACGATTGTAAACAGTATAATCGCAACGCCATAGTTCTGTACAAGATCATAAATCGTTTTTATAACCCAACCAAGTGCCAGAACTATATAATCCCATAAACCCATAAGATATCCTTTCCGGTGCGCAAGTTACGGAACAGGGTCATAACCACCGCCGCCAAACGGTCTGCAACGCAGGATACGTTTTGTGGCAAGATATGTGCCCTTAATCGCACCATACTTTTCTATCGCCTCAAGTGCGTATTGCGAACAGGTTGGTGTAAACCTGCAACACGAGCCACCTTTAATGGGCGAAATCTGGTGTCTGTAAAACTTAATTAAAAATACAAGTATTCTTTTCATAAATTAGTCTTCGTTTAAAATACCAAGCGAACGCATAACATATCTCATATCTTTTGAAATCTGTTCATACGTTTTATCTGCAGCACGGTTTCTTGCAACAATTATCATATCATAACCGACCGCAAGCCTGTCCTCCATAAGGCGAAGGCTCTCACGCATAAGGCGTTTTGTACGGTTTCTGACAACTGCTTTACCAAGCTGTTTGCTCACAGTAAAACCAACACGGTTTATTCCAAGCTTGTTGGCTTTTGCATATACTACTACAAAACCGCCCGCCTCCGACTTTCCGCTACGGTATAAACGTCTGAAATCTTTGTTTAGTTTAATCGGCTGAGCATTCACAATAAACACTCTCCTTTACCGAATATCTGTAAAAAAAGAGCGTCCGAAAAAGGCAACCTTGCCTCTTTGCGAGACACTCTGATTTGTCTTCTGCAAATGTACGATTATTTCTCTGATGTAGTAAGAATCTTTCTACCCTTTGCACGTCTTGCAGCCAAAACTTTTCTACCTGACTTTGTAGCCATTCTTGCTCTGAAGCCGTGAACCTTTACTCTCTGACGCTTCTTCGGCTGAAATGTCATTTTCATAATATTAGCACCTCCTATAATTTTCACCGCAGTCCCAATCGACTGCATTTACTTCCAATAAAATTAGACACCATTCTAATTATACCATTAAACTGCCGTTTGTCAAGTCTTTTTTCGTGATTTTAGACTTTTTTTACACGTTTTGGCAATTTAAATAAAAATTCCGTTATCTCCAGCCTTTGCTTTCTTCATATTCAATAATAGTAAGACGATTCGCTTCTTCGTATGAGTTGAAAAATGCCTGTGCTGTTTCCTGGTTTTCATATCTCGGAGAATACCAGTCTTGCTGCAGGAAATAAGAACTGTATTCTTCAAGTTTAAATATGTAGCCATGACGTGCATACATTTCATTTAGTATAAGCCTTATCTCGTCACGTGAATAGGAATTCAGTTCGCTTCGTGTTATATAACGTTCGTGGCTCGGATAAAAATATTCACTGTCATTTTTTGTTTCGTACGTCTGTTCATCATATATTTGTTCATTGCCTTCTTCCGGCTTTTGAGTTACTACAACAGTATTATTGTCATCATCGGAACTTCCGGAATCCGAATTATTCGAAAAAGCGAGCAACACAATTACCACAGCAAGCAACACAACTGCAACAGATGCTATAACCACCGCTATAATTATTCCGTTATTGTTTTTTTCTTCTTTGCCAGAATTGGGATCAGCATAATATGCGGTTCCGCCCGATGAATACATGTCTGATGCGGGATTATTGGTATTTGCACCGCAATTAGGGCAAAAAACCTCATCTGCAAACATCTCCGTCCGGCAGTTGGGACAATATTTCACGACACTTTTCACTGTCGAGTTGTACGGTTGATTATTCATCTGCTGGCTTTGTTTCTCAAGTTTTTGACCGCACTCCGGACAAAACAAATCATTACTGCCTGCGATTGTACCACATTTTTCACATCGCATTGATATGCACTCCTTTCATTTTACACTTTTGTTATTCTATGCCTAATGCAGATTTTGCAAGCTTGTCGGCACGGTCGTTGTTTTCATCTCCCGAATGCCCTTTTACCTTGATAAATCTGACATCAAGCTGTGTTTTTACCTTATCATAAAACTCTTTGTATCTTTTGGTTACAGTTTTATTTGTTTTCCACTCGCCCGTACACCATTTGGCAATACCCTCATAGTCATGGTACAGATCAAGCTTTTTAATGCCGTTTGCAATACAATACTGCATAACCTTGCCGGCACCTACAATCTCACCTGCAACATTACGCATTTCCGCATACTCCGGCTCTTTATACGCATGGCTCATCTCAATTTCTTCACCGTTTATGAATATAACAGCACCATAGGAAAACTCCTGCGTGTCGGCTTTATAGCTTCCGTCAACATAGGCAACTACTGCACCGGGACGTGGCATAACTGTAGTTTTAACTTCTTCATTACGCATATAACATTCAGCTTCAATACGAGTCGGAAAGCTTTTGAATTCTGCAGACGGATATCCGTCTATACTGTTCTTGCATTCAGCCCAGGTTGTAAAAATACCGGTTACCTTTCCCTGCCGAACGGCATAAAACTTTTTAGCCATAGTTATTCCTCTGCCAAAATTATCTCTGTGCCGTTGTCCTGCAGTGCACTTGACCATTCACTGTCAAGTCTTACGTCTGTTACGAACTTGTCAATTTTATTAAGCGGTGCGATAACGGGTATTCCCATTTTACCGAACTTGTAATGGTCACCCAAGAATATTGCAGAATCCGAACATTCAAGCATTGCACGCTTTATCTCCGCCTCATCCTCTGCACGCTCAACAAGTCCGCGCGAAAGCGTTACACCACGGCACGAGAAGAAAAATTTATTTGCCGCAAAATTCTGACGTATCATTTTTTCTGCGTATCTGCCGGTATATGACATACTCTTTTGCTCATACAATCCACCCGTACATACCACACGGATATTATCGCACTCTGCGAGTTCTGTCATAATGCTTACAGCGTTTGTTATAACGGTAAGACCACGTTTTTCCTTAATGTTACGTGCAAGGTACAAAGCTGATGTACTTGCGTCAAGGAATATTGTATCTCCGTTACGGATAAGCTCCGATGCACGCTTGCCTATTCTCTGTTTTAAATCTGCATTTACAGTGTCACGCTCCTTAAAGCCAAGCTCCGAACCCGATGCACCGGCAAGAATTGCACCGCCATATGTACGGACAAGTATTCCCTGCTTTTCAAGCTTTAACAGGTCGCCTCGGATTGTTTCGGGCGTAACCTCAAACTGCTTTGCAAGGTCAACCACCATTACGCTTTTGCTTGATGCTATCATCTGCTCAATTTTTGATCTTCTCTCAACTGCAAGCATTATATTTCTCCTTTTCCTGCCTTTATCGCTTCAGGCAACTCAATGTTTCCTGTGTAGAGTGCACGTCCTGTTATAACGCCCTCAACACCTGTAGGTACAAGTGATTTTATGTGTTCTATACTGCCTATACCGCCTGATGCAATTATGTCAATGCCTGTTGCCTTTACCATTTCTGCCATTGCGCTGACATTGGGACCCATAAGTGTTCCGTCTGTTGCAATGTCGGTATATATAATCGTCTTAACGCCTATATCAACCATCTTCTTTGCAAACTCAACTGCAGTATATTCCGAGGTTTTCTCCCAACCCTCGATTGCCACCATACCGTCCTTTGCATCAATGCCGATTACAATTTTATCACCGTAGCGACGTACTGCCTCTTTTACAAATTCAGCATCAGAAACAGCCTTTGTTCCGATTATGACACGGTTTATGCCACACGCAAGCTTTGCCTCAATGTCTGCCATTGTACGAATTCCGCCACCTGTCTGAACAGGAACATTCACCGCATCACAGATGCTTTTTATAGCTCCGGCATTTACGCCGTGGCCTTTTAAAGCTCCGTCAAGGTCAACGACGTGTATAAACTCACCGCCAAGCTCCTCCCACTTTTTTGCCATTTCGGCAGGATTATCACCATAAACGGTAACGTCCGAAAAACTGCCACGCAGTAGTCTGACACAGTTTCCGTCCTTTATATCTATTGCAGGATATATTCTCATTTTGTTTTTCCTTTCTGCTATAGCTGTGGCTGTTTGAGGGTGTCTTGGAGAAACGCATATCCATTCTAAACAGCGTTTCGGAAAGATACCCTTAAACAGCTATAAGTTATTCAACTTCCGTCTTTTCCGAGAACGCCTTTACTATCGCAAGAATTCTCTCTCGTTCCATTTTCATACTCACCTTGTTTACAACAAATCTTGCACTTAATTCGCATATTTCTTCTAAAACATCGAGTCCGTTTGCGTGAAGTGTCGAACCTGTTTCGACTATGTCGACTATTACGTCTGAAAGTCCGACCAACGGGCCCAACTCAACCGAGCCGTTAAGCTTTATAATGTCAATTGTCTGGCCCTTTACGTCCTGAAAATACTCACGTGCTATATTGGGGTATTTCGACGCCACCTTAAGATTTGTTATTTTTCCAAGTCTGCCCTTAAGGTCCGGATTTCCGCACACACACATACGGCATTTGCCAAATCCGAGGTCTACCATTTCATAAAGGTTTCTGTTCTCCTCTAAAAGCGTGTCCTTTCCGACAATACCGATGTCAGCTGCACCGTATTCTACATACGTAGGTACATCGGACGCCTTTACGAGTATAAATTTCATTTTGTTCTTTTCATCAGTGAAAACGAGCTTTCTGGACTTCTCTTTCATTTCCGAGCAATCCATTCCGATTTCAATGAATATATCCATTGCAAGCTCTGCAAGTCTGCCCTTCGCAAGGGCAACTGTCAAATATTCCATAGTTCTATACAACGTCATAAAAACACCCATTTTGCACTCTTGTGCTCATTCGCATACCCGCGTATAGCCTCACTCGCCTAAGAGCACAAACTGTATGTTTTTCTGACGTTTTCCTTTCTTTTTTATTTCAATTAAAACTGTCTGAATCCCATATCCTGCGGAGTTAGCTCCTCAGTTTCGGGTGCTAATATATCGTCATAACCCATAAAAGTATCTGTATCCGTCTCTATCGCCTCGCCACGATCAAGATCATAAAGCATAAGCTTTTTGTCAGAATATACACGTAGGATACATGTGTTATTGGTAAGCTTTGCGTAATCTTGTGCCTCATCAAAATCGTCGCCTATATACATTTCCGTGAGACAGCCATTCACTCTTAAGTTATATGCCAGATCATACGCAAGACCGTCTGCATTCTTCTCGGCAAAAACGAGTGTTGATGCAACCACATTCGGCTCGCCTTTGTATATCTGCATAATTCTGTTGATGCCCATAGCACAGCCAACAGCACCTTTGGCCTCGCCAAAACCACCCATAAGGTTATCATATCTTCCGCCTGCGGCAATCGGGAAACCTACACCGTGGGTGTAGCATTTGAAGATTGAACCTGTGTAATAATCAATACTCTGCAACATTCCAAGATCAAGAGAAATATATTTCTCAAAACCGTATAATGTCAATAAATCATAAATCTCACGCAGATTATCAAGTGCCGCTTTTGATGTGGGGTTAAGTCCCGCAACATCTGCACGGTCGATTATATCAACACCGCCAAAAAGATACGGCAAGTCAATCATAAGCTGTTTTACATCATCGGCTATATCAAGATTTTTCACTATATTCTTAATGCTCGGTGAATTCTTTGAGTCGATGCTCGCACGGAGTTTTTCGGTGGTATCCTCGTCAAGTCCGAGCTGTTCAACAAGACCGTTAAAGAACCCTACCTGACCAATTTCCATTGAAAAATCCTCAATTCCGAGTGCAGTTACAGCCTCCATTGCCGCAGCTATAACCTCGGCATCTGCCTTTGCACTGTATGAGCCGATAAGCTCAATACCGCTCTGTGTTATTTCACGGTTTCTCACGCCCTCGGTATGCTCGGCTCTGTAGACACTGCCCGTGTACATATATCTTGCCGGAGTCATTTCGCCTGCCGCCTTTGTTGCCGCCATTCTTGCGATTGATGTTGTGAAATCCGGTCGAAGAGCAAGAATTCTGCCCTGCTCGTCAAAGAACTTGTACAAAGTCTCCTGTGTTATCTGTCCACGCTCACCGCTATAGCAATCATAATATTCAAAAGACGGTGTTTCTACCTCTTTATAGCCAAACGATGCAAAAACCGTCCAGATAGTGTTTTCTATTTCTTTCTTCACCGCACATTCCTGCGGAAGTACGTCATTTACACCGTTTGGTGTATGTAATTTCCAATCTGACATTTTTATACCTCTCTATATCATTCTAAACGGCATCGGCAACGCCATATCCCGTATAAGCTTGTTTGCATTTATAATCTGTTTTTTTCTGAACTCGAATATTGCGTGCGTATCAGAACCTATCGAAACACCTATACCCGAACGCTTTACTGCATCACGCTTGTTTTCGTTCGTGAGAAAATCGTAATAATAATCATAATTTCCCGAGGTGTTGAGCTCCCAGAAAATATTTTCACGACGCATAAGCTCCAGCATATCAACGTCATACTTTTCGCTCATTTTAAATATATCGCAATGGGCAAGTCCGACCGGGCAGTCAAATTCACGACGAAGCTCAATAAAATCACTTAAATCCATTGCATTAAAACGGTCAAGACGTTCAAATAAAATATAGTCAAGTCCATCTATACTGCGTCCCATAAACTCTTCGGGCGCAGGATCCATACTCACCTCAAGCCCGACAAGGACTTTAATGTCCTTTTTATACTTTTCCTTGCATTGATGCAGGTATCTGATATAGTCACCGAGACGGTCTTTTATTGTGAACTCGTGGTCGCATATTCCCACTGCGTCAAAGCCGTGCAAAATGGCGTGCTCAATAATTTCTTCGGGCGTGTTTGACCCGTCATAGCTGAACACAGTATGATTGTGCAAATCCATTATCACAAAAACCACCTCCAAAACATAATATATCAAGTTTATTATAGCATAAAAATATCGTGATTTCAACATATATTTGGAAAAAAATAACGGTTTCAGACTGCATTTTTACAGTCTGAACCGTATTTGGATTTATTTCATTGTAACATTTCAGATCAGAATGAATATCCTGCCGGACTATAATAAGCCATATTGGTCTGCCTTACATCAAGTCTGCCGAAACAAGCACATACAGGAACGTTTGAAACAACATGAATTGCATACTGACCGAAGGGAATCTGATACTGTTCTTTTCCAATCGGCTTGTCCAAACGCAGGCAGGTGGTTCTTTCCGCATTAAGGTCAATTGTTATTTTGTCGTACACTGGCTTGTCCTCAAATATAATTCTTATTCGGATGTGTGCATCCTTTTTGCCGACATTTGTAATCATAAGTGCTTCGTGTCCCTGAAAATCGGGGTTTTCACCACTTGGCGGCAAATCACCATCACAAAAAACCCAATTCTTTTTTCCGTATTTCATATTTGTTTACTCCTTTTATATTATTTCACATAGTTGAAAAGTTCCTCTTCAAATTCCGGACAAAGTGGCTCGGCACCATTTTCTGTAATTACATAACAGGTTTCCACTCTTAAGCCGTTAAGCGTAGGATGACCAAAGAAACTTACATCCACGTTTACAATCATATTCTTTTCAAGCTTATCATCACTGTTGGGTCCGAAGAAAGGTGCCTCTGCCTCCATAAGCCCCATTGTATGAGCAAATGGACAAACAATATACTTTAAGTAACCACCCTTTTCGTAAAGAACTCTGCCTGCGGCATCAACCTGACGTCCCGTATTGCCGATTTTAAGCATACTCTTAACATCACGCATAACTTCAATCATATCAATAAGGCATTTTTTCTGTTCAGGAGTGTATTTGCCGCTAACAGGCACTGTATGTCCGAAAGTTCCTGCATAGCCGTTAATACGCGGTGCAATACCAAGCATAACCATTTCACCATTCTCCATGACCTTATTTGTAGCTGTAGGTACAACAGCATTTGAACGAATACCGCTACCTACGATTGTCTGATATGCAAAGCTGTTAGCACCGTTTGCTCGGCATACCGCTTCCCCGGCTGCAGCAACTTCGTACTCTTTGTTTCCTGCCTTAACCTTTTCTAACATTGCTTTATAAGCTTCGTAGCAAAGACGAGTTGCCTTACGTGCCTGCTCAACTTCCCAATCGCTCTTTATGTATCTGAATTTAAGATAATCCTCTGTGAGGTCAATTATTTCACAGTCTGCAAATCCATTAACAAGGTCCTGGTGAACAAGGTAGGGCATATCGCTTGTACCAATCAATCCAACCTTTTTAACAGGAAATTTTTTGTTGAGTTCTTCGAAAAGCTCCTCAAAACCTATGATTGTTGCAAGTGGGTATTCTTCATCCGGCACCATGAAAACCTTGAAGCATCTTGTGTCATGGATAGCTGAAGACTGTTTTGCAAAAGGCTCACTTTCCGGTCCGCCCAAAAGCATTGTTGTTCCATCTCTTCCGACTAAAACAGCGCCTTTTTCAAACTGTCCCACCCAACCTGTTAGGTACCAGCCATTAGCAACATTCAGTTCATCGAAGTAAATAACTGCAATGTCAATATCCTTTTCGTTCAAGAGATTTACCACTTTTTGGATTCTTTTTTCCGTTTCCTTTTGATTGAAGTATGACATTTTTCTTCCTCCTAATTTTTGTTTAATTTTTATTTCATCAGGCTTGCCACTCAAATTTATCGAGCGGGTACATTGGCCTGATAATTTTCTTTAGATTAAGTTTTTCTATTTCCACACAGCTTGCACCTTCAGATAAAGCAAATATTTCTCTATCCGCATAAGGCTTAAGCTCTTGAAACAGATATCCTAATTTTACAACTACAATTTTGTATGAAAGCAAATCCGTATTTGCCTCATCAAAATTACGTTTCTCAATAAATGCACTGCGTTTTTCCGTAAAAATCGCATCGATATTTCCAAAGCTTAAACACAAACTTCTGCCTATAAGCTCTTTTCCCCAACCGAGAATGTTGCCGTGTGATTTTACAATCGCATTTTCCTCTACTTCTTCAACAAAAATGCTTTCGCCATTTTTTTTATTCCAAAACCTTTCTACTATTTCTTGGTTTGTAATACCTGCAACGCAAACCTGTTTTGCAGTATCCCTTTCAAGGAAAAGCTTTAAAATATCCGTACTCTCTCCCTCTGCTCCGGCTGTTGTATTATCACCGCTGTCAGTAACAAAGATTCTGTTTTCACTGCCGTTTAGTGCCATATCGACAGATTTTTCGGGGCTTTCAGCCTCAATTTTGAATTTATACATTTTGCGTGTTGCCCAAAGTTTGTTTGCAAGAGATTTCGCAACCTTCTGTGCGATTTTTTTATCTGATGCACAAACAACTGTCGATGCACTTGTGTTCGGAGCATCTATCCAGCAATGCCCAAGAAACAAATTCGCAGAGTAAATATCATTTCGATTTTCAAGTTCCATGGTTTCTTCTATGAGTGTTTTAAGCGGCTCTTCACGAGTTAAAAGAGTGTCATTTTTTAAAAGAAATGGTACTCTCTGAATATACATAAAAGGCTTAATCCCACTTTTTATTGCTTTTATCAAGCAGTTTGCGGCTCTGAGTTCGCTTTCTGCCTGATCAGTATGAGGAATTGTTTTGAACCCACACACAATATCTGCATAATCACACAATTCATCAGTTATGTTGGCATGTGCATCCATTGTCAAGGAAATCACGCATTTTCCCGAAACAATTTTCTTTATTTCTTTAAGCAGATAAAGTTCACCACTGCCGATTTCATCAACTTCCATGCTACCGTGAAAGAATATGTATATTCCACATGCGTCGGGATTATCTTTTACAGTTTGCAAAATCTGCTCTGCATAATAAAGGTAAATGTCCTTTTCTACCGTTCCCGCAGGAAGTGCAACCGAGTAGATTGAGGGGATAACTTCAAAGCCTGCTTTTGTAAAAACGTCTTTTACGACAAGTTTCTTAAAAATATCTTCCCCCTTAAAATACTCAAAATCATACTTTTGCGGATGCGTTTTTGCCCGGCTGTTCGACTCACACTGGAATGATGCACAAATAATTTTCATAACATTCCACACTCCTTATATTGAGCATTATATCATTCGGGACTATTTTTTACAGTAGATAAAATAAAACAAAAAGTGTAAAAAATAAAACAGATTTTATCAGGATTGACTTTTTTACTTTTATGTGCTATTATATTTTTATGAAAAAATATTATACATATACAGTAAAAAAAATAATAACAGTTCAGCATCTTGTAACAATTGAGTATCTTCATGTCGGCAAAAATTTCTTTTACCCTGAAGAATCTCATCCTTTTTACGAGTTCGTTTATGTAGAAACCGGGAACATAACATGCAAAATGAAAAATGAAAATATAGATTTGCGTATGCACGATTTTTTTCTGATAGCGCCTGATTCCCACCATTCGTACTGTGTTGAAGATGCAGAGAAAGCTACCATTATGGTTGTCTGCTTTAAAAGTAAATCAAATATACTTTCAATTATCAAGGGGGTGCAACACCTTAATAGCGATATCCGGGAATCCGTAAAAAAAATCCTTACAGAAGCAAAGACGACATTTATATTTCCATTTGACAAAAAGCTTACTCTTAATTCTCATCCTCGGCTTGGCTCTCAACAACTCGTAGAAAATTATATTGAAGAAGTTTTAATAAAACTTGTACAATCAATAACATATAACAATCAAAACTTTCAAATTGCAACGGATGCTTTGGACGCAAAAATTTCTATCACAAAAGAAATTGCGGATTTGCTCGAAAAAAATATTTATGGAAAAATCACATTATCTGATATATGCAATCATATGTTTTACAGCAAAACATATCTGAATGCAGTTTTCAAAGAAATTAAGGGTATTACGATAATGCAATATTATCAGGAACTTAAGATTAATGAGGCAAAAAAGCTTTTGGATAAAAAAGAAAGCATAACCTCCATTTCTGAAAAGCTATGCTTTGAAAGTCCGCAATATTTCACCAAGGTATTTAAAGCAAAAACAGGTAAATCGCCAACAAAATACAGACTCGTTGCCAAAAATGATGTTGAATAATTACAGAGCATATTTGTTCCTGAACAAATATGCTCTGTTTTTTGTAAATCCTGATTATTCAGCATCAAAGATTAGTTCTCTGTTCAGATATTCGCAGTTTATAACTTTTTCTGCAAGCATACCCTTGTTGAAATAATAGTGATTCGCCGCCTCATAGCCGAACAAACTGCTCTTTTGCATCAGGTCGTACATCAGTAGTGCAAGTTCCTTTTCTTCCGTAACTATTTCACGCATCCGCAAAACATTTCCGATTTCACGGTTTGCTATAAAATCAGCCTGCAGGTATGAGGAATAAAACAATGCATATCCGCCCCACGCCGTCAATGTAAAGTCACATTCGGGTACAGAGTTTAACAAGTCCAGACCTTTTTTCCACTGCTCATTGAGTTTTTTCAGTTGGTCTATATATACCTCCTGTGGGTATGTATCACGCCATTTTTCAATATCATCATACGCATAGCAGGTCATTGTGGCACGAAAGCCCGACGGTGTTTTATATAACAGATTTGACGGACCTGCATTCTGCGGTCCGAAATAGAGGTTGTCTATCCCGAACGGGTATTCTCTGAACGCATCAGAAAATATAGTTGCGACACGACGTATAGTATCTGCATATTCTCCGTACTCATCCCGCAAAACCTGCTGATATGCTTTTTCACTGTCTTTTCGCATAGATGCAGTTGCAACCTTCAGATTGACAGAAGGATATCCGCCCAACGTCCAGCCAAGCATCAGATGTTCAATACCCACATCACGAAGATTCTCCATATGCTCACGAACCAGGTCGAATACCGGCAAGAACGGAACGGTGCTCATTTCCCAGGTATTATTCACCTGCACCTTTGCCATGATCCCGTGACCTTTTTCTATCGCATATCGCCAGATTTTTTCGGATATTTCAGACGGGCCCGGCACTGACATACTGTAGTCACCTACCTGCTTTTTAAATCCGGCAAGCGTGAACTCCTTTTTATCCTCGCTCTTGCACATCAGAATTACTTCTTTGGGCAAACGGTCAATACAGGAGCATATTTCTTTATCCGTCATATACGCCGTCCACGCCCATGTCCAGGCAATCGTACGGATTTTTTTGTTTACTTTTCTTGATTCTTCAGAAATTGCACATATTACATCCGAAACAAGACGATCAATCGGTATATCACGGCAATTTTCGCACTCTATGCCCTCGGGTCTTGATTTACAGTGCGTAAGATTTTCCGAACAGTTAATGGTGAAAAATCCGCCAATTTCGGGTACGGCAGAGCAAAGAGTACGTACAGCATATCGCAGGTACTTCATAACCTCGGGCTGTGATGTGCACAGTGATGCATACATCTCTGTCGTTCGTCCCTGCAAATTGGGATGTTTTTCAAAAAATGTTATCGGCATACATCTTGGCTCATTGAGGTAAAGATATATCTTTATGCCATGTTCTCCGGCTTTTTCTACTAAGTCCTTTAACCGTTCCTGACGCTTCTGCCACCCATCTGAATACGATTCATCAAACGGAAACGGAACTAACTGATACAACACAGCAGGTAACCAGATTGCATTGATGCCTGTCGCCTGATACATTTTAAGAAGTTCATCAGGGAACGAAATTGAAATATCACGTTCCAATACATCTCCATAAAGTCCGCAATACGAAAAAATCATACATAGATTTTCTGATTGTACACCGCTTACCGCCACTTCTTCCGTTTTAAAAAAGTCAAACGGTTTCGCTCCCGTAAACATACCCCGAAAGTACTTTTCCATAGTTTCCTTGATGCCATTTAGCTGTTTTTTCTGAACATTGTCTAACAGTTCAGGACGTACCGTTTCACAGTACGGTTTAAAACCTCCAAGCTTTATATCAAGGAAATCATCCTCTTTGAGAACTGTCGCAAGTTTTTCTTCGCTCCACTCAAGCAACAGAAGCAACTGCTCATACGGCAGAATATGCCATGCATTACGGATTGTGGTTATGTATCCACGCTCCGCCCATACTTCCATATTTTCCTGCTCGGGAAGTCCAAGCTCTTTTGCGGCATTTATAATATCTTCTTCACCGACCGCTAACGCTTTTGCAATCTTCTTTGCAGGCACAGTTTCCCACAATCTGAACACCGTTGCATAGAAACGGTTCGGAAAATGTGGCAAAGACAGCGTCTTATCTTTTCTTACCGGTGGTAGTTTGCTGAATTCCATTAGCTTTATTCCCCTTCTTCAAGTCAAGTCTGATTATTCCCACAGCTGCAGACAATGCTGTCGCTATCGATACAATTATTTCGCAAATTTGCGAAAATCAAAATTCCATTACACAATCACCTTGTCTATACAGTATATCACAAAATAACAAAGATAACAATTGACAAAATCAAAACAAAAAAACAGCTCAAGCCGCATTTTTGCAGTATGAGCTGTGTTTTGTTTTTAATTATTCAGCAACGAACGGCAATAAAGCAATAATTCTTGCTCTCTTAATTGCAGTTGTAAGCTGTCTCTGATGCTTTGCACATGTTCCGCTGATTCTTCTCGGAACAATCTTACCGCGCTCTGAAACGTAACGACGAAGCTTTGCTGTATCCTTGTAGTCAATGCTTTCTACTTTGTCTACACAGAACATACAAACCTTGCGCTTCGGTCTTCTTGCTCTCTGCGGTCTGTCATTTCTTTCAGCCATTGAAATTTCCTCCTTCAATTTTTATCACGCTTTGCAATCAGAACGGTAAATCGTCCTCACTGCCCATATCATTCGCAAAACTTAAATCAACAAAGCCCGAATCATCAGCCGGCTGTGATACCTGAGGTTCACTCGGTGCTTCAAAAGAACCGAAATTCGACTGATATGTGCCTGTCTGCTGAGTTGCTCCGCCCTCTGTTCTTGAACCGGTAAAGAACGCATTGTCAACTACTACTTCTGTAGCATACTGACGCTTTCCGTCCTGACCGTCCCATGAACGTGACTGAAGCTGACCCTCAACGGCAATCATTCTTCCCTTCTGGAAGAAGCGACATATAAACTCTGCGGTCTGACGCCACGCAACGCAGGTGATAAAATCAGCCTGCTGTCCGCCTTCACGACGGAAACGTCTGTCAACGGCGATTGTAAATCTTGTTACAGCCGTGCCCTGTGGTGTCTGTCTAAGTTCGGGATCAGCTGTTAAGCGTCCCATCAAAATAACTCTGTTCATAGTACCACCGCTTTCGATTATACTTCGTCTTTACGAATAATGATTGTTCTGAGAATTTCCTCGTCAATTCTGTATCTTCTGTCAAGCTCCTTCGGGAATTCGACGTTTGATTTGAAATTAACAAGAACATAGTAACCCTCAGTCTTGAAGTTTATCGGATATGCAAGCTTTCTCTTGCCCCAATCCTCAACTTCGCCGATTTCGCCATTGTTTGTGATGATATCCACAAACTTAGCCTTCTTTGCCTCAAGTGCCTCCGGCTCCAATGTCGAATCGATGATAAAAATTGTTTCATAGCTGTGAATTGCTGTTTCTGCCATTTTCTACACCTCCTTATGGACATTTGTCCCGCAACCTCCTTGCGGGCAAGGATTTCGTCTTTTATTCAGACTGAATCATTATACCACTACCAAACACATTTGTCAAGCATAATTTTACAAAATTTTTTCAAATTTATTCAAACATATGTTTGACATTTTGTTTTTTTTGTGTTATAATACAGAAAAAGGAGTGATTTTTATGGCAAAGCTTACCGATAAAGACTACGAAATTCTTGATTTCATATATAAAGGAATAAAAAAGAATGGATACCCCCCGACGGTTCGTGAAATTGGTGCGGCAGTGAATCTAAATTCACCTGCAACAGTGCACGCACGGCTTTCAAAGCTTGAAGCGGCAGGCAAAATAGAAAAAGCATCAACAAAAAACCGTGCAATGCGTGTTATAGGCTATCCCGAGGGCGAAGAAGAACAGGATTACGAAACAAAAGAGGACTATATAGAGGTCCCCGTATACGGCAAGATAACCGCAGGCGTGCCGATAACGGCGGTTGAGCAGTTAGAGCGTCACTTCCCCATCCCGATGTCATATGTCGGAAACCACGATATATTTATGCTCAAAATCAGCGGTGAGTCGATGATAAATGTCGGCATCTATGACGGCGACTACATTATAGTAGAAAAACGCCCGGATGCACGAAACGGAGATATCGTTGCCGCACTCATAAACGGCGAGGATGCAACGGTAAAGACTTTCTATAAAGAAAACGGTCACTACCGCCTCCAACCCGAAAATGACTATATGTCACCAATCATCGCAGACAATGTCGAGATTATCGGTAAAGTCGTAGGCGTGTTCAGAATGTTTTAAAAAAAGATGGCTCACCGAGCCATCTTTTTAGTTAGTCGAGATACATGTCTCGCACATCATCTTCAGTGACGTTTGACCATTCTGTTGTCTCACCGTCCGATGTTGTTAAATAAAGCACATCATCTTCTATTTTGGCAGTATAAACCTTATCACCTACGCCCTCATCTGCATTGGCTACCATTGTTATTTCATCGCCATCGAAACTAAATGTTCCCGTTATTGAGATATATCCGCTGTAGAGTATGTATTCATCATCGACAAATCCGTATACCAATCCTGAGTCATTCAACCACCAGCCCTGAATTTCTGACTGCATCTCCTGTGCGATTTTCTCATCGCTCTTACAACCGGTTAATCCGACAACCATCAATACTGTTGCCATTAGTACTGCTATTATTTTTTTCATTTTTATTCTCCTTATTTATATATTAATTCCACAACCAAAGACATATGATTGTTGCTATACGAACAACTTCATATTTTTATACTATTTGATTCGCTGAAATAACAGCCTTTGCAATTTGTTTAATCCACTCATCTTTTTCGCTTCTTTTTACAACAAAAGAAAGTTTTTCGCCAGACTTAGTATAAAACGTAATGCTAAACGAAATTAAATTTGAAGTTGTTTCAATATTAACAGTGTTCCCTTGTGTCTGAATGTCAGAAAGGTCATATTCGTAAAACTTTGAACCAAAGTTAAATGCATGTGCTTGAAAAACAATTCTTTGGTCAGTTAAAAATAGTTTTCCACCCTTACTTCCGTTTGTCTCCAATTTGTTTGCTGTCCCCGACATCAAAAATCGTTCATTTTGCCTCAGTGTTAATTCTGTAAATCCCATTACTTACCTCCTAAAATCTCAACAAAATCCATATTATGTTGTACTGTATTCACTTGTGGCTCTATTTTTATCCTCAGCCCATCAATACAACCCCTATTATAGATGAAACAATTGAACAAGCCTCACCTATAATGCTTATAATCATACCTGTGTTTTTATTGGTTTCCTTATATTCTTTAACGCCTATAATTATACCAATAATTGAAACCACATGCCCCACAAGTGCAAATAGCCATGCAAAAATGATACCTATGATTCCTAAAATCATAGATTTTTGCATCTTCTTATTTCCACCGCCAACAGGTGTACTCATTTTTGCTCCATTTACCGGACAACCACAACCCGGACAAATTACAGCTTCATCTATTATTTCGTTTCCGCATTTTTCACAATATTTCATTTTAATTTACCTCCCAATCAAATTGCACTTCTGACAAGTTCAATAATTCTGTCCCTTTTGTCGCACAATTCACTCGTTTTACCTAAAGCCATACTCTGAAGAGCGATTTTATACTGATAACCCGAACGTACTGTCACAAGCATTGCTGCTTTGCCCTGAATACATGAGGTGGGCTCAATACTTGTAATATCATCAATTGGTATCGCCGGAGGAATGTCTGCACCGGCACTCATCGCCATTCCCAACAATCCGCCTCGCTTAAAAAATGCTTTTCCGGCACCGTCTTTCGTAAACAATATACGTTTATTTGTTAGGGTTAATGTTCCTTGTGCAATACTACTTTTTACAAAAGCCGCACTCGACTGAACAATCGGCACTTCACCGTCTATCAAATTCAGCGGTATGCTTGACGTTATTCTGCCAAATCCGCTTTTTATTTCCTTTTTATTCAGCTCCGTTTCCGGCATATTTTCAGCTTTCGTTTTTGAATTTACCGCCGCTCCACACGATGAGCAAAATGCAACTCCGTCACTAATCTGATTTCCACATTTCTCACAAAACATTACATTATCCTCCTTTTATGCTGCTGTTGCTACATCACTGAATGCAGCTTCATTACTCAAAACAAAGTTTCTGACACCGATAAGATAATAAACAGAACCTGCCACACCTATAACTCCGCCAAAAATTAAATTATAAACAAGTGTAATAATCGGACCTGTTAAAGGTCTGAATTTCTCAACTATTCCAACAGGTGATTCAAGTACAGTTTTACTGTAGTTCAAATCCTGAACTGCAGTTACAATATTCAGTGCACCTATAATCAATAAAATCCAGTTAAGGTACAAACCCATTAGTACCTGCAAGATACCGATAACAAGCCATATTATACCGTCAATTCTCACTCTGTCAGAAAGCTGTTTCACAAGATTTTGCGGTTGCAGTGTCGGATTAGCATTAGCCTGATTAAAAGCACAGCCACATTTAACACACACCACCGCTTCGTCTAACATTTCATTTCCGCATTTAGAACAATATTTCATTTTTTACATTCCCATTATTATCATGTTTAGCACAAATACTACCGCCCATGAAATGATTCCTATCAAACCGTAAGTGCGTGCAGCCTTCGGTGTTTTTTTATGCTTAACCGGCCATAAAATAATTCCGACAATCGGAATTAGGAACGACAGAATCATAAGTGCGAGATTCGCCTTATCCTCATCTGCTACCATACAACCACAGTTAGTACATTTAACCGCTCCCTCACTGACTGTGCTACCACATTTTTGACAATATTTCATAATTGTCTCCTCCTTTGTTTTTCATAATTTTTATTTAATTTTGTGTTCAAAATTAAAACTCTTATTATGCTTCTTATTGAAAGCTTTTGTCGTATTGTATCACATTTTTGTCTGTATGTCAAGTTTTCCGTCTGCAAATCTATGTTAAAATTTTTGATTTTGTAATAAAATATAATATGAGGTGATGTCATGAACAATATTGATTATCATAAATTAGGCGAAAAAGTGAGATTAAAACGTCGCCAAATGGGTTATACCCAAGAAAAGCTCGCCGAGATATGCGACATCTCGACAGGCTTTTTAGGGCATATAGAAAGCGGAACGAGAGCACCATCCCTTGAAACTCTGTATAATCTGGCGTGCGCTCTACATTCGGGTGTCGATTATTTCCTCTTTGATTCCGCATCTGATTCTGATAATATGCTCGAACAAATAGGCTCGGTTGCAAAAAAGCAAAATCCCGATTCCTATAACCGTTTCTGCAATACAGTAAGGATTTTAGCAGAACACATAGACGAAATGTGACATAAAAAGACTTTCTATAAGCTTATATTATCATAAGCATTATAGAAAGTCTTGTACTTTTTGTCCAATTTTTAATTGATTGGCATAATTTTGCCACCTCGAAGTTCATACCCCATTACATCGTCAAAATCCTCCCACGGAACGGTAATCGCATTGGTATCTTTTGTCAGCGTAAACGCCTGACCTTTCGAGAACATATCCCCTTCACAAAGGGCAAAGCCGTTTTCTTCATCGTATTTGAGACACCAGCCAATGCAATAGTTGAAATTGTTATAGAACTGATGTCCAACTACGTTCATTGCTCCCTCATTAAGTCCTATCAGGATTTCGGGGACATCATCATAGTCAAGGTCACGGCAGATTATATCAGCATTTTTTCGCAGGTCTGTAGTATAGTCTTTATCATAACTGTACTGATTTTCAAATTCAAACTTTTGTTCAAATTTATTCCCCTTCTTATCATCAAGCTTTACAGACAAAACTCCGTTATCAAGTGCTATATCAGCATCAACAAGAGTGTTTTTTCTGCCAAGCTTTATTTTTCCTTTCTGATTAACGTCATCTATAAAAAGCAAATGCTCCCAAGGCTCATCTATCGAGAAAATGAGAGTATGCGAAAAGTTTGAATAATCCTTATATTCGGCATATGCCGGATATTCTTTAAACCCCTGAAATGTTTCATCAGAGACTTTTTCTTCGTGTTTTGCACTCGGGTTTATAACCCATGCAACAATGCACAAAGAAAGAATTACTGCTGTTGCTAACAGCGTTTTTTTCATATTCCTGTACTTTAACGCACTTTTTACGCTTTTTGCTGTTTGATAGCGTTCCGCAGGGTCAAGTTTTTTACACTTCTCAGCTATTTTCAACAAGCTACCCTTTATGCCCGACCGAACAAGCAACTCTGAAAGCGTAACGCCGAATGCGTATATATCGGTCTTAAAATCCGTCGGCATCATGCCAAACTGCTCAATTGGTGCATAGCCGAACGTGCCCATTGCTTCAGTATCTTTTCTTATCTCGTCACGGTAAATACGGGCGATATCGTAATCAATAAGCCATACGTGCCCCGACTCACTTATAATTAGATTATCAGGCTTAATATCCCTGTGAATTATATTTGCATTATGCAGTTTTGTCATTGCCGAAATAATCTGCTTTGCAATGTTTGTTATTTGCTTTTTTGTAAAAACGGTGTTTTCATCCATAATCTGACGCAGACTTTTGCCCTCGACATATTCCTCCGTGACAACCGTATCTGAATCAAACTCAACGCCAAAAATTTTTGGTATGTTAGGATGATTTATCTTTGCAAGTATCTTATAAATTTCACGCTTATCGTCATAAATCCGCCTTTGTATGTACCTTTTATTGAAAACAGCATCATACATCAGCGTGATTTTCTGACGATTATCCTGCTTAATAATCTCTATTTCTTTCATTTGTTTTTATCTGCTCCTTGAATATCGGATTCATTTGTGATATAGTTATATTATAACAGTTTTTGGAGGAATTTGTCAATGGCAACAATAACAGAAGATTTATTAAACGAACTAAAGAACGCAAAAGATATAAAAAGCTTTTTAGACAGCCATGAAAATGAGTTTTTGAAAGAAACCCCCGTTTCTTTCCTTAATTATATAATAGAATCGAAAAATCTGACTGTCGCAAAGGTTGCCGCCGCCTCGGGTGCAGGTGAATATGTATACAAAATTTTCAATAGCACTCGCAAACCGTCACGCAACATTCTCATTGCGATTGCACTTGGTATGGGTATATCTCTTGAGGAAGCACAGTTACTTTTAAGAATTTCAAAGCTTGCTATACTCGACTCACGCGACAAGCGTGACAGTGTCATTATATACGGGCTCGCAAACCAACTTTCGATGTTCGAGGTTGATGATTTACTTTCACAAAATGGGTTTGTGACAATAAACTGATAAAAAACAGGATGCAGATGCATCCTGTTTTAATATTCCTTAACCAACTTGGCACGTAGATAGCCACGTGATGAGTCGATGCTTTCGATATAGAAACCTCTGCCGTAATAGAATCTGATAAGCGGTGCCGCCTTTGATGCGGTGTAAAGTGAAATTGTTTTCACACCACGTTTTTTCATACTCTTGTCAACGTGGTTCATCAAAGACTTGCCGATACCGTTGTTCTGGCAGGTTACCTTCACGGCAAACCGTGTCAGAAACGCCGTGTTATCGGGTTTTATCTCAACCCTCACACATCCGACCGGCTCGCCGTCGGAGAGTGCTATAAGCACAAACTTGTTTTCTATATCAAATTTTACGTCTTCGTATGTCTCATTTAGTGCATCAAGCTTTTTAACTCCCGTCATTTCGCTGTATTTTATAAACGCTTCACGGGTAATTTCCATTATGCTTTCAATGTCCTTTTCTTCTGCATGACGCACCTCAAAGAGTGATAAGCTTTCTTTCATCATCCCATCAATGTTGCCATAACAGCCTTCTGTGCGTGCAGACGGTTTTCTGCCTCGTCAAATATAACGCTCTGCGGTCCGTCTATGACATCCTCCGTTACCTCATAGCCTCTGTAAGCAGGCAGGCAGTGCATAAATACTGCATCATCAGCCGCGTGCTTAAATAGCTCTGCATTTACCTGATACGGCATAAATATACGCTGTCTTTCAGCCTTTTCTGCCTCCTGGCCCATTGATACCCAAGTGTCCGTATATACAACGTCTGCGTTCTTTATAGCCTCAACGGGGTCAGTTGTAAGTATCAGTTCTCTGCCCGATTTCTTGAAATCTGCCTTTGCATTGTCAACAACCTCTGCGTCACACTTGTAGCCTTCCGGTGTTGCAATCGCACAGTCAAGACCAGCCTTTGCACAACCGTACATAATCGAATGTGCCATATTGTTACCGTCGCCGATATATGCGAACTTCAAGCCTTCAAGCTTGCCCTTGTGCTCGTATGTTGTCATAAGGTCTGCAAGCACCTGACACGGATGTAAAAGGTCTGTTAATGCATTGATTACAGGTATATCCGCTTCCTCTGCAAGCTCTATTACGTCACTGTGTGCATATGTTCTTATCATAATACCGTCAAGGTATCTTTCAAGTACCTTTGCAGTGTCGTGGATTGTTTCGCCACGGCCAAGCTGTATGTCATTTGATGATAGGAACAACGGATATCCGCCAAGCTGTGTCATACCTACTTCAAAAGATACTCTTGTTCTTGTTGATGATTTTGTGAAAATCATACCGAGCGTTTTACCCTTTAAAAGGTGGTGCTGAACGCCCTTTTTCTGCTCGTCCTTGAGCTTTAGTCCGAGTTTTAATAAATCGTGTAATTCCTCGGTTGTAATATCGTGTAAACTGATTAAATCTTTCATTTTATATATCCTCCTTAAGTGTTGCATCAAATGCATTTATAAATAAATCAATTTCTGTTTCTGTTATATTAAGTGGCGGTGCTACACGCACTGTAAGTCCTTTGCACAGACTTGTAAGCATTTTGCGGTTATGTAATCCGTTAAACACCGCTTTTGCAATTTCAGGTTTAACTTCAACACCTATTAACAAGCCCTCGCCTCGTACATCGACGATTTTGTCGGGGTACTTTGTTTTTAAAGTGTTCAGCTTTTCTCTGAACAGCTTACCCATCTTGTCTGAGTTCTCAACAAGGTTTTCTTTCTCGATTATGTCAAGCACCGCAAGGCCCGCCGCTGTTGCAAGCGGATTACCGCCAAATGTAGTGCCGTGGTCACCCGGTTCAAACGCCGATGCCACCTCTGCCTTTGCGCATAGTGCACCAATCGGTACACCGCCGCCAAGTGCCTTTGCACAGGTGAATATATCGGGTTCTATTCCGTAAAGCTCGTGTGCAAAAAGCTTTCCGCATCTGCCCACGCCCGTCTGCACCTCATCAACTATAAGGAGTATTCCCTTTTCATCACACAGCTTACGCAGGTTCTTTGCATATTCAACATCCATCGGATGCACACCGCTCTCACCCTGAATGAGCTCAACTATAATTGCCGCCGTTTTATCGGTTATGGCATTTTCTACTGCCTCAAAATCGTTCGGTGTAATCTGTGAGAATCCCGGTGTCAACGGCTTATACGGTGCCTGATAGTGAGGCTGTCCCGTTGCTGCGACAGTTGCGAGCGTTCTGCCGTGGAACGAATGGTCAAGCGAGATTATCTCGTATTTTTCTATTCCCTTTTTATAGAAATATATCTTTGCAAGCTTTATTGCACCCTCGTTTGCCTCAGCACCGCTGTTGCAGAAAAATGCCTTATCTGCACATGTGCTTTCTACAAGTTTTTGGGCAAGCTTCGCTTGATTTTCTATGTAATATAAGCTTGATGTATGTAACAGCTTGTCAACCTGATTTTTCAGTGCCTTCGTAAATTCGGGATGTGAATGTCCGAGTGCATTAACAGCTATACCTCCGAGAAAATCGTAATACGCATCACCGTTATCGGCATAAAGCTTCATCCCCTCGCCGTGAGTAAAAGCAACTGGAAGTCTTTCGCCGAATGTGTTCATGTAGTATTTTTTATCAAGTTCCTTGATTTTGTCTAACATTGTTAATATCCTTTCAAATTAAAGAAAAATCGGGTCGCAACCGTTAAATTGCTACCGTTTCAACCCGATTTTTGAATTTTATGCATCCATTATACATCTTTATGAATAAAAATGCAAGCTTTTTCTTTAAAATAGTTATATCTTTACATATTTATTCATTATTATATGAATTTATCCAGTAAATCTGCATAATCATCAAATGAATGTGCACCAACAACACGCTCAACCGCCTTGCCGTTGTTGAATATTATTACAGTAGGAATTGACACTATTGCGTTCTTTGATGCAAGCTCACTTTCCTCATCGACATTTACCTTACATACCTTTGCCTTGCCTTTGTATTCCTCTGCTACCTCTTCAATTACAGGTCCGAGCATCTGACACGGTCCGCACCAGGGTGCCCAGAAATCCACAAGCACGGGTACATCTGAGTTTGTTACCTCACTGTCAAAATTTTGTGCTGTTAATTTAATCTCCATTTTCTTTTTCCTCCTTATTTATATATTGCTCTGCTACCTTTTCTATTATCGCCCTGCCGTTTGTGACCTCGACAAGCTCGTTAATAAGTCTGTCAGTATCAGTTTTTGGCGATGCAACAAAGAAAGTAACATCATTTTCATACACTGTATCAGTAACTATGTTCCCATTTGTTGCGAAATGGTACTGAAGCTTTCCGACCATATCGTATTCTGTTCTTACAGATATAATATCACACATTATGCGTGTTATTATTCCCGATTCTGTAAGTCCCTCTTTTGCTGAAGCACTATATGCTCTTACAAGACCGCCCGTACCCAGGAGCGTACCGCCAAAGTATCGGGTCACGACGACAACCACATCGACAAGCCCCATATTGCGTATGGTGTCAAGCACGGGCATACCTGCCGTACCGCCCGGCTCACCGTCATCGGAGTAGCGAAATATATTGTTCTCGTCAATCACATACGCATAAACATTATGCGTAGCATCGGGGTATTGCGAACGGATTTTATTCAGATATTCGAGTGCTGACGCTTCATTATCAACCGGCATAACGTGTGAAATGAACTTCGATTTCTTTTCGATTATAAGTGTTTCCGATTCACGTTCAACCGTTTTATATACATCTCGTTTTGACAAAGTATCACTGTCCTTCGTTAGTTTCATATTCTTTGAGCGAACCGTACACCGCCTCATCAACAAGCACCTTTATAAGCACTCCGTCCGGGGTATATTCCTCACTCAGAACTTTTTCATTTGTGTGCAGAGTGTTTAAAACTCCGCCGTCACTGTATGGGATTAAGAGTGTGCGTTCAAATTTCTTACCGGGTGCAGTATCAGCGATTGCATCAAGTAAATCCTGCATTCCCTGACCCGTTTTCGCACTGATAAATACGTTTTTACCGTTATCCCTCGGATGGCAGTTGTTTTCGATATCGCATTTGTTATACACATTTATAACAGGTTTCCCCCCTGCACCGATTTCATCAAGAACCTCATCAACCACCCTTATATGGTTATCCGCCTCAGGTGATGATGCATCGGTCACGTGTATTACAAAATCAGCATCAGCCGCCTCTTCAAGCGTGGACTTAAACGCCTCTACAAGATAATGCGGAAGCTTGCGTATAAATCCAACCGTATCAATCAGAATTATCTGACGGTTATCATCAAGCGTTATTGCACGGGAGGTTGTATCAAGTGTTGCAAAGAGCTTGTCCTCGGCGAATACTCCTGCATCGGTGAGTCTGTTTAAAAGTGTTGACTTTCCTGCATTGGTATAGCCGACAATTGCACCCGTAATATGTCCGTCCTTATGACGTCGGCTTCTTAGAAGCTCACGATGTTTTTTTATCTCACGGATTTGCTCCTCAAGTGCCGCAATACGTGTTCTTATATGACGGCGGTCGCTCTCAAGCTTTGTTTCACCCGGGCCTCTTGTTCCTATTCCGCCGCCGGTACGGCTCAGTTCAAGTCCCATGCCCCGAAGTCTTGGCAATTGATATTTAAGCTGCGCAAGCTCAACCTGAAGCTTACCCTCACCCGAACGTGCTCGCATCGCAAATATATCAAGAATAAGCATAGAACGATCAAGCACACGCACACCGAGAATATCACTGATATTGCGAAGCTGTATAGGTGAAAGCTCATCGTCAAATACCACAAGCGTTGCAGAAAGTGCCTCAACTGCATCTTTAAGTTCTTCGAGCTTACCCTCGCCAAAGTACGTTCCGCTGTCGGGAACAGGACGGTTCTGCACCATCTCACCAACGACTTCACCCCCGGCAGTATCGACAAGCTCCGAAAGCTCTCGCATCGACTCATCCGTTGTATCGTTTAAATAATCACGGCTGCCGGTATGGAGTCCCGCTATTATTACTTTTTCTCTATTTTCTTCTCTTTGTTCCATACTAACCTCCGTTTTCTACCTATAGTATAACAGAAAAATCATAAATAGTACAGTGATTTTTTAAATTTTTTTCAGAAAATTCAAAAAAATACTTGCAAAATACAAAATTTATGGTATAATATTAGGGTATTATTATAATTATAGAGCTATGCTCACTTATAAAGGAGGTAAAATTATGCAGACTTTGTTTATTGTGCTTCATATTATAGTTTCAGTAATACTTATTGCTGTTGTGCTTCTGCAGGAAGGCAAAGACCCCGGCATGAGAGGCATTCAGGGCGCATCATCAGATATGGGCGATTCGTTCTTTAAGAGAGCAGGCGGTACTACAAAAGAAAAGATGCAGATGAGACTTACAACTACTGTTTCAGTATTGTTCCTCATAACAACATTCGTACTTGTTGTATTAGTAGCGTAAACTAAATAAATCAACCGGGCAGCTCGCCCGGTTTTTTTATACCTGTGTGGCACCGACGGTAGGTGTCGGTGCAATCGGTTTGGTTGAAGATGCGTTATTGTGCGGTTTTGCAAGCTCTACTATTATATATGGTATTATGAGCATTATAAATATTGAAACTAATATTGAAATCAAAATTTTTTTCATTCTCTTTCCACTTCCTTTACAATAAATCTATGTAAAAAAAAGAGAAAAATACATAAAAATTACCACGGCATAGCCGTGGCAATTTTCCACGCAATAGTATGCAGATTAACACCACCGTTTTCCATATTATGTCCGTATTTTCTATGAGCCATATTATCCCGTCCTTGTCTGTTTTTAATTATAACACTTTTAAATCTTGCAATTCATTTGTCAAAACTTAAAATCCGCCTGCAAAATTGCAAGCGGATTTTTAAAGTTTTAATTTTCTACTTCGCAAACGTCCTCGCATGGTGCGTTTACTTCATTAAATATTTCCATAAACTCATCGCCGGTTATCGTTTCTTTCTCGATAAGGAATTCTGAAATTTTATCAAGTGCGTCACGATTATCGTTAAGAAGCTGTTTTGCAATTTCATAACGTTCTTTCATAATCTTTACTATTTCGTTATCAATTGCTGTCTTAGTTTCCTCCGAACAGTGCGAAACAGCTCTGCCGTCAAGATACTTATGCTCAATACTTTCAAGTCCTACAAGTCCGAATGTATCTGACATACCGTACATCGTTACCATTTGTCGGGCCATTTCCGTTGCTCGCTCAATATCATTTGATGCACCGGTTGTCTGCGTATCAAACACAATTTCTTCCGCCGCACGTCCTGCTAAGAATACTGTTATCTGGTCAAGAAGCTCGTTCTTGTTATTAAGATACTTTTCTTCTTTATCCGGCATCTGCATTGTATAACCCAACGCACCCATGGTTCTCGGAACAATAGTTATCTTCTGTACCGGCTGTGTGTTCTTCTGTAATGCCGTTGCAAGTGCATGACCTACCTCATGGAATGCGACAATGCGTTTTTCTTCAGCTGAAAGAATTCTGTCTTTCTTTTCCTTGCCGGCTATAATTACCTCAACAGAATCCATCAGGTCTTCTTGCAATACTTCTTTTCTGCCCATACGCACAGCTCTTAGTGCGGCTTCGTTTACCATATTGGCAAGGTCTGCACCAACTGCACCACTCGTTGCAAGTGCCATTGCGTGCAAGTCTATCTCAGGCGATATAACGACATTCTTAATGTGAACCTTAAGAATATCCTCTCTGCCCTTTAAATCCGGTTTTTCTACTATTATACGTCTGTCAAAACGTCCCGGTCTTAAGAGTGCCTTATCAAGTATTTCCGGACGGTTTGTTGCAGCAAGAACAACAAGACCTTTTGATGTGTCAAACCCGTCCATTTCAGACAATAGCTGGTTAAGTGTCTGTTCACGCTCGTCATTTGTTGACATCTGGTTATCTCTGGATTTACCGATTGCATCAACTTCATCAATGAAGATAATACACGGAGCTTTTGCGTTTGCCTGCTTGAACAAATCTCTGACTCTTGATGCACCGACTCCGACAAACATTTCTACAAACTCCGAACCCGAAAGCGAGAAAAACGGCACATTCGCCTCACCTGCAACCGCTTTTGCAAGAAGCGTTTTACCTGTTCCCGGAGGACCCACAAGCAGTGCACCCTTAGGCTGCTTTGCACCGATTGCGGTGTATTTACTGGGGTTATGCAAAAAGTCTACAATTTCGTTAAGTGATTCTTTCGCTTCCTCCTGACCTGCAACATCTTTAAATGTCACACCCGTTTTATTCTCGATATTATACATCTTAGCATTTGACTGGCCGATTCCCATTATTCCGCCGCCACCGCCCATTTTTTTGGACATAAGACGCATAAAAACTACTATTATAATATACATGAATACCAGCGGCAAAATCCATGTAAGAATGAAGTTTACAACAGGATTGTTGACCTCGACCGGCGTTGAGTATTTAACACCTTTGCTGTCAAGCTTATCAAAAAGCCGTTCATCGTTAAGATAACCGGTATAATATATTTTCTGCTCCTCTGTCTGGGGCATCATAAATAAACCGCCACCAAACATATCTGCTTCGCCGAATATGGATGCGTTTTCCTTTTTATCTTCTTTCTTCTCAGGCTTTGCATAGATTACAAATTGAGAATTTTCTATTACAACCTCTTCTACCTTATTTTCTTCTATCATTGCAAGGAACTCATCATATGTTATCTGTTCCTTTGATGGTGACATTATAAACCCGAATACCGTGTTAAGCAAAACTGTTGCAATAACTGATATTATTATAAACATAAATATCGGGGGTCTTGAAGATGTTCTTTTATTACGGTTACTGTTATTATTGTTCATGTAACATGATCCTTTCAATAGTCAATGTAATAAGTGTATCATAAAAAAACTTTTTTTTCAACCGATATTTAATAAATTTTAATTTTATTAACATTGTATTAATAATAAAATTGACGAAAAAATAATAATTTTCTGATTGACTTATGTTAAAAATAATGGTATAATAAAATCATAAGATATGATGAGTGTACTCTCATCTGAAAAGAAAGGAATGATTCACTATGAAAAAGCGTTTTTCAATGCTTTTGGCGTTAACAGTGCTTCTTACATCACTTATCCCGTCATTTACAGCAAATGCGGCATTCAGCGATGTGGATGATTCACATCCGTATAGAGAAGCAATTTCAACGCTATCAACACTCAAAGTCATCAATGGCTATGAGGACGGAACATTTGCACCTGATAAGGATATCAGCCGTGCAGAATTTACAAAAATGATTGTGTATATGTTAGGATTGGGCAACCTTACAACTCCTATCACAACATTTGACGATGTGCCTCAGACACACTGGGCAAATGCAAACATCAAAACTGCATATGACCTCGAAATTATAAACGGTTTTGACGACGGTTCATTCAGACCCGACCAGCCGGTTACATATGAGCAGGCTCTTAAGATGGTTGTATGTACACTCGGATATCAGCCGTATGCAGAGCAGATGGGCGGATACCCCATGGGTTACAGAGAACAGGCTTCAATTCTTGAGCTTACAGACAAAATCTCAAACCTTGGTTTCTCCGACAATGCTCCCAGAGGCGTAATTGCACAGATTATGTTTAACGCTCTCGAAGTTGAAAAGCACGAAAGCGTAAACGGTATATGGAAAGCATCAGGCAAGACATTGCTTAATGACTATCTCAATGTTGAAGCACTCAAGGGTACTCTTGTAGGTGTTGAGGACTCAACAACATCAGAGTGTAATGCAGTTCTCGCTCCCAAAACAATGGCAGTTAAGGACAGCATCACAGGTGAGGAATTTATCATTGATTTTGCTGAACATAATATAACTGTCGCAGAGCTTATAGATAATCTTGGACGTACAGTTCAGGTATACTACCGCAAGGACAAGCTTTCAAGTGACAAGTGGCTCGTTGAAATCAGCACAGATATCCACAAAAACGCAGAAGTTACAATAAATTCTTCTGAAATACAGGAAATCGACGGCAGCGTAATCAAATACCGTCAGGAAGGTTCATCAAAAACATCAACAGCTCGACTTGATTTATCAAATCTTTCAATACGTTATAACGGCAGAGCTATTACTCCGTATGACAACATAAACGGTACTTCATTCCCTGAAGCACTTAATAATCTGTTCGACCCGTCATCATCAGATTTCATCTACGGTACTGTAAGACTTATCAGTAACGATTCAAAAGAAATCTACAGCATGGTTGATATCTACGATTACGATGTAATCGTTGCACAGAGAGCGTTGCAGACAACAGATTACAGAATCCAGGATAAGGTTACACCGTCAAAGACTTTGACACTTGACCCTGATGCTCTTGATTACACATTCACTCTTACAAGAAACGGCAACGATGCTGAATCAACAAGGATTGCTGCAAATGATGTTGTTGTTTATGCAGAAAGCCTTGACGGTACATTTAAAACTGTTAAAGCTTCATCAAGCAGTGTATCAGGTAAGATTGATTCGTTGAATACAACAAAGAAAACACTTGCAATCAACGGTAAGACTTATCCGTACAGCAACTATTTTGAGAATTATCTTGCAACAAAAGAAAACAGAACGTTGCAGTCAGGTCTTCAGATTAAGGCATACACTGACGCATTCGGTACTATCCAGTGGGGTACAATAACATCAACAGAAAGCTACTATCCGTACGCTTACGTTATTGACTCAGTATCAGAAGCAGAAGAGTATTTCTTAAAGTTGTTTGCTCCGTCAAGCACATCTGTAAAGACTCTTACATCTTCAACAACTTATAAGGTTAAGACATACAAAATAGCAGAAAACGCAAAGATCAATGGCCTTAAGCGTTCACCGGAAGCTATTGTTGGTGCTTTGGCAACTTCAAAGTATGTTCCTGACACATCAGCGACAAACACATCTGATTATAACCAGTTCATAAGAGTTGGCTTTAACTCATCAGGCGAAATTGATAACGTTATAACTGTATCAGACACAACAGGTATTGAAAACACAAATGCAGAACAGCTTGTAATATACAGCGAAGCAGATACATATAAAGTAACAACAAACGCTGTTACAGAGAGTGATGATAAAACACTTTACTCAATAAAGTCTTCAACTCCTTTGTTCGTTATCCCATCTGACAGATCAGACACTGACGCTTATGCAGTTAAGAACACAATTTCTTCAAGCTCAATCACAGCAGGTACAAGCCACTTCATTGAAGCATATGATGTTAACTCATCAAAGTATCCGACATTTATAGCTACATACGGTGCTGCAATCCAGAAGGGTACACCGGTTTCTTATACATCAACATTCAAGCTCCTTGCAACAGACATTGAGCAGGAAGTTGATACAGAGCTTGACGAAGTATTTGATATGTTAAGAACATATAACTGTGCAACATCAGTTTCTAACCTTAAGATTTCAAACGAGTCTACAGACGATTTCTCAACACTTGAGAAGGGTGACGTTATTCTGACAGGTCTTGACGGCGACAACTACGCTGACAATTACTGGCTTGTTCAGGATTACACAAAGATTCGTGAAGTTCTTGACGGAACAACATATGACTGGACCGCTACACAGACTCAGACAGCAGCTAATCACTGGCAGAAATACGTATTCGACTTCAGATATCCGAAGGGCACTGCATCAGCAACAAATGATTTCTATATAACATCATCAAACACAACAGGAATTCTTTCACGAGTTGCAATGTTCAACGTAATGCAGGTTCTTCCGGAAGAAAACCTCCTATACTTGACAAAAGAGGGCTTTGATGCTGACGGCAATGCAATCGCAACATCATACGAAACAATCGCAGTTTCAGGCAACACAAAGATTCTGAGATACGACAGCGACGCTGACGAGTACACACCCTACATTGTTGATTCAACTTCAACAACACTCACAATTTCAGACATACTTGATATTGAAAACTATGGTATGAGTTGTTCAAAGATTATGCTTCACTACTATTCAGAATCTAGCGGAACACCAGCTGCTAAGTTCATCGTAATCTACGAATAATTACAAACTAAAACCGAGGGTTTATCCCTCGGTTTTTTTTGCAAAAAAATATCGGGAGCGAATTATTCACTCCCGATTATTTTTTATTTTATTACATTACTTGTTGCCGCCTCATACGTTTCCTGCGGAATCACTCTTTCTACCTCGCCTGCCGCAATTGAAGCAAGTGTTTCAAGCAACTCTCGCTGCTCTGCATCATCGCCCGAGCCTGCACTGATACGGATATAACAACCTCTGTCATAAACATTTATATACGGATATGCGATGTAGCAATCCTCGCCTATACCCTCTATAAACTCCATATCCCCTCTGTAAATACGGCTGTTTTCATAGTCATCCCATACCTGAGTAGTCGTAAGAGACTCTGAAAACTGCTCAATACGTATTGTAACAGGATCACCGGAGTATGCCGGATCCGAAACATATGTCACGCTTGAAGCGTTTCCGTCGGTTGTGACACCATTTTCGTCGATCTCCATATCAACTCCTGTTATCGTAGATACAGCCTCAACTGTTACCAGTTGATCGGGAGCTATTTTCTCAAGTTCGCTAACATCAGGAACCTTTGAATTCTTACCGCACGCTGACATTGAAGCTGCTAATGCCAGACATGCAAGAACTGCACATAATTTTTTCATAGTTATACTCATCCTTTTAATTTTATAACTTCTTTAACCTTATTTGCAATATTCTCTGCTGTGAGACCGTATTCCTCAAAAAGCTCTGCCGGCTTACCTGATTTACCGTAACGGTCAGTGCCTATGATTTTAACCGGACAAGGTGCCGATTCACATACAACCTCTGTAACTGCACTGCCAAGACCACCCATTATATAATGCTCCTCAGCTGTAACAATTGCACCTGTTTCCTTTGCTGCCTTTATTATTATGTCCTTATCTATCGGCTTTATTGTATGGATGTTAATAACTCTTGCATCAATTCCATCTGCCTTAAGTGCTTCTGCCGCCTTTAACGCTTCCTGAACCATAAGACCTGTTGCAACGATTGTAACATCATTACCACCCTTAAGCTCAACACCCTTGCCTATCTCAAACTTGTAGTCCGAACCATTCACGTCCTCAACTGCAAGCCTGCCAAATCTCATATAAACAGGACCATTATGCTCAATTGCAGCCTTTACTGCAAGCTGTGCCTCTATATCGTCTGCCGGGTTTATAACAACCATTCCGGGGATTGTACGCATAAGTGCCAAATCTTCAAGACACTGATGTGTAGCACCGTCCTCACCAACAGATATACCTGCGTGAGTTGCGCCTATTTTAACATTAAGTCCGGGATAACCGATTGTGTTTCTTATCTGCTCGTACGCTCTGCCTGCTGCAAACATTGCAAATGTTGATGCAAATGCAACCTTGCCGGTTGCAGCAAGACCTGCTGCAACACACATCATATTAGCCTCTGCAATACCGCAGTTTATGAAACGCTCCGGATATGCTTTCTGGAACATTTCTGTCTTTGTTGATTTTGAAAGGTCAGCGTCAAGAACAACAACTCTTTCGTCATTGCCGTACTTAACCAACGCCTCACCGTATGAAATTCTCGTTGCCTGTGCCATTATAACGCCGCCTCCAATTCTTCTAATATTGCATCAAGCTCTGCTATAGCCTGATTATACTGCTCCTCGTTCGGAGCTGAGCCATGCCATGCGGCATTGTTTTCCATAAATGATACATTCTTACCCTTTACAGAGTTCATTATGATCGCTGTCGGCTTGCCCTTGCAAGCTTTTGCCTTTTCTATTGCATCCTCGAGCTCGTCGAAGTTGTGTGCATCACATACAATTACGTTCCAGCCGAATGCTTCAAACTTTTTATCAATAGGAGTCGGGTTCATTACCTTTGTGATGTCACCGTCAATCTGCAAACCGTTAAAGTCAACAAAAATTGTGAGATTGTCAAGCTTATAGTGCGGTGCAAACATTGCCTGCTCCCATACCTGACCTTCTTCAAGTTCACCGTCGCCAAGAATTGCATATACTCTGTAATCCTTATTATCAAGCTTTGCAGAAAGTGCCATACCACCTGCAACACTTACACCCTGACCGAGTGAACCTGTTGACATATCAACACCGGGAATATTCTTCATATCCGGATGTCCCTGAAGATAGCTGTCAATCTTTCTCAATGTAGCAACATCCTCTACCGGGAAGAAACCACGTTCAGCCAATGTACCGTACAACGCCGGTGCAGTATGTCCCTTTGAAAGAACAAGTCTGTCACGGTCTGCCATATCAGGATTCTTCGGGTCAACATTCATAACCTCAAAGTACAACAATGCCAATAAATCTGAAATTGAGAGTGAACCACCCGGATGACCGGCCTGGGCATTATAAACTCCCGTAAGTGCATGTTTACGCACTCTGTTTGCGATGATTGCTAACTCTGTAGCTCTTTTTGCATTCATCTTAGTTTTTCCTCCTTATGTTAAAAAGTCTTTCGACAATTATTCACTTACGGCGTTAAACGCCATTTCCATTATTTCATTGAGTCTGTCCGTATCCTTTTTGATATACAGCCAACCCAATAGCGACTCAAAACCGGTCGCTCTGCGATACTCACCTACGTCAGCGTTTTTCGGCACAGTAAACGATTTTGTGTTTCTGCCACGCTTATATGCACTGAGCTCTTCCTCTGTAAGCTTGTCCTCAATTGCGAGCACCGCCGCACTTTGTCCGTGTGCTTTTACATACTTTATTGACTCAACGTGCAGTTTATGTGCCAGCATATCTCCGTTTTTGGCGATAAGTCTTGACCTCACATACACATCATAGAGTGAATCGCCTATATATGCCAGAACAAGCGGATTGTAAAGGTTTGGGGCCTTATTAAACTCTATCATTTGGCAATACTCCATTTGACACCGTCCGGCGTATCCTTGATTATAATGTTCATTTCCTTGAGCTTATCACGGATTGCATCAGCTGTTGCCCAATCCTTAGCAGCACGCGCCTCGTTACGTTGCTTTATAAGCTCTTCAACTTCAGCATCAAGCGAGTTATCAGCCTGCTTGCCAAAGAGTCCAAGCACTGCGCCAAGCTCGCGAATGAGTGAAAGCACTGCGTCAATTGCACCCTTACCCGATGCGCTTGTTATATCTGTGTTTGCCATATATACAATGTCAAATATTGCCGCAATAGCATCAGCAGTGTTCAAGTCATCGTCCATTGCATCACAGAACTTTTTACGGTAACCGTCAAGCTCTGTTTTAAATGCAGCACTGCACTCTGTATCCTCTGCATTCGATTTTAAGAACTCAAGGTTCTCTATACATGTATATACACGCTCAACTGCTGACTTTGCCTGCTCCATAAGAGTGTCGGCAAAGTTAATCGGACTTCTGTAATGTGCCGAAAGCATAAAGAAACGAACTATTTCGCCGTCATATTCCTTTAATATGTCACGTACAGTAAAGAAATTACCGAGCGACTTACTCATTTTCTTTCCGTCGATGTTGATATATCCGTTATGCATCCAGTAATTTGAGAACTGCTTGCAGTTTGCACACTCACTCTGTGCAATTTCATTCTCGTGGTGCGGGAATATCAAATCCTGACCGCCTGAATGGAGGTCGATTGTCTCGCCCAGGTACTTGTTTGCCATAGCACTGCACTCAATATGCCAGCCGGGACGGCCCTCACCCCACGGACTCTGCCAGAACGGCTCGCCCGGTTTTTTTGCTTTCCACAGCGCAAAATCCATCGGGTCGTCCTTGCGCTCATTGACGTCTATTCTTGCACCAAGCTCAAGATCCTCCAACGGCTGTTTTGAAAGCTTGCCGTACTCACTGAAATTCTTGGTTCTGAAATATACGTTTCCGTCAACGTCATACGCATATCCGTTATCGCATAGACGCTTTATAATATCAATAATTGCATCAATATTCTCTGTAGCTTTAGGATGTATTGTCGCTTTTTTAACACCGATTGCCTCGGCATCCTTGAAATACTCCGCAATAAAGCGTTCACCAAGCTCTTTTACGGTTATTCCCTCTGCATTTGCGCGCTTAATCATCTTGTCGTCAATATCGGTAAAGTTCTGTACAAAAGTAACTTTATAGCCGATATATTCAAGATAACGGCGCATTGTATCGAATATAATAAACGGTCTTGCGTTTCCGATATGGAAATAATCATATACAGTCGGACCGCATGAATACATTCTTACATTGTCCTTATCTATCGGGACAAATTCTTCCTTTTTTCTCGTAAGAGTATTATAAATTTTCATAGTTTTACTCCATTATATAAAATATCTATATCATTATATCATTTTAATGAGAAAAAAACAACTGTTTTTGCAAAAAAAATACAAGGACATTTTCGCAATGTCCTTGTACAAAATGCACCAATTATACAGTAAGAATACCTGTTTCAGATTCGAGCAGGAGTAAAATTTGCTCCTCACGTCCGTTTTCTGCATTTATATATATTATAAAGTTTTTATCATTATGCGTACCGTGGAACTCATAGCACAAAACTTCACGCAATGAATCTTTCGGAATTACTGCAAGCGTCGGCTCGTTCACATTAAGGTGCGATGCAATTTTTGCACGTGCTTCGTCCGCTGAAATTGCAGGTGACTGTTCACCCCTGTCCTTATGGTTCATAAGATAACCTTTACATTCTATTCCCGTAACCTCGCCAATGTCGAGTGCAACACGCACCTTTATCAAATCCGAGTACATCTTCACACCGTTTTTAGAATATGCAAAATTGATTGTTGCAATATTGTCCGTTATTTCATAATAACTGCTGACCATATCGGTAAAACCGTGTTCTGTGAGATAATTATGCGCAATTGCAGTTGCCGCATCTTTATCATAATTCATTTCACGTACACTGCGGCTTTTAATGAAATAAAGCACATACCCACCTTTTTTGGTAACACTCACGCTTAACTGCCCGTCATCAGTGTCTTTAGAAAAAACATAACATTCAACCGCAGTGTTTGTCATCTCTGTCTGGAATTCAAGCTCTTTACCGTCATCGCCCAGAAACTCTTTTGCCTTTTTAAGTGCATGTTTCTGCGAAATCTCTGGCGCACTTTTGAGCATCTGTGACTCGACATTTTCTATATGCTCTGAAAACGGTCCGTCATAAATCAGCGACGGATATCCGTCAAACGATTTTTCCACGTTTTCAAGGTCACCAAAGACATCTTCTGCCGCAAGTGCACGGGTTATTACATCTGTACCGTAAGCAGTGTTAAAGCTTATCTCGCCTTTGTATATACGTGCTTCTATATCGTCAAGGTTACGGCTTAGCTCACCTGCATAGTCATTCAGCTTTGCAAGTGTTGTATATTCCTCCTGTGATATGTTCTGTCCGTTAATCATATTCTGCGACAAAACATATGTGTAGTCACCCACCTGCGAGAGAAATTTCGCCGTCTTTTCGAGGTTTACTCCCTCCTGCGGTAATTCGCCAAAACACGATTTCGCCTCTGCCGCCTGCATAAAAATTTCATTAGATATTGATGCAAGCTGTGCAGGAGATGATGCAAGCTGTGCTTTTGTCAAAAGAACATCAATCTCACTTACGTAGTCTGAAAGTTCAAAAAACGCCTTGTCATACGTGTTATTGACCGCCACATCAAGCTTGTCCTTTTCTGTTGCGCATCTGTACCACATAATTGCAAGAAGAATAATTATGATACCCAATACAGAATATGCCGCAATATGAATCTTATTTGTCTTTGTCATATTAATTTCCCCCTTCGTCGCTTATCGGCAAAACCTGTGCTTGCCTATCTGAACAATAAGTGGTCTTGACCATATCCACGAATTTGTTGCAGTATCGGGATTAAAATAATAGATTGCACCGCCTGACGGATCCCAACCGTTCATAGCATCACGGCATGCCTTATATACAGTCGAATCTGCACTTATTGGGACATTTATCTGCCCGTCTGAAACCGCAGTAAATGCACCCGGCTGGTATATAACTCCTGCAACAGTATTAGGGAATGACGAGTGATTAACACGGTTCAGAATAACCGCAGCAACCGCAACCTGACCTGTGTAGGGTTCACCTCTTGCCTCGCCGTTTACCGCACGTGCCAAAAGCTGTAAATCTGATGTCTGAGCATATACTCTTACCGATGGATAATACAGTATGCTTACCGATATAACTGCACACATTGTAATTATTGAAATGAGCTTTTTCATTGTCATCTTCCTTTCATTTTTTTATCAGTATACCCGAAGATGTATAATTTTATTTGTTCTGTCAAGAATTTATATGAATTTTCTGAAAGGATTTTATTATGAAAAAAACATTTTTTACATTTTCTATGCTTTTAGTTTTTATGCTTTCTCTATGTGTGTATGCCGATACTGTCACAAATGATTTAGAAGCCAATATTATACGCCTGCATATCCTTGCAAAAAGCAACAGTGAGACTGACCAGAAAATCAAACTTGCCGTACGTGACGAGGTCATAAATGCAGTATCGGATATCCCGATAACAGACACAGACAAGTTCCTTGATGTTTCCGAAAAAACAGCTAATCAATATCTTATATCAAACAATATTCCATACCGTGCAAAAGCCCAATACGGCATTTTCACATTCCCTCGCAAGTCCTACGAAAACATTACTCTCCCTGCAGGAAGATACCGAGGTGTGCGCATAATTTTAGACAAAGGCGAAGGCGAAAACTGGTGGTGCGTTATGTATCCTCCGCTTTGTGTGACAGAAAAAGCAGAGGAAGCATCAGATGCATTAAAAAAATCACTCAAAGACGAAACATATAAAGTAATAACAAAAAAGCCCGAGGTACGTTTTAAAGTCCTCGAGCTCATTTCACAGATTATTTAGTTGTTTTATATTTATCTCTTAATATCGGGTTCAGCTTTTCAAGGGGTATGAAAAACTCGATAAAGCCTTTTGCATAATACGAAAGCTCATACGGAGGGAAGAAAATTACAAGGTCTGAATCAGTCATATAAAACCTGTTTTCATTTTCGGCGGTAATTTCAGGCTTTGCCCACAGCTCACCGTATTTTTCCGGATTTTCTTCTACCATCTCTCTTATAATCATATTAAGCTTCGCCATATATTCTTTATCAGAAAACAGTTCACTCAATTTCAGATTATGCGGATTTTGGGATGTCGCATTTATCGTTTTCGCCTCCCATACGGTAGTACCGTGAGCACCACCGGTATATGTATATATTTCGGTTATAAACGATATTATGTCAGTTGTATTTCTTTTCAATTTTTGAGTGATATTTAATGTCGATTTCACTCCCTTTGGCAAGGTTTCTTTTGCATCAACGGCAAGTGCATCAAAGCTCTTAATTGCATTTTCTACATCCTCTTCAGTTTTCAAATTCAGCTCTGATTCATATTCTTTGTTCTTAAGTCCGTCAAATTCTATCACCTCGGCGTAAACCGATGAATAATCCGTTTCCTGTTCTTCCTTATGTATCTTTACACTGTAACCGTCACTAAACAGCGTACAGCCGGAAAGTATGATTGCCACTCCACCTGCCACCAAACGTTTATACACGATACTCCCCCTTTTTAAAGGATAAGACACAATAGTCCGCCGCTTCCCTCGTTTATGATACGTTCAAGCGTTTCACGGAGTTTACCCTGAGCATCTTCAGGCATTCTTTCAAGCTTGTTTTTAAGTCCGTCATTTACAAGCTCATTAAGCGTCTTTCCAAATATATTGGACTCCCACAGTTTTGCCGGGTCTTCTTCGTATTCTTCAAGCAGATGTTCTATAAGTTCTTCCGATTGTTTTATTGTCCCCACTATCGGACTTACAGAAGTTTCTATATCAGCCCTCATGAGGTGAATCGACGGTGCACAGGCTTTAAGTTTTATCCCGTATCTTCCGCCTTGCTTGATGATTTTAGGTTCTTCGAGCACCATCTCTTCATTCTTCGGGGACACAATTCCGTATCCTGTCGTGCGTACACTTTCCATCGCTTCACGTATACATTCATACTCGTTTTTCATCTTTGAAAGTTCGGACAATTCTTTTAGCAGTTCTTCATCATTTCTTATTTGTGTCCCTGAACATTCACTCAGCACCTTGTAGAATATTCCATCTTCAAGTTCAAGCTCTAATGTTGCCGTTCCCCTACCTAAATCTATATTTTCCGAATATGTCTTTTTTACATACTCAGGCGCATTAAGCTGTGAACACACACGCTCAATGTCACGAATATTGTATACATCCGAAACGGCATTTCTTACCTCGGCATAAACCGAACTTAAAAGTTCATGTTCAGCCGGCAGGCGGTTTAGCCAACATGGTATCTTAATCTCAATTTCGCATAACGGGAACTCCATAAGAATCTTATTGATTATACCGTTGATGTCGTCACCGTCAAGTTCCTCGCAATTTACTGTCATTACAGAAACATCATGCTCGTGCTCTATTTCCGATGCTATACGTTTTGCCTCAGAGGACTGCGGAACAGCAGAATTTAATAATACAACAAATGGTTTGTTTATTGCTTTAAGTTCACGTATAACACGGTTTTCAGCATCAACATATCCCTCACGCGGGATTTCAGAAAACGAGCCATCCGTTGTAACAACAAGACCTATTGTCGAATGGTCACATATAACCTTTTTTGTGCCAAGCTCTGCGGCATCATTAAACGGAATGGGATGGTCAAACCACGGTGTGTTTACCATTCTCGGCTCGCCGTCTTCCTGGTATCCCAAAGACTCGTCTACTATATATCCTACACAGTCAATCATTCTCACACGCATACTTGCGTTATCGCCCGGGGTTATTTCTATAGCTTCATTGGGGATAAACTTCGGCTCGGTTGTCATAATCGTTCTGCCCGCCGCCGACTGCGGCAACTCGTCACGTGTGCGCTCCGCCTGATATACATTTGTCATATTCGGAATAACAAGGGTGTCCATAAACTTTTTAATGAATGTGGATTTTCCTGTTCTTACAGGACCTACCACACCTATATATACGTCTCCGTTATTACGCCGTGCTATATCACGGTAGATGTTCGTTTCTTCCATTTCGCTTCCTCCTTGAATTTGCTTTTCATTCCATTTATATTCTGTGTAAATCAAAATATGACTTGGAAAATAATTGTTGCAAAACAAATTGATATATGATATTATGAATTCAGGGAGTTTTATTTTAAATAGAGGTGTATTAAAATGAGAAAAAAACTTGCATTGATATTAACCCTATCATTGATAACCGCTTGTGTTTTCGGATGCAGCAAGAACATGAACACTGATAAACCAGCCTCGGCACCTGTTGACTGGGCACAAGCTTACAGTGATTACATAATTGAACACAAATCAGATTTTACGGAAGAAGCACAACCCAATATTGTCTATATAGGTGTAAATGACCTTAATTTTGACGGCACACCTGAACTTGTTGTTTCCGGCACCGCCGCAAGTGCAGCGTATTGGATTTATTGGTTTAAGATAGATAACGGGAATGTTGTTCCGATAGATTTTTCAGGAGTGCTTGACAAGGGCGAATCGTTGTATTCTTCATTTAACAACAACTGGATTACTTTGCGAAAAAATACTGACACCGGCGAAATGAAGTATGTGCTTGAATCAAGCAATGGAAGTTCCGACGAATCTTTCGGCAATATAATAAGCTTTTGTGCTGACCCCTCAGACAGCAGTAAAATCAAAATCATAAATGAGTTTGAATATATTGACTATGTAACCATAGAATCCACACCGGAAGATGATGAATATTACGTAACAGGAACCAAAGTTTCTGAATCTGAATACATAAAACAGCAAAAGGATTTCGATTCAGAATGGCAAGATACAGGATTTATCAACTACGCTATGATGGACAGTATTTTTTCAAAATTCCCCAATTCGTACCCAAAAACTGTTCCTATGAATCTCGAAAAAGAAGCCCTTCTGGAATTCTTCAAAATGTACGAACCCGAGAAGTAAATCATAGTATTTTGTAGTGCCCTGCTACACATTTTTGCATACCTCAAAAAACACAAGGTTTCACTTAAAATCCTTGTGTTTTTTATTTTGATAAAATATGTGCTATTTTTAAAGTTTTTTAAACAAATATTTACTTTTTTCATTGATTTTTTACAAAAAGTATGATAGAATTGTCATATATTCATCAAGGAGGAAAATAGCATGTTTGATGATAAATTTGATTTTGATTTTAATTTTGACGGAACCCCTGATGTTGAATTAGAGGGCATTGATGTAGACGGCGATGGCTCGGCAGATTTATGGATGGTTGACATGAACAATGACGGTATGTCTGAAATGCTGGTATATGACAGCAATGGCAATGGTATTGTGGATTCAGTAGCATTTAACGGCATTGATTACATAGATGATCCTGTTGCTCCGGATACAGATGCCGATAGCTACGAACCTGACACTCAATATGAGGATACTGATGATATATTTGACTTTGATAATCAGGATGAGGATACTGACGAATTCGATTTTACATCTCATGATGAGGGAGATGATGAATTTGAATTCGGCTTTGATGAGGGCGACGGCGAGGACGACGAATTCAGTGAATATGATGTAGACGATGATGTTGATGATGACACAGATGACATCTTTGACTTTGGCTTTGATGAGAGTGCTGACGATAACGACTCCGAACATACTGATTATGACGACGATGACGGAAAATTATATGGTAATCCCGACAACTCTGACGATTACTGGGAATACCAGCAGGATACTAACCGATGTGCAATATATTCACAAAAGTTCGTCATTGAGGAGCTTACAGGCGAAGAATTGGACATTGAAGAGCTTGCAGATCTTTCAGAAGAAAATGGCTGGTTCACAGAAGAGTGCGGAACTGAGCAACGCTACATGAATAAAATTCTTGACCACTACGGTATTGAAAATGAAATGACATCCGGCAATACAATGAATGATATTGAAGAATGTCTTGATAATGGCGGAAAAGTTATTGTTGCAATTGATTCAGGCGAAGTATGGTTCGGCGAAGAAGATAGCTTGTATTTGCCCGGTGACGGTGTTGACCATGCAGTAGAGGTTATTGGTGTTGACCATACTGATCCCGATAATCCTGTAGTTATTTTAAATGATTCCGGTCATCCTGAAGGTCAGGGCATGCGTGTGCCTCTCGATGTTTTTGAAGATGCATGGGAAGATGGCAATAACTATATGATCGCCTGCGAATAAGCTTGGAAAGGACTATACAGAAAATGGAAAAGAAAATTTCTTTAACTAAAATCATTAAGGATATTCATAAAAGTAACTTTGTTTATAACTGTCCGATACCTCTTGAATACAAGTCCGGAATCCCTGTTTTAAAAATAGTAAATTCAAAACTATGTCTGGTACTTCCGTTTTTAAAATATAAAATAACAGGTGAAGTCGATAAAACCCAGGTATTCCCTATAAGATATACAGTCACTGTTTCATTGCCGGACATGAAATTTGTAGCTTTCGAAGATTTAGCATATAACCCCAATTTCAGCGACACAGACTTTACAGAGCCTGTAGGACTTTTCAGACACGACAGTATAAAACAATTCACTAAACAGGAATATAATAAAAAGCGTGACGAGCTTTTTGGTATGTATGAAAGAATTATTGCTTCTCTGCTGTACGATGAAAACTACAGCGAAGAGGATGATGCAAATTTCTCAAACCTGCTCAATATAATGCTTGAACCGTCGTTAAAGCGTTTCTACAGCGTAATAGATAACGATTTTTACAACAAGTATATATTTTAATATGAGGTGCCAAAATGCCTAATAAAACAATCGCCAACCCGAATTTCTTCAAAAACAATACATATTTTGATTCTAATAATGAGTTGGACAATCTATTAAATGATACAATAAAAGCCCTGTCAGACGCAGGGCTTGATTCGTACAAAAAAGAAATCGAAAATCTTTTCAAACAAGCTGAGCAAAACCGATTTACCGTAGCAGTTGTCGGAGAATTCAGCCGAGGCAAAAGCTCTTTTATCAATAACCTGTTTGAAAAAGATATGTTACCTGTTGCAAATACCCCGACCACTGCTCTGTTAACCCGTATCCGTTACAATGAAAAGGAAGCACTCGTCTTCATAAACGAAAAGGGCAAAAAAACAAAAGCTGCCTCGCTGTCTTCTGATTCCTGGGATGGATATGTTGCAGACATTGACGGGAACGATTTCAGAGGAGTTGCATTTGCAGGAGTAAATTCGGACTTTCTCAAAGAAGGAATAGAATTTATTGATACACCCGGTGCCGGTGATCTTGAAGATAGCCGCACTCAGCTTATTGATGATGCCTTAAGAGGCAGCAATGCCGCAATTATCACAATATCTGCCGAGTCACCGCTCAGCCTAAGCGAAAAGCTGTTTATCGAGGAACGTCTTATCTCAAAAAAGACGCCATTCCTTATGCTTATCATAACAAAGCTTGACCTTATTCCCCGTGCACAGCGACGCATGGTTGTTGAGCACATACAGACAAAGCTTAAGCTTTGGGGCATAAATGTTCCTGTGTTCATTCCATACGACATCGATATTCCAAATGATAAGTTTGCAGATATAATCGGCATGGACAAGATTAAGAATAAAATCATCGAATGGACAAACGATCCTCAGCGTAAATCACTCACAGAGGATTGGCTCCTTTCCCGAGCAATTGCAATCATTGAATCTGCAATACAATTCCTGTCCGAACAACAGCTTATTGCCAACTGTGATGACTCTGAAAAAGAGCAATTGATTTCCAAAAAAAATCAACTTCTTGAAACAGCAGTTAAAGCTTGGGATGATATGCGTAACGATATGATTTTACGGCTTAATGAATCTTACGAGATACTCGAAGAAAAAAAATCCGAATTTTCAACAAGTATTGAAGAAAGATTACTGTATGATTTATCGCACACCTCAAACCCGCAAAAATGGTGGTCGGAAGATTATCCGTACAAAGTTAAACTGGAACTTACTCATATGTCTACAGCAATTGAAAACCTTCTATCCCGAAAAATAGCAGAAGATGCAAGGAATTTCAATGCTGCACTTGAAAAAAGTTTTAAAGCGCATATTCTTTATAAACCCGAAAGCATTACCGATAAGAGTATATATAATGAAATAAACGTCAATAACGTGCAAATAGCGGATCTCGGCAAAAAACGTACAATTGCACGTATAGGTGTTTCTGCTCTTAGCATAGTTAGTTATGTCGCTTTTGCAGCTGTAGGTATTCCCCCAATCATCGGAAGTACCGGTATCAGCACCGGCGGAGCGTTAGTATCGGAAAACATTTTCAAAAACAAAGTCGAGGAACAAAAAGCGATACTCCGCCAAGAGATTACAAAGGCTCTGCCCAACATTATATGCACTGCTTCTATACGTAGTAAATCAAGAATTAAGGCAATTTACGACAATATCATAAACGAAGCAGAAAAACATGAAAAAAACTGGTTAGCACGGCAGGAAGAAACGCTTGACGCAGCCAATAACACAGATAACATCACCACAAACGAAAACATAACTGCACTCACTGCATTATGTGAAAAGATAAAAAACTTTTGAGAAAGGACTTCTTAATATATGAACCGGCATATCTATAAGGAGCAGTATGCATTATATAAAGCAAAAAAAACTCAGCTTGCAACACTGATCAGCCAAACAGATTCTGTTGCAGCTCAGCTTAATGCGCCCAAAATCCACACTGCTCTCGATAAGCTTTTAGCAAAGGTTCATAACAGTTCTTTCAAAATACAGATTACAGGAACATTTAAAAACGGAAAATCTACATTTATTAACGCATTATTGGGAGAAGAAATTCTCCCTGCCTATGCTTTGCCCTGCACTGCTGTTATAAACGAAGTTAAATACGGTGAAACGAAAAAAGCTACGCTTCATTTCAAGAATCCCTTACCAAAACCGCTTCCGTCTCAAATAGCAAAAAAGGCAGCAGAGCACATCAAACTTCACGGTGAAGAAAATGTTCCGCCTTTAGATATTGCTTACGATGAAATAGAAGATTATGTAATCATTCCCATAGGCAAAGACCCGAAAGAAATGCTTCTTGAAAGCCCTTATGAAAAAGTGGAGCTTTTTTGGCCGTTAGAGCTTTTAAAAAACGGTATTGAGATTATCGACTCGCCCGGGCTTAATGAGCATGCAACAAGAACTAAAGTTACAGTTGACTATCTTTCAAAAGCTGATGCCATTCTTTTTGTGCTTAGTGCAACATCTTTATGTTCAAAAGAGGAAATGATGTTCATAGAAAACACGCTTAATCCACAAGGCTTTAACGAGCTGTTTTTTATAGTAAACAGGTTTGATTTGATTCCTGAGAAAGAAAAAAGCACAATTATAAAATATGCTGACAAAAAGTTGCATGATTTTACTACATTATCGCCCGATTGGTTGTTCTTTGTATCGGCACGAAACGCACTGGATTCAAAAATCTCAGATTCCGAATCCGGGCTTATTGAATCCGGATTTCCTGATCTGGAAAACTGTCTTTCTTCTTTTCTTACAGAAAACAAAGGCAAAACAAAACTCGCCCAGCCCGCACGAGAACTAAAGCGACTTATTTCTGACGGATTGCAGAAAAACATCATTGCACAAGAGCGCAAAATTTTAGATTGTTCATTAAATGAACTCAAAAGTCGTTCTGAAGCTGTCAAGCCACAGCTTAAATTACTTGACGAAAAAAAGGAATTATTAAAAGCCGAAATCAAGACAAAAATCCAGGAATACGAATCCGAGTTCCGCAGAACCATACTTGAGGGACTTGCTATGCTGCAAAAAAGAATCCCTGAATGGGTTCAAAACTATAATCCTACTGCAAAATTAGGCGCTGTGCCTTCAAAAGATAAAATCAATTTATTAGTAACAGAGATTCTTGACCATATAACACAGCAAACCGAAATACATCAAATCCAATGGCACAAAAATATATTGATGCCTTTAATTGAATTGAAATCATATGAACTGTTTGAATTGTTAAGAGAAAGAATAACTGAAATTTTAAACGGCATAAACAACACTCGCATGGACATATCCGGCGAATCAACAGGTTTTGCTCCACGCACGTGGCAATCAGTTATTGATATAGATGAACTATCATATATTTCATCCTCCTATGCAAGCACGGACAGTATTAGTAGAGATATTACCAAAATTATCAGCTATAATGCAATTGCATCATTGACACTGCAAGTCTATGAATCTACCAATCCGTTCAAATTAAGCGCATCACTTGTATCAAATGCACTTTCACTTATTACAGGTGCTCAATCAAGCGCTTTGAAAAAAATAAAATCATCCATTAGCACCGAACTTTGCAACTCGCTTACTAATCATGCACAAACCGGCGCAAATACGACTACAAGCGAGATTCTTGGCAGGTTCAACGAAGTGCTGGCAGGTATTTCAAATGCTCTTACGGATGAAATAGCTCAAATACAAGCTCAACTGCAGGCATTGATATCTGAGATGGAAAAGGACGATTATGATACCTCAAAAAAAATAATTACTCTTGATAACTGCACAAACGAGTTGACTTCTATACAAAACGCACTGGACAAATTTATAGTAGACCTTGACGGGAACAGCGTTTTTGATGATTATATCGAAGCTGCAGAGCACATTGTAAACTGTAATGACACTGATCCGATTATCAAAGATAAAATTGCAAATGTACTAAATGACATCAAGGAATCAAACAACAAAAAAATACATATGAGTATAATTGGTGAGTTTTCTACCGGCAAAAGCACTTTTATAAATGCTTTTATTAAAACAAACTTGATGTCTTCCCAGTTTCTACAGGGCACAACCGTAACTGCAACATGCATAGAAAATTCAGATGACCTTTCTGTTAAACTCATTCGCAACGACAAGTCCGAAGAAATAATAAAACCAAAAAATCTTGATGAACTAAAACTTGAACTTTCAAATATTAACAATTTCGCACAAGATATACACAGTGTTCATATATCCTTGCCTGCACAAACACTTGGGTCTAACATTTCTATTGTTGACACACCGGGTGTCAATGTTGAAAACCTATGGCATGAAGATGTAACTGTCCGTGCTATAAATGAGCTCTGTGATATTCCCATAATAATAATTGATGCAACAAAGGTTTTGCCTGAATCTTTGACCAGATTCATTCATAATCACTTGTCAGACAGATTATCTGATTGCATATTTATTGTTACTAAACTTGATATGATAAAAGCCTCCGAACGCTCAAAAATCATGAAATTTGTTAAGGCTAAACTCAATCAGGAATTCGGCATTTCATCTCCAATGCTATTAGGCTATTCTGCAATTGATGTCATAAATGACATATCAAAAAAAACGGTCAAAAATCCAAACTTGGTTGCAGTATCTCATAAAAATGAGCAGAAAATAATAGATTTTGTTTGCAAAAGATTTACAGAGAAAGATTCATCGTTTAAAATTATATCTATAAACAAACTGCTTGATCTTATAGCCGAGAATGAGCGGGCAAAAATCAAATCTCCTATCATCACGGCAAAAACAACAAAATCAATGTTTACTGTTCGACAATCTCTTTCAGGCGAGGTTCAGACTTCTGCGCCGAAAAGTCCCGGATTCGGATTTAAGAAAGCAAAACTCAATAATTAAGGCAATTTATTCATAGAATAGATTGCTTTTTTATTACAATTATAACAAATCAGAAAAAATTAAAGTTTTTTTGATTTTTTGCTTGACAAAAGATTTTAAAGTAGTATAATACAGGTGAATCATAAATCCAATGAGGAGTTGAATGAAATGAAAAGCCAAAAAGCCATTGATTTATGCAACGGTCCGTTATTGGGCAAAATTATTCTTTTCACCGTCCCTATATTGCTGACGGGAATATTGCAGTTACTTTTTAACGCAGTCGATATGGTGGTTGTCGGCAGATTTTGCGGAAGTGCATCGCTTGCGGCTGTTGGTTCTACCGGTCCAATAACAAATCTTGTTGTTTGTCTTTTTATGGGACTTTCCGTAAGCTCGGGAATTATGATTTCGCACGCTGTAGGTGCGAAGCGAAAAAAAGAAATTGACAGGGTTTTACATACATCCACACTTTCAAGCTTCCTTATCGGAGCAGTGCTCGGAGTTATCGGATTCATAATAACACCGTGGCTTTTAAAAATCACCAGCACACCTGATGATATAGTCGGCAAAGCAACAATCTATATGCGAATAATATTTATCGGTATGCCGGTAAATATGCTCTTTAACTTCTGTGCAAGTATGTTGCGTTCAACGGGTGATTCAATCCGTCCGCTTATATATCTTGTGATTTCAGGAATTGTCAATGTTGTGTTTAACGTAATTCTGGTTACAGCGGTACACCTTGATGTTGCAGGCGTTGCTATTGCAACAGTTACATCACAGGCAATTTCTGCATTCCTTATAGTATATAGACTTGCAAAAGGAACCGAGCATTTAAAGCTTAAGCGGTATAAACTGCATATTTCTATGCCCCATCTTAAGAAGCTTATGGCAATAGGCATCCCCGCAGGAGTGCAGGGTATGATGTTCTCAATTTCAAATACATTGATACAGTCATCAATAAACTCATTCGGAACTGCCGCTATTGCCGGTAACTCCGCAGGCGGTAGTATAGACGGATTCCTCTATATGAGTATGAACTCATTCTATCAGGCGGCAATAACAGCTGCAGGTCAGAATATGGGTGCACGTAAATACGGAAGAATTGCACGAAGTGCCGTTGTATGTTTGCTTGCTGCTGCGTTTTTAGGATTTGCCATGGGATTATTATCAAAAATCTTTGCACGTGAGCTTTTATCAATATACACCACAGATACCGAAGCAATCCAAATAGGAATATTACGGCTTAATATAATGGGTACATTCTATCTCTTATGCGGACTTATGGAAGTGCTTGTGGGAATTATCCGCGGTATGGGACATTCATTTACGACTATGATAGTTTCTATTATCGGCGTATGTGGCATACGAATAGTATGGATTTACACCATTTTCCGGAAAATACATACTCTGGAATGTCTGTATTCCTCATACATAGTATCGTGGCTGTTCGTTATTATAATAGATGCAATTATGCTTGCGGTTTATCTTAAAAAACTAAAAAGAACATCTATACAGCAATAAAAAAATCCCGAACACAGTTCGGGATTTTTTTATGCTCTTTTCTTACGTATCATTGCACCTTCGCATATGGGCGTATCACAATCCATTGTGATTGTTTCCTCTGCGTGCGGTGCGACTGTTACACTTTCGCCTTTTTCGTTTTTCATATTCTGTGCTGTTATTTTTATATACGGCTTGTTTGGCTGAATTATTTCAAGCTCGTCACCCTCAAAGAAACGGTTTCTCTGGCTTAGTGTGATACGTTTTGCATCTGTATCATATCCCGTAACCATTCCCACAAGCTCGTAGTCACGGATATATGAGCTTGTTTCATATACCTGACCGTCTGTTCCCGGTCTGCCGAAATAGAATCCCGTTGTATATGGACGGTGGCTGACCTTGCAAAGTTCCTCAAGTTCTTCGGGGTTAAACACATAGTTTTCAGGATCTGCACAGTAGCGGTCAATTTCACGGCGGTATGCACCCACAACCGTTGCAACATAAAACGCTGTCTTTACACGTCCCTCTATCTTAAGGCTTGCAATACCGCTGTTTACAAGCTCGGGTATATGCTCTATTGTGCACAAATCCTTTGAGTTAAATATAAACGTGCCACGTTCATTTTCAAACACATCAAAGTATTCACCCGGACGTTTTTCCTCAACCAATGAATAGTTCCAACGGCACGGATGCGCACACGCGCCAAGGTTTGAGTTTCTGCCCGTCATATAGTTTGACAAAAGGCATCTTCCAGAATATGAAATACACATAGCACCATGAACAAAGGCTTCAAGTTCAAGCTCGGGCGATACGTTTTTCTGTATCTCAGCTATTTCCTTAAATGACATCTCACGTCCAAGAACAACACGTTCTGCGCCGAGCTTATGCCACATATCAGCCGTCATATAGTTGGTGTTATTCGCCTGTGTGCTGACGTGAATGGGTATCTCCGGTGCAATAGTCCGCATCATATTAAAGAGTCCCAAATCGGCAATCAGTACCGCATCAAAGCCAAGCGGACGTATCTCTTTTATAAACTCGCGAAACTTTGATATGTCACGGTTATGTGCGATTATATTAGCTGTAAGATAGACTTTCTTGCCTCTGTCGTGTGCATATTTAAGTCCTTCTTTCATATCATCAAGCGAAAAGTTTTCAGCCGCAACACGCAGTGAAAATGCTTCACCGCCTATATACACCGCATCAGCACCATAGTCAATTGCCGCTTTTAATTTTTCAAGACTGCCTCCGGGGGCAAGTAGTTCAGGTTTTTTCATATTTATTCCCCTTATATTAAGTTGATTCCGTAACCTAATACTTTTATTTTCGTTTCGTTATTTTTTATCTCTTCAGATAATGAGGACGGAAAACTACCCACAAAGCTTGTGCTAAACTCGTACTCGTATTCATATTCATAAACACCACTGCCAAACGAGCCTGATGAAGTTCTTTTAAGAATACTTTGTGACATATCCGCCTCTCCTTTTCTTATTATTCAAATATTTCCATACTACGTGGCAGGATTCCGCTTGCATACGAAAGCACCACACCGTAGTTTGTTACGGGAACACCCGCTTTTTTACAATACTCTATTCTGTTCTGCATCGTTTTTGCATTAAGCATACAACCGCCGCAGTGTATCACCAAGTCATAGTCCGATAAATTATCGGGAAAATCGTGATGCACCGAGTAGTCAAATTCAAGTTCCTTGCCCGTATATTTACGGAGCATAGCAGGTATCTTCACCCTGCCGATATCCTCGTGTGAGGTGTTATGCGTACAAGCCTCTGCCATAAGAATACGTGCTTTATCGGGCAAGCCGTCAAGTGCATTTGCACCATCGGCAAGAGTTTTTATATCGCCCTTTGCATTTGCAAGAAGCATTGAAAATGATGTAAGCTTTATAGTTTCGGGCACAATCTCCGAAACCTTTTTAAAAATCTGCGAATCAGTTACAACAAGGTCAACTTTTTTCAGTTCATCAAGTGTATTTGCAAGCTCCGTATCACGCACACACACAGCACATATGCCGTTGTCAAGGCAGTCCCTTATTAACTGCACCTGGGGCAATATAAGTCTGCCCTTCGGCGCTTCGGAATCTATCGGAATAACCAAAACAACCGTTGCACCTTTATCCAAAAGTCCGCCCAAAAGGCTCTTTTCTTGTTTTACTGTTTTTGTTAGTTTTGATATAAGCTTATCTCTGAATCCGTCTATTGATTTATCATCCTTAACAGAAACACAAACAGTATCGGGGAACTCTTTTGCAAAATCTGCCGTACCCAAATCCAACTTTGTAAATACGAGCATATGCGGTATTTTACGTTTTTCAAATTCTTTACAGGCATCCTCATATGCCAATCTGTCAAATGCCGTTATATCCGCTGTATATATCGCAAAATCTGTACGGTCAAGGAGTTTATTGGTTTTTTCCTGACGCTTATCGCCTATTTGGGTTGTATCACCCCAACCTGCGGTGTCGGTCAGTGCCACAGGTCCGAACCCGATAAGCTCCATTGCCTTTGTTACGGGGTCGGTTGTTGTTCCCTCTTTCTCGGAAACTATCATCATATCCTGACCAATAAGCTTATTAAAAAGTGAGGACTTGCCGGAGTTTGTATTTCCGAAAATCGTTATATGTGTTCTTAATGATAACGGTGTTTTCTCCATAGCTATCCCCTTTCTTTTTAACTGTAGATTTTATTCAAAAGTTCGTCGTATTCGATTTCTTTGACCTCACCCAATGCAAGGTCTTCAGGCAATGCAAGTCCGCCGATTGATACACGTTTGAGATACACAACCGTCTTTCCCACACGCTCAAACATTCTTTTTACCTGATGGAATTTACCCTCGGCAATCTCAACGTATGCCTCGTGTGCATCTTCGCATATTTCAAGCTTTGCAGGTTTTGCGGTAAAGTCTTTAAACTCCATACCGCCTGCAAAAACAGATATATCCGCATCTTCTGCCGGTTTATCAACTCTTGCAAAGTATCTTTTATATACATTCTTTTTCGGCGATGTTATATCGTGGACAAACTCGCCGTCATTTGTAAGAATTAAAAGTCCCTCGGTATCTATGTCAAGCCGACCTGCAGGAAAAACATCAAAATGACGGTATTCCTCCGGCACAAGGTCTGTTACAACGGGGTATTTTTTATCCTCCGTTGCACTGACGTACCCTGCAGGCTTATTTAGTATAAGATAAACAAACCGACGATATGAAACAGTCTGTCCGCTTACTGTAACGGCGTCATTTTCGCCTACCTGTGTTTCGGGTTTTGTTATTACCCCACCGTTTACGGTCACTGCTTTTTTCTTTATAAGCTGTTTAATATCCTTTCTCGACATATCTGTCGAGTCGGACAAGAATTTATCTAAACGCATGACTACCTCTTTTATTTACCAACGCAGAAATTGTGAAATATATCCGCCACAACTGATTCTGACACCGTTTCGCCCGTTATCTCACCAAGGCTGTCCATTGCGCCTGCAATGTCAATTGAAACTATATCGCACGGCATTCCTGCCTCGAGTGCATCTGCAACTCTTGTGAGTGCATCACGTGCACCGATAAGTGCCGTTTTATGACGCATATTTGTTATAATTCTGCCGTTTTCGGATTCTATTGCATCAAGCTTGCATAGCTTTTCAATCGCATCGGCAAGCCTGTCCGTACCATAGCCTGTCTTTGCGCTTATTTCTATTACTGTATCGTTTTCGTCAAACATATCCGCTTTTACATTTGCTGATAAGTCAGATTTATTAAGCAGAATTATACGGGTTTTGTCTTTTGTGGCATCAAGGACTTCTGCGTCCTCTCTATCCATACCCGCTGCACTGTCGATTACAACTATAACAAGGTCTGCTGAATCAAGATACTGTCTTGATTTTATAACGCCTATTTTTTCAACCACGTCGTCCGTTTCACGTATGCCTGCAGTGTCTGAGAGAATGAGCGGTATTCCTTTGATTGTTACGCTCTCCTCAATCACATCACGGGTTGTTCCGGCAATATCCGTAACAATCGCACGCTCATCCTGTGCAAGACAGTTTAAAATACTTGACTTGCCCACATTAGGTTTTCCTACTATTGCTGTACGTATTCCGTCACGCATCATACGTCCGTTATCGCTGGTTTCTATCAGACGTGATACCCTGTCTGCACAGTCACGGCATACATTTTTAATATCGTCCTCTGTTACGTCCTCAAGGTCCTCATCGGGATAGTCTATTATAACCTGCATTTGGGCACACAAATGAACGAGAGTGTCACGAACAGACTTTATCTCTTTTGACAAGGCTCCGCCAAGCTGTGACATTGCATTACGCTGTGAAAGCTCGTTCTTCGCATTTATTATATCTATAACCGCCTCTGCCTGCGAAAGGTCAATTCGTCCGTTAAGAAACGCACGCTTCGTAAATTCGCCCGGCTCTGCCATATACGCACCTGCTTCAATTATGCATTTCAATACTGCGTGCGTGGTTACCGTTCCGCCGTGACAGCTTATCTCGACTGTATCCTCACGTGTGAACGTTCTTGGTGCGCGCATAAGAGAAACAAGCACTTCATCAACCTTTTCACCGTTTGCGTTTTTTATAAACCCATAGTGAATGGTGTGCGACGGTGCATCAGAAAGACTTTTTCCCGTAAACACCTTATCTGCAATCGCAACCGCATCATTTCCGCTTATGCGAATTACGGATATTCCGCCTGTTCCCTGAGGTGTTGCAACAGCGGCGATTGTTCTGTCAGTTAGTTTTGTCATTTATAAGTCCCTTAAGCTCGTCCATAAACGTGCTCAAATCCTCAAACTGCTTGTATACCGAGGCAAAACGTACATATGCAACCTCATCAAGCAAGCGAAGCTTATCCATAACCATTTCACCGATTACGGTAGATTTAACCTCACGCTCCATTGACTGTGCAAGCTCGCTCTCAATATCGTCTGCAATCTTTTCCATCTGAACAATAGAAATCGGACGTTTTTCGCACGCCGTTATAATACCCTTTAACACCTTGTTACGATTAAACGGCTGACGTGATTCATCCTTTTTGATAACCACCAACGCAACCGATTCAAGCTTTTCATACGTTGTAAAACGCTTACCGCATTTTAAACATTCGCGACGACGTCTGATGGAGTTATTCTCCTCTGTCGGACGTGAGTCGATAACTTTACTTTCAATAAAAGAACAGTACGGACATTTCATAGTTTTTCTTCCTTTCAATATGGGTATATATAATAATTATACCATATATTGTGTGCTATTTCAAGAGTTTTCCACAAAATCAAACGATTTGACAAGCACAAATTCGTCACTCATTGCCGTTATCGTATTCCACGGAACAGACAATTCACCGATACGAAAGAGTGACGCGAGAAGTCCGTAATGTTTTCTTACTATCACGGCAGTGATACGACCGTTTGACTCGTCAATCTCGATATCTGATACATATCCGATACATTCTGCTGTTTTTATATCAATTACTGCTCTTCTTCGCAATTTTCCGCCATGAAACAAAAATAACACCCCCTATACAGTTTATGAGGTGTTATTGTGATTTATTTTTTCTTTTTACGTTTCACGGGTTTTAAATCGTAAATATGAATCTGCACCGCCATGCCTGCAACAAAAATTGCACCTGCAATTATCCACGTTTTTATATCCGGGAAATAGAATCCGACAAGTGCCAGAGAGCTTGTTGCGGTGATGATTGCGCCCGATGCCGCTGTTACAAGTGAAATTGTGATTTTAGACCTTGACGCCGCCATTATTCCCATTATGATGCCTATAGCAAGGTCTATAAAAAGCAAAGTGTTATTGCTTATACTGTCCGGTGCTATTTTCATTTCTGAGGTCAAAAGGAACGCCAGTAGCCAGCCAAGTGTACTTATTCCGATAAAGTATCCTAAAGACTTAAAATATTTCACAACCACCACTAGCAAAACACTGAACACTGCAGAAAGTATTATCATAATTATCAGACTGTAAAATACAAGTATTCCTATCATTGCACCCAACAGCATACCGCATAAAAATGCGCACACCGATACAACACCCATCATTGTTTGGCGACCACGCATTGCGATTACCACGCCTAAAACCGCCAGTACAAGGAACAGAACCGCCGCAACGGCAGTGCCTGCTGCACCCATGGTATTTCGGCAGAAGTTTACCAAGTGTATCATAATTTCTCCTTAAAATAACGGAGGCTGTTGCATCATGCAACAGCTCCGTAAAATTATCAGCAAATTTCGCAGATCCAGCCTTCGGGAGCTTCTATTCTTCCCATCTGGATACCTGTTAATGTATCGTAAAGCTTCTTTGTAACAGGACCCATTTCATCCATACCGCTCGGCAGACATATTTCCTCACCGTGGTTATAAATCTTACCAACGGGTGAAATAACAGCCGCAGTACCGCAAAGACCACATTCTGCAAAGTCCTTGAGCTCTGATACGTAAACTTCACGCTCCTCAACCTCAAGACCGAGATAGTGCTCTGCAACGTACATAAGTGAACGTCTTGTTACTGACGGTAAGATACTTTCAGATTTCGGTGTTACAACTTTGCCGTCCTTTGTTATAAAGAGGAAGTTTGCACCGCCTGTTTCTTCTACCTTTGTTCTTGTCTGCGGGTCAAGGTACATATTCTCGTCAAAGCCCTTTTCGTGTGCATCAACGATTGCATAAAGGCTCATTGCATAGTTAAGACCTGCCTTGATATGACCTGTTCCTCTCGGAGCAGCACGGTCAAAGTCAGAAACACGGATAGTAAGCGGTTTTGCGCCACCCTTGAAATACGGACCAACCGGTGTTGTAAAGGCTCTGTACTGGAACTCTGTCGCAGGCTTAACACCAATTACTTCGTTTATACCGAACATAAACGGTCTTATATACAGTGATGCACCTGTGCCGTACGGCGGAACATATGCCGCATTAGCCTTAACAACCTGCTTTATTGAATCAATAAACTGCTCCTTTGGAAGCGGAGGCATCTGCATACGCTCTGCAGAGTTCATAAGCCGCTCTGCATTCATATCCGGGCGGAATGTTACTATACGTCCGTCCTCGGTTGTGTATGCCTTAATACCCTCAAAAATTGTCTGAGCATACTGTAAAACACACGCGCATTCGCTCATAACAATCTTGTCATCGTCAACAAGCGCGCCCTCGTCCCACTTGCCATCCTTATATGTTGCAACGTATCTCTTATCTGTTTTGATATAACCAAAACCAAGGTTGCCCCAATCTATATCTTTCTTCTCCATTGCTAAATACTTCCTTTCAAAATATCAACTTATCTTATATTATACCACTCTCAATTTCATTTGTAAATACTTTTTCGCCATTTAATTTTTTTTGCAAAAAACACTTGACATTTTATCTGTAATAGTGTATAATAATCAATGTTGTTGACAGTATGGTCCGGTAGTTCAGTTGGTTAGAACGCTAGCCTGTCACGCTAGAGGTCGTGAGTTCGAGCCTCATCCGGATCGCCAGAGGCTCCGCATAAGCGGAGCCTTTCTTTTTCACTAAAGGAGATTTATTATGAATGACGAATTAAAAAAAGCAATTGAATTGCTTAATAAAAATAACTACATAGCAATCCCCGTTTCTAAAGGCCAGATGTTCTTATGCGAGGAATGTACCCAGAACGAAAGCGAATGCCGTTACAGTGCATTGGGTTATACCTGTTCAAACCTGTTGTGCCTTAACCGAATTATAAAAGAACAAATTGATATGAGTCAAATAAAAAACGACGAAGCAAAATGATGCTTCGTCGTTTTTTCTACCAGTCCGAAAATTTTCACAGCAGGTCGCTCAATTCCGCAGGCAAGGCTATACTTGTGTATGCGAGTCTGCAGAATTGGGTGAGATGCAAAGAACACAGAAAAACAATCCGAAAATTCTCACAGCAGGTCGTTCAATTCCGCAGGCGAGGCTATACTTGTGTATGCGAGTCTGCGGAATTGGGCGAGATGCAAAGAGAATTTTCGGATTAAAATACTTCAATTTCGCTTATGGCTATATCCTGCCAGTCTCCATAGTAGGTTTCAAGAACCTTGATTGATATATAGCTGGTATATACAGGCTCATCAAAATAAACATCAATAAGATTTCCAAAGTTGTCTATACTGAATGTAACTGTTTTCTCTCCGCCCTCATACATAATACATACTTTTGTGATTCGTCTGTTTCTTGTATATGTCTTTTGTGACTTGCAATAACCGTTAGTCATTCTTATACCTGTAACATATTGCTTCGTATTAGCACTAAGAGTCAAAATCGGACTGCTGTCCGTATTTCGGTTGGGAGTCCACGCTGTATACATAAGTCCGTCAACTGCATAGCTCGGATAATAATACACTATCTCATTATTAGTCGAGTCTACATCATGTCCTCTTGTGCTTGTTGCTGATATATCTGTAAATACCGGCGGACCGGGGATGGGCGTAGCTGTTTCCTCAACAACTCTATCTGTATCACCATCATTATTGCTATCATTTAATGCTAGTATAGCAGTAACTAATGCACCCAATGCAAGTACAACCAAACAAACGACTGCCACTATTACTCCTGCCTGTGATTTCTTTGGTGACGGAGCAGAAGAATATGGCTGAATCGGTGCCCCTAAATCACGTCCGCAAGTAGGGCAAAACACATCGCTTGCATACAATTCAGTTCCGCACCCCGGGCAAAAACTTTTCAAATTATTCGGATCATTATAAGCTTGTGACTGAAACTGACCATTGTAGCCTTGTGACTGCTGCACAGGTGCAGGGCTGCCACATTCAGGGCAAAACCTTTCGTCCGGTTTCAATTTCCAACCGCAATTTGTACAATTCATAAAATCACCTTTCCGCATATTTTCTTTAACTTATTATAACAGATTTTTCTGCGTTTGTCACGTTTTTTTTAGAAATTTCTCTTTTCTATTGAATTTTTCGACAAATTATGTTATTATTTACTTAACATAAAACAGTTAAGGAGTTTTTATATGAATACAAAAAAACATAAGCATTATAAGCCAAACTATAAACCGCTTATTATTTTCATTGCGGTGGTAGTTGCTATTGTTGCAATAATTATAGTAGCTAACTGCATAAACCCAAAATCTGATGTTAATATTCTTCAAAAAGACATAACAATAACAAAACCGGGAGAAGACGCGCAAAAAGCAGAGCCAACAGCAGAACCTACTCCCCAACCCACGGCTGAACCGATTTCAAACCGAGGTACTGCTGAACCAATCCCTGAATCAATTCGTGCGTCCATGCAGGGCAAATCCATGAAGACCAATTCAACTATTACATATGATGACTTGCGATACCTCACTATTCCTCACTATGATTTCAATTATAATGTTGTGACAGGTCACCTTGTTGTTGCAGATGATCTGGCTGAGGAGGTACTGGATATATTTGCCGAACTGTTCGATGCAAAATATCCTATAGAGCGAATGGAGCTTATAGACAAATACGATGCCGATGATTTTACATCTATAGAATACAATAACACTTCAGCGTTCAACTACAGGGTTGTCTCCACCGGTTCCGGTAAGCTTTCCAACCACGCATTGGGCAGAGCAATAGACATTAATCCACAGCAAAACCCGTATGTTTACAGTAACGGAAAAGGCGCACACGAAAATGCACGTGAATTCTGGCAGCGTGATGTAAGCAAATGGTCACGTGAAATCGACCGTGCAGCATATATCGGAAATGACACGGAAATTTGCCGTATATTCAAAAAACACGGTTGGAAATGGGGCGGTGACTGGTCCGAAAAGGATTACCAGCATTTCGAGAAATGATCGCAAAAAAATATGGACTGCATGCAGTCCATATTTTTAATTGTAAGTTAATCTGAATGATATATTCTCACCTGAATTGTATTTCAGGTCACATTCATATCCTACGCCTTTATCATTAAGCGTATCCATCAACGCATAGAAGTTTTGGCGTGATGTCATATAATAGCCACCTGAGTTTTTAACACCCATTTCGCTCATCGTACTTACAACAGCACCCATATCGTCGCTCTCTACATGTAGATAGTCAGAAAATTCCACAGATGTTCTTCTTGCAGATTCAACGTTGTATCTTCCGTATGCTATCTGCGGTCCGTCTGTTTTTATCTGGTAATCCTCAACGTTCTGTTCGTTGTCAGGAGTCGGTGCAGGAGCTTCGGTCTGTGCCGGAACGGTTTGCGTTTTGCCGGGCTTTGGTGCTTCTGTTTCTACAGGAGCCTTTGTAGCTGTAACAACCGGTTTTTCCGTTGCTTTTGCCTCAGCTTTTGCCGTCTCTCTAACCGCCGGCTTTATAGTCTCATCAGCCTTAACTGCCGGTTTCTCAGTCACGGTTTCAGTTTCCGGAGCAACCGGGTCCTCTAGAGGAGCTTCGCCTGCATCGGGGGTTTGGGCTACTGTCTGGCTTATTACGCCGTCAGTACTGTTGTCTGTTATTGCATCTTTAATATATCCGTTATTGATACCGACCGCAAGACCTATTGCAAGGCACGCCGCAACGGTAGAAAGGACTCTGAAATTCCATTTGAATCCTACAACCACAGGTTTTTCGGTATCAAGTTTCGCATTTACTTTGTCAATAAGCGTTTTGGGGGCTTCAGGTGTAGGAATTGACGCAGATACACTTATTACAGATTTGAAAAACTCAAGCTCTTTGCGGCAGGTTTCGCATTCTGCTGTATGTTTTTCCATTTCAATACGCTGCTCATCTGTTATTGATTCATAACTGTCAAGCAACTCAAAAAATTCTGAACAAATCATGGTAATTCCTCCTTTCCCTTAACTTATTTCAATATTTTAGACGATAGATTATGAAAAAAGTTCCCGTTTATCGGATAATTTTTTACGCAATGCATTTCTTGCCCTGTTCAGCCTCGATTTTACAGTCCCGTTCGGGATTTTCAAAATCGTCGAGACTTCATCATATGATAACTGCTGTATATCTGAAAGCACCAGCACTTCTTTGTATTCGGGTTTCAAGCTGTTTATAGCATCTCTCACCATCGCCTGTGTTTCGTTCATTTCAACCACATCTTCGGGCGACGGTCCATCGGATTTTATTTCCTTTATAGGGCCATCATCGTCGTCTGCATCTATACTTGTCACTGCAGAATGTTTCTGACGCTTTCTCAGAATATCGTTACACGAGTTACGGCATATCACATACAGCCAGGTGGTAAAGGCGGAATCGCCTTTAAATGAGGATATTGACTTATATGCTTTTATAAACGTTTCCTGCACTGCATCTTCTGCATCCTGATAGTCCGACAACAAATTATATGCCATACCGAACATGATATTCTGGTATTTTTCCATTAAAGCATTAAATGCCTCACGGTCGCCGTCCTTACACCGTTTTATCATTTCTGCATCCGTCAAATCCTCACCACCTTTCGTTTTAGTTCTGAAGCATATACCTATACATAGTATATTATATCACTTTTTGCGGTTTTTTTCAACCCCTATGCAATAATTGTTTGAAGGACTGAAGAAATTTGTCACAGAACGGATGAAACGCACCCGACGGCGTAACTCTACATTAGGAACGTGGAAATTTTGTTCAGAACGGACAAAACGCACCCGACGGCGTACACAGGTACTCCGAGTGGTGCGTTTTTTGCGTAATAGAAGGCATAGCGTTACGCCATGCCTTCTGTGATCTGAACAAAATTAACCGTTCCTGATTACGGCTGTTTGCCGATGTATGCTAGTATACCGCCGTCAACATAAAGTATGTGACCGTTTACAGCATTTGATGCATCTGATGCAAGGAATACTGCGGGGCCGCCCAACTCGTCGGGATCAAGCCATCTGCCGGCAGGTGTTCTTGCGCAGATGAATGAATCGAACGGGTGCTTTGAACCGTCTTCCTGAGTCTCACGAAGCGGAGCAGTCTGCGGTGTAGCTATGTAACCCGGTCCGATACCGTTACACTGAATGTTGTACTGACCGTACTCTGCACAGATGTTTCTTGTGAGCATCTTCAAGCCCCCCTTCGCAGCAGCGTAAGCTGATACAGTTTCACGGCCAAGCTCTGACATCATTGAACAGATGTTTATAATCTTACCATGACCCTTCTTGATCATGCTCGGGATAACTGCCTTTGCACAGATGAACGGTGCGTTAAGGTCAACGTCGATTACCTGACGGAATTCAGCAGCTGACATCTCATGCATCGGTATTCTCTTGATGATACCTGCATTGTTTACAAGGATGTCTACAACGCCAACTTCTTCCTCTATCTTCTTAACCATGTCGTTAACCATGTCTTCGTTTGTAACGTCGCAAACGTAACCCTTTGCGTCGATACCGTCTGCCTTGTAGCTCTCAAGACCCTTGTCGATAAGCTCCTGCTTAATGTCACAGAAAACAATCTTTGCGCCCTGTGCAGCAAAAGCAGATGCGATACCGTAGCCAATGCCGTATGAACCGCCTGTTATAAGCGCAACTTTGCCCTCAAGGCTGTAAAGCTTTGAAAAATCCATTTCAAATTCCTCCTGATTTTATATGTTGAGTCTATTATATCACAATATCTTCCATATTTCAAGTGATTATTAAAAAATCGCAGTCATTGACTGCGATTTTTTGTGGGTTAGTTGTTTGATGTTATAAATCTCTGAAGTATTGTAGCAATTTCTGCTCTTGTTGCTTTATCCTGCGGTTCAAGAGTTGTATTTGTTTTACCATTCATAAGTCCGCTTGCTACCATATACTGTATTGCAGATACTGCATATTCTGAAATTTCCGCATAATCATCACGGTCATTTATTTCTGCAGTTCCGCTCACATCATAATTTTTATATGTTGCATATCTGTGCATAATTGCCGCAATCTGCTCACGTGTGATATTAGCATCAGGTGCAAATTCTGTGTCTGACACACCGTCAACTATGCCGTTGGCTTTTGCCCATGCAACAGCATTTTCGTAATATGCTCCATCTGAAACATCCTCAAAAGCTATATCGCCTGCTGTTTCCGGTTCGCCGTCATTGCGGTAAAGGATTGTTACAAGCATTGCTCTTGTCAATGTGTTGTTCGGAGCAAATTCAGTGTCCGATACACCGTTCATCAATCCATTTTCTACTGCAAACTTAACTGCATCTGCATACCATGCATCCGCCTTTACGTCGTTAAACGGTGTGGTTGCCGGCTCTTCTGGTTTTTCTGTCGGCTCCGGCTCAACCGTACCGACTGCTGTCCATTTAGCATAAAGCGTCATGTCTTTCTTAACTATATCAGAGAAATCATACGGTGTTGTAAACTCAGCATCACTATACCAGCCTGCAAAGGTATAACCCTTTTTGCTTGGCATTGCCGGCTCTGTTACTGATGTGTTCTTTCTTACACTCTTGTTTGAAACCTTGCTTCCGCCATTTGTTTCAAAATTAACTGTGTATGTTGAGTCACCACCGCCGGTAGCCTGTTTTACAAATTTTGCAACGAGTTCTTTGTCTGCATCAGCTACAAAAGTATATGTCGCATCAGTTGAAACTGTTGTTTCTCCCTCCTGCCAGCCTGTAAACGCAAATCCTCTTATTGGTGTTGCTATAACTGTTACACTGTTACCCTTTATATAGCTTCCTGCACCGGTAACTGTGCCGCCATCAGCTGTTACAGTAACTGTAACAACATTATCTGTTGCTATTGTGGTATTAAGTTCTGTTGTTGTAACTACATAGTTTTCTGACTTGTCGCCGACAAGTTCAAAACCTGTTACTGTTACATTTGATGTAGTTTCATCAACTTCGCCTGTAATCTCAAGCACAAGCTTGTCAAAGTTCAATGCTACGGTAGTATCACCTGAGAGAACGCCATCAAGAACAGCAGTTTTTGCATCAAGATCTACTGATGTAACTGTTACATTTTTCTTGTTCACTACAAGCTTCTGTGTGTTGATAAATGCCGCATAGTCAGCGTTACCCGGCTCTGTTACTGTAATATCAGTCTTGCCTGCCGCCTTGATTGTTACTGTTCCGCCTGCTGAAATTTCAGCAACATCAGTGTTACTGCTTGCATAAGCAAACGCTGAAAGATTTGCCGTAGCATCAGGTGTTACTGAAACTGCAAAATCAGCATCGCCATATGTCTTTTCACCGATTATTGCAACAACAATCTCCTGCGGTGTCTTATCAACTACCGAAAGCTTACCTTTTACAAATGTCAATGCGTAGTTTGCTCCCGCAGTCAATGTTCCCTGTGTGATATCGAACTCACCAAGTCTTGTGCCATCTGCATTAACAGTCAATGCACCTGTGATTGCATCGCCCGTTTCAAGCTCGCCTGCTGTAATATCATATTCGAGCGTTGGAACAACATTATTCTGTCTGATTGTGTAGCTCTTTGCTGTAATAGTAATCGCCTTTTTGTTTACTGTCAAAGGCTTTGTAACAGAGAAATCTGCATACTGCTCATTTCCTGCACGGCTTACCGTAATATTGGTTGTACCTGCCGTCTTAACTGTCACTGTTCCGTCAGCCGATACTGTTGCAACATCAGCATTACTACTTGTATAAGTCAATTCACCAAGTGCTGTAGAGTTGTCTGTTACTTCCAATGCAAATGAATCATCACCGTATGTCTTTGCCGGAATATTTGCTACTGTAACATCCTGTACATCCTTTGCTGAAACTGTCAACGTACCCTTAACGAATGTCATACTGTAGTTGTTGCTTGCCGCCAAAGTACCCTTTGTTATGTCGAATGTTCCGACTCTTGTACCGTTTGCATTAACAGACAATGCACCTGTCAAGGTTTCACCCGAAACCATGCTACCGCTTGTAATATCGTATTCAAGTGCAGGAACAGCTGTGTTCTGTCTTATTGTATAGCTCTTTGCTGTAACGGTAATCGAACGCTTTGTGATGTTCGCCTTTAATCCTGTCGGTTGTGTGAGCGTATAATTATCCTTGTCAGCACCGCTGAGAGTAACAGCAGGAACAGACACAGCAATACCATTGCCCACATTGGCACTTGCGAACGTTCCTGTTGTGGGAAATGTAGCTTCAACTTCATCGCCTGTAACTTTACCGTTTAACGTACCACCTGATACAGTTGCATCGGTTGTGCCGTCATATACCTTATTTGAAGCACTCATTCCCGAAACTGTAAGGTTTTTAGGGTTGATTGTCATAGTTGCATTAAGCACCAAATTATTATAGCCAGATTTTGAAACTGTTGCCTTAACTGCATATGTGCCAGCCTCTGTCGGCTTTGTTGTGCTGTTATCATATGTATATGTAACAGTTGCACCGCCCGGCACTGTTCCCGAAACCGCCATACCCTTCTCTACACCGTCATATGTATAGGTCTTGTTTGCAAGTGTAATACCTGTAAAATCTGCTTTGGGTGCTTCTGTAACAGTAATTCCGCCGTTTGCAACTGAAAACTCCACATCTTCATCTGAATAATTAAATGTAGAACCCTGAACAACTGAAAGTAATATAGGATATGTTCCTGTCGCAATATCTGTTGGAATCGAGAATGTCAAGGTCGCAATTGTTCCATCTGCGGTAAAATCAGATGTTGCTGTTCCATTATTCCAATAAAGAACATACGGGCTTACTTTATTGTTAGAATGATTTGTGCTTCCCCACAATCCTCCATCAGTAACTTCTGTTAAAGTAAGAAAATCGCCAAAAGTTACATTGAACTTTGCAAATACCAATCCCGGATTGTTCTTTGCATCTATTTTTACATCAACCGTAGTAGTCCCCTGTACAACATTTACCGATTCAACAGTTATTGTTGCCGTTTGCGATGCTTTCGGAATTACAATAGTTGTGAAAATCATCGCAATACAAATTAATAATGAAAAATATTTTTTTAACATAATATACTCCCTCTCTGTTAATTAGATTTCGGCAAGATTTCATATCCCGTCCAGCCGGCAATATGTCTTGATAAATCACGCTCATCACGAGCAGTTATTTCTCCGTCGCAGTTTACATCTGCAGTAAAAATATCAATTTCTTCATATCCCGTCCAACCGGCGATATGTCTTGACAAGTCGCGTTCGTCTCGAGCCGTGATTTCTCCGTCACCATTGACATCACCTATTATTTTCGATACCACAGTTACATTTCCGTTTTTAACTGCAAAATAAACTGTTTCATCTTCAAAGTTAAATGTACTCGAAGATACTTCGCTAATAGTTACCGGATATATTCCATCTTCTGTATCTTCTGCAATTTCGAATGTCAAAGTTGCAATTGTTCCGTTACCTGTAAAATCAGATGTTGCTGTTCCGTTATTCCAGTAGAGTATGTACGGACTTACTTTATTATTCGAGTGGTTTGCATTACCAAGCAGACCTCCGTCTGTAACATTTGTAAGTGTCAATTCATCACCGAATGTTACATTAAACTTTGCAAATACAATACCTGGATTGTTCGCAACATTAATTTTTACATCAACCGTATTTCCTGCTCGTCCACTTACGCCCGTCACAGAAACACACGGAGCATTTTCATCTATCGCTTCCTCAACTGTCACCGTACAAGTTGCTGTATACCCACCGTCTGTGGTTGTTGCTGTAATTGTTGTATTTCCTGCACCAACCGCCGTTACAACACCGTTTGAAACCGTTGCAACGCTTGTATTTGACGATGCCCAAGACACTGTTTTATCTGTAGCATCAGACGGTAATACCGTAGCGGTTAATGTTAATGTTTCATTAACTGTAAGCGTAGCTGATGTTTTGTTCAAAGTTACACCGGTAACAGAAACAGATGTATCATCACCTTCAATATCACCGGCACCATCCGGTGCTGAACAAGTTGTAAATGATTTAACTTCACCGTATTCCGTCATCTGATAATAATATTTTGTATCAGGGCTAAGAGTAAGAATCTCGGCAGTATAATCACCTGAACCTTCTTCAACATCCGTTGTATATATAGTTTCAGTGTCATTCTCGCTCCAGTATCTTATATATCTTGCAATACCGTCCGAATCACCTGAAACTGAACCGCTTAATATAGCAAAATAATCTCCTACACCCTCCGGTTCGTTTGTCACAGCTTCAACATCAGTGCTGATACTTGCAACATCCATTGTAACAATACTGTCTTCTTCAAGAATGAAACTATCACCGGCTATTTCTTCGCCGTTTACATAGATTGCATCAACAGTATAATCTTCATTTGCAAAGGTATTGACCTGAATTTCTTCACCGTCGTTCGCTATAATTGAAGTTTCTTCATCTGTTGTTAGTAACATTGCTGTCATCAGCATCGGCTCTGCGCTGTCAACATTTATAAGAGTTCCCGTCGCATTTTCGTCCGTTGTCAGGCTAACCTCATATTCAGGTATCACCTCGGCAAATGTTGCATAAACCTCACAGTTGCCAAGAACTTCAAATGTTGTTCCGTCAATCTCTTCACCGTTTTTGTAGATTTTATTCAGAACATAACCATCAGCAGGTGTTGCTGTAACTGTTACAATTTCACCATCAACCGCCTGTTCTCTGTCAATCTCGACCGTTCCGTTCTCAATATCTTCCGAAACTGTAATATCATTCAGACAATTATAATAAAGTTCCGGCAATTCTCCATCCATGAACACCCATACAGCACTACTGTCATTTTCAAGATTTGCCAAAGATGTATATGGAGTTAATCCTAACACATTTGTCAAAAACGTTCCGTTTATTGTTTTCTTAGATTTCGCTGTTCCTAAAGTGTTTATTGAATTAGTTGAGGAATTTACTATCATTTCCGAATTATAATAAGTGTTATTGTATTCAGTGTTATAATAATTTCCCGATATATATCCTGCATTAGCTTTGTAATTGCTACTGGATGTTTTCGTCTCTATTTCATCAACTAGCGTAATAGTATTTTGAATCTTTGCACTCCATGTTGAAGATAACATACTTCCCGTTCTATCACCAAAAAGTCCTCCCACATTAACACTACCGTTCGAAGTCCCTTTTAACTTTCCTTTTATATTCACAAAAGATTGTTTTATCATCATATTATTTTGAGAAATACTTCCTACCAAACCACCGAGCGAACCTATGCCTCCTTTGGTTTCAATAGAACTTCCAGCGAATTTATTTTGTTGTATTTCCACAGCGCTTGATGCTAAACCAACCAAACCTCCGACAATTGACCAAGAACTATTTATGGTAATACTGTTCTGTTCTAAATCCATGAACTGTACATCACACATTTGCACACTTCCACCGCTCAACCAGCCAACAATTCCGCCCGCATAAATAGAACTTCCTGAATTCAAGTTAATCATATGTGGAGCTTTAACCATGCATTTTTTTATCTCATAATTATTTGCATAACCTATTATCCCGCCAAATTGTGTGTTTCCCATATCCGCTGAAACACTAAACAATCCACCATCACTAGATATTACCAAACAATCCTCTATGATACCTCCATCTCCGCATCCAGCAACCATTCCCACCTGCCAATAACCATCTTTTAAATTAATATAACAATCTTCTACAGAGATTCGTTTCAACTCTCCACCATTACAGTATCCTGCAACAATACCTGCACGTCCCATATAGTCCTGTGTGGTACCACTCAAACTACCAATACTAAAATACTTTAAGGATAAATCTATCAGCTCCGTATTATATGCATATCCAGCAACACCACCTATATATAAGCCGTATTTTGACGAAAGGTTTTCTATCGCTCCCGTCAAAGAAAAATCTCGAATTAGTGCATTTTTTGTTCGCCCAAACAACCCTACCATATTCTCGTTTTCTTGCGTGATGTACAGATCTGAAATTGTATATCCATTTCCATCAAACGATCCATAAAAATATTGATAACCATTGTCCCACAAACCAATCGGTACCCATTCACTATATGCAAGATTTATATTATCGGTAAGCTCGTAATATTCATAAGTGGGGTCAATGGTTTGATTGTTTACTTTATTTGCCAGATATGCAAGGTCAGCTGCCGATGAGATTTTATACGGATTTTCTACCGTGCCTTCGCCTGCAAGACTCTTTGAAACATCACCACTCCATGTGCTTTGTCCCCATATAGCATACAGGGTTGCACTCGCTTCAATTTTATAATCCTTACCAATCCGGTATTCGGGATTAGTTGAGGACTTACTCGCGGAATAACCTTTCAAATAATAGCCATCTTTAACAAGTGTATTTGGCATACGTATTGTGTTACCGTACGTCACAGTGAAATTTTCCACTTCACCTTTTCCACCATTGGTGTCAAATGTAACCGTATAAACTTCTGGCTCCCATACTGCGTATAAAGTTACATTTGCATCTCTCTGATACGATGCACCTGTTGTATATTCCGCAGTTGTTGCCTTTTTACTGCGTGCCCAGCCTTTAAATACATAATGAGCTTTTGTCGGAACATTTGTTGTAAGAGTTTTTGCCACTCCTTCTATTTTCGTATCATTTGTCGGAGCATTGATTCCGCCGTTTGCATTATATGTTATTGTATAAGAATCCACGATTCTGAAAGAGTCACTCTGAGCTGTACGTGTCTGTCCAGAAAAATTGTTTTTAACCGTCAGTTTTCCGTAATAATAACCGCTCGAAAGTCCCGTTATAGTTTTATTTTCCGTCGACATATCATAGGTGTTTTTCCAACTGTATGTGCCATTCTCTGTAGCTTTATAATATAAATCAAGTGTATAATTATGTGCATTTGCAGGCGTATTTCTGTAGAACTCTACAGTTCCTTTTGTCTTGTCGGCAGAACGCTTTAATGTGACGTTACCAAGCGGATAACACTGTGTACATTCACCCGGTGCGCCGAAAACGCCTGTATATTCCTTTGCTCCACAGCTGCATTGTTTATATTGTGCATGAGGATGAGAGGATTCACTACCATAACTCCACGAATGAGTATGCACAACCGGTGTTGGCACAGGAGTAGATAAGTTACAATTTCCCGAATCTATATACCAATACTTCTTTAAATTGCCTATTCTTTCATCCTGCGTACTTCCCGTCAGATAAGCGTCTGTTATAGGTATAATTGCCTTTGGTAAGTAATGTACAGAATCTGCAACATATACAGTGCCGTTCGTATAGCTTGTTGCAAGAATTGCATGTGTGTATAAACCACTACCGTACATATATATAACTACACCTTCAGGGTGTGCGTTTAACAGCGATATAAGCTGTTGTTTTTTATTGGATGCGTTACCGCTGAATGTTCCTGCTTTAACATTCATTCCGGCATATGTGAATTCATTCTTCATACCACCGCCCGAATATCTTGCTATAGAACGCACGCTATCACCGGTTATTGAACTCCAATTAGAATTACCATTCAGAATTGCTTTTCTTCTAAGCATCATTGCCGCCGAAAAATATGTACAAGTATCACTGCCCTTCGGTTGCTTTAAAACGACCGAACTATCATCAATGCTTACTGCAAATGCCGTTTTTGCCGGCATTACAACCAATGATAACAGCATTGTTAATGTTAAAAATAAACTTGTTATTTTTTTCATATCGTTACCCCTCTTTTCAATCATTTACCTTGTTCTTGTCTGTCTATATGCATAACTATTTGTTCAACCACATCCGCAAGCATCATTCCCAATTTATCTTTTTGCGGTTTTCGCAAATATTGATATCGTGCATTATTAACCCCGTTCCAATCAGACATCATTTTAATTTTCTTATTGGATGGTATGGCACAACAAACATGGCTTCGCCCCAAATAACCTATAAACAATCCTAACTCAAAAATTACATTGTCACGTGCAACATAATGCACTTCGTTTCTGGTATCTATTTTATCATCAGGTGTCATTAACATTACTGCATAGCCTTTGTCACTTCCATCTTCTTTAGATCCTTTTATATTTTCCGCTACATGGCATAGATTTTCTATAGTTGTTTTATTTAGTGAAAAAACTCCTTTATCTTCCCATAAAATACACCTGATATTGTACTTTTTCAATTTTGTATTGAGCATGGCCTTTAGCTTTCGGGCATATAACAACCCTTCTCTTGAAGAACCTATAAATAATTTTTTCATTCTTTTGTGTTCCCTCTACTCATTTGTTTATACCTGCAAATCTTTTCAGTCAAATATTACTATACCATAGTATTTTTATTTTGTCAAGTATAATTGTATAATAGTATATGAATAATTGACCGAAAAGAGGTGAAAAAAATGCTAAATGAACAAATAAAAAAACTCCGCACGGCATGCGGAATTACGCAGGTACAGCTTGCAAAATCATTAGGGGTTACAAAGCAAAGTGTATCAAACTGGGAGAATGATAATATACAGCCGTCGATTGATATGCTGATTCGGATTGCGGAGTTTTTTCAGGTATCTACAGACTATATGCTCGGACTTGAAACAAAGAATACAATTGATGTAACAGAACTCACTGATGAAGAAATCGCTCATATAAGATACATTATCTCAGATATTACAGGAAAACAAAAAAATCGCAGTCGATGACTGCGATTTTTTATTTGTTAATTAGTCAACCAACTCAAGAATTGCCATCTGAGCTGCGTCACCACGACGCTCACCCAACTTGTAGATTCTTGTGTATCCACCGTTTCTCTCAGCATACTTCGGAGCGATTTCGTTGAACAACTTTGTTACAACGTCCTCCTTTGTGATATATGCCAAAGCCTGACGGCGTGCTGCAAGAGTGCCCTTCTTACCAAGAGTAATCATCTTTTCAGCCATGCTTCTTGTTTCCTTAGCACGTGTAAGAGTTGTTGTCATCTTACCGTTCTCGAGGAAGCTTGTAACCTGGTTACGAAGCATTGCTCTTCTCTGATCTGTGGGCATTCCTAATTTTCTCTGTCCCGGCATAACCGTACCTCCTTAATCTTCTTCTTTCTTAAGGCAAAGACCTAATCCTAATAACTTGTTAATTACTTCTTCAAGCGACTTTCTGCCGAGGTTTCTTACCTTCATCATGTCTTCTTCTGACTTGTTTGAAAGATCCTCTACAGTGTTTATTCCTGCACGCTTTAAGCAGTTGTAAGAACGAACCGAAAGGTCAAGCTCTTCGATAGTCATCTCAAGTACCTTTTCCTTCTGGTTTTCTTCCTTCTCAACTATGATGTCTGTGTTCTTCGCTTCCTCTGAAAGGTCTACGAACAAGAGCAATAGCTCGTTCATGATCTTTGCAGCAAGCGAAACAGCGTCATCGGGCTTAACAGTACCGTTTGTCCAGACCTCAACTGCGAGTTCTTCGCGGTCTGTGTACTGACCTACACGTACATTTTCTACTGTGTAGTTAACCTTTGTTACAGGTGTATAGATCGAATCCATCGGTATAACACCTATAATCGGCTGAAGCTCTGCCTTGTTTCTTTCAGCAGATACGTATCCTCTGCCCTTTGATATTGTTATCTCTGCATTGAGCTTTGCATCTGAATTCAACGTAGCGATATGCAGTTCAGGGTTGAATATTTCAACGTCACTGTCACACTTCAAATCGCCGGCTGTTATTTCCTGCGCACCCTTTGCGTCGATGTAAACAGTCTTAACTTCATCGCTGTGAAGCTTGATAGCCATTTTCTTGAGATTAAGAATAATCTCGGTTACGTCCTCCATTACACCAGGAACGGTTGAGAACTCGTGCTGTATACCTTCTATCTTTATAGATGTACAAGCAGCACCCGGAAGAGATGAAAGTAATATTCTTCTCAATGAGTTACCAATCGTTGTACCGTAACCACGCTCCAACGGTCCTACGACAAACTTTCCGTATTTGCCGTCTGCGCTTAATTCTGTACACTCAATATTCGGCTTTTCCATTTCTATCATATCGGAACCCTCCTTCTAAACTAACCGGCATTTTCTGCCAATTTAACATATATTCATTCCACTTACCGAGGGTAAAGTCTTATATACGACACTTTGACGTATATAATAACCCGTGCGGGCTGATGAATACAACCATGTATTCATCAAACGCCACATTAGTGTTATTATTTTGAATAAAGCTCGACAATAAGGTGTTCCTCAACATCGTAGTCGATGTCTTCTCTGTCAGAAAGCTGAATTACTTTACCTTCCAACTTGTTCTTGTCCATGCTGAGCCACTTCGGGATTATTCTCTTCTCGTTAGCTTCTACGATTTCCTTGATTCTTACTGATGACTTGCTCTTTTCTCTTACAGCAACTACATCACCCGGCTTTACAAGGTATGACGGAATGTCTACTTTGTTACCGTTTACAAGGATATGACCGTGGTTAACGATCTGACGTGCTTCCCTACGTGTGTTAGCAAGTCCGAGTCTGAATACTACGTTGTCAAGTCTTGACTCAAGAATCTGAAGAAGATTCTGACCTGTGATACCTGACTGCTTTGTAGCCATTACGTAGTACTTCTTGAACTGTTTCTCCAACAATCCGTAGATAAACTTAACCTTCTGCTTTTCGTTAAGCTGTATGCCGTATTCCGACTGCTTCTTTCTTGACTGCTTCGGGTTTCTGTTTGTGCTCTTATCGTAACCCATTACTGACGGCTCGATGCCGAGAGTCTTACATCTTTTTACGATAGGCTGCATATTTCTTGCCATGCTATTAACCTCCTATACAATTCACTGATTAAACTCTTCTTCTCTTCGGCGGTCTACAACCGTTGTGAGGAATCGGAGTTACGTCCTTAATCATTGTTACGCTAAGACCTGTTGCTTCCAAAGCTCTGATTGCAGCTTCACGACCAGCACCCGGTCCCTTTACGTATACTTCTACAGTCTTCATGCCGTGCTCTTTTGCAGCTTTTGCAGCAGTTTCTGCAGCTGTCTGTGCAGCAAACGGAGTGCTCTTTCTTGAACCTCTGAAGCCAAGACCACCTGCGCTTGCCCATGAAATTGCATTTCCGGCTGTATCAGTGATTGTAACTATTGTATTGTTAAAGGTTGAGCGAATATGAGCTGCACCCTTTTCAATGTTCTTTCTATCACGACGACGTGTACGTGTAGTTTTCTTTGCTACTTTAGCCATTTACGAGTCCCTCCTTAATTATTTCTTCTTACCAGCAATGGTCTTCTTCGGACCTTTACGGGTTCTTGCGTTATTCTTTGTGTTCTGTCCTCTTACAGGAAGGCCCTTTCTGTGTCTGATACCACGGTAACATCCGATTTCCATCAAACGCTTAATGTCCAAAGCAACCTGTCTTCTCAAGTCACCCTCAACCGTGTATTCATTGTCAATTGTTTCACGAAGTGAGTTAACCTCGGCGTCTGTAAGATCCTTTACTCTTGTATCGGGATTAATGCCTGCCTGAGCGAGTATCTTCTGACTGCTCTTGAGGCCTATTCCGTAGATATAAGTAAGACCGATTTCAACTCTCTTGTCTCTTGGTAAGTCAACACCTGCTATTCTTGCCATACTTTTCTACACCTCCATTAAAGATATCATCAAAAAATTATAAGTGTTGTGTCCGGCTTACATCCTATAAACCGGTTTAAAATTAAGGTATGTGATTAACCCTGCTTCTGCTTATGTTTAGGGTTCTCACAGATTACCATAATCTTGCCTTTTCTTTTAATAACCTTGCACTTTTCGCAAATAGGTTTTACTGACGGACGTACTTTCATTTTATTACCTCCTCTTAATTACTTTGAACGCCATGTTATTCTGCCGCGTGTTAAATCGTAAGGACTCATTTCCATTGTTACCTTATCGCCGGGCAAAATCTTGATGTAGTTCATTCTCAGTTTGCCTGAAATGTGTGCCAATACCTGGTGGCCGTTTTCAAGCTCTACTTTAAAGTTTGCGTTGGGCAGAGTTTCGATTACTGTGCCTTCAACTTCTAAAACGTCATCCTTAGCCATTTTTTTACTCCTTTATGAGTTGAGAAACCGCCGCAGCATATAGTTTTCTGCTGTGCCGCCATCAATACAAGCCGCGATTTCTTCCGATACGTTATAACTTCCTTGTATATGCTTGAGCTTCTTTTTCTTAGGAGCTTCAAGCTTACGTGTCTCACCGTCTGCAACATATACGAAGTTGGGTTCGGTTCTGACTACTATAAAAGCTTTTCCGTTGTCACGGCCCGCTATTGAGCGAACCACCTGTCCTATACGATATTCCATACCGCACCTCTCCTACAGAGTCAGGATTTCGCAGCCATCACGGGTTATAACAACAGTGTTCTCGTAATGTGCTGCCAGGCTGCCATCCGCAGTTACTACTGTCCAGTCATCGTCAAGCACGCCTACACGGTAGTTTCCGGCAGTTACCATCGGCTCAATTGCCAGTGTCATTCCTGCCGCAAGCCTTACGCCTCTGCCCGCAGTACCGAAATTCGGCACCTCCGGACTCTCGTGTAATTCTCTGCCTATACCATGACCGACCAGGTCACGGACAACGCCGTAGCCTCGTTCCTCTAAGAATGTCTGAATTGTATGCGAAACATCGCCGAGTTTCACACCGTGCTTTAATACCGATATTCCTTCAAAAAAGCTCTGCTTTGTGTCGTCGATAAGCTTCTGTGCTTCATCTGTTATCTTGCCGACTCCGAACGTTCTTGCCGCGTCCGAGTGCCAGCCATCTAAGATGCAACCCATATCTATGCTTATTATATCGCCGTCACGAAGAACTGTTTTGTGTGACGGGATTCCGTGAACAACCTCATCGTTTACCGATGCACAGATTGTTGCAGGATATCCGTTGTAGTTCAGGAAATTCGGTGTAGCACCATGCTTTTTGTAAAATTCATACGCAATTGTGTCAAGCTCCTTAGTCGTTATTCCCGGCTTGATTTTATCCTCAAGTATCAGGAACAGCTCTTTTGTGAGCTTGCAAGATTCACGCATTTTATCAATTTGCTTTGAAGATTTAATGGAAATCATTAAATTACTCCTCTAGTCCAAGAGCCTTTGCTACGTTTGCAGTTGTGTCCTTTAGCTCCTCTTCACCCTGTGCAACAGCTAAGATACCTTTTGCTTCATAGAACTCTTTAATCGGTTCTGTCTGCTCGTGATATACGTTAAGTCTGTTCTGGATGGTTTCAGGAACATCGTCCTTTCTGCAAATCAGCTCGCCGCCACAGTTATCGCAGATACCCTCTTTCTGAGGTTTCTTTGAAATGATATTATACGGTGTTCCGCACTTTGAACATTCACGTCTTGAAGAAAGTCTTTCAACAATCTTCTCATCGTCAACTACAAGTAACAACACCTTGTCTATCGTAACACCTGCAGCGTCGAGTGCTTCTGCCTGTGCCGTTGTTCTGGGGAATCCGTCAAGGATAAATCCCTTTTCACAGTCCGGCTGTGACAAACGCTCTTTCACTATAGCAACTATGACATCGTCCGGAACAAGCTTGCCGTCGTTTATATACTGTTCTGCAAGCTTTCCGACCTCTGTTTGTTCCTTTATAGCGGTTCTCAGCATAAGACCTGTTGAAATGGTACTGATACCGAGCTTTTTCTCTAATATTTCGCCCTGAGTTCCTTTTCCGGCTCCCGGGGGTCCCATAAGAATTAGTCTCATAAAATTATCCTTTCATGAAAGTTTACAAGAAAATCGTTCAGATTGTGCCTTTGCGTAAGCGCCGTGTATTCTTATACGTAAGCGATCGCGAAGGTGCAAGATGAGCGATTTAATTCAAACTTTAAACCGCTTCGGCACGGAGAATGCTCATGCACTCCCCGAAATCCGATTATTCAAGGAATCCTTTATAGTGACGCATTACCATCTGAGATTCCATTTGCTTTACAGTCTCTAATGCAACGCCGACCATAATCAAGAGTGATGTACCGCCTATCTGCAATGACGGGTTGCCTGTTATAGCACCAACAATGACAGGTAGTACTGCAACTACGCCAAGGAAGAACGCACCGATAAGGTTGAGTCTTGATGTTACCTTGTTCAAGTAGTCGCTTGTCGGCTTACCCGGACGAATACCCGGAATATAACCGCCGCTCTTCTTGATATTGTTTGACATTTCAATTGCATTGAACTGAATTGTTGAATAGAAGTATGTGAAGAATATAATCAACAAGAAGTATAATACTCCATATACTACAGTTGTCCATGCCGAACCGTTTGTTGAGAGACAGTTAAGAATTGTCCTTCCTACAACATTCTGTACTTCCTGGCCACCGTTTAACAATCTTACGATTGTTGACGGGAACGCCATAATCGATGAAGCAAAGATTATCGGCATAACACCGCCTGCAGCTACCTTTACAGGGATGTTTGTGCTCTGTCCACCGTACATCTTTCTGCCAACAACACGTTTAGCATACTGTACGGGAATTCTTCTTTCAGCGTCTGTAAAGAATACTACAAGTGCAATTGCCAATATTGCTACTGCAAGGATAACAACTGCCCATACTGTACCCATAGCGCTGAATGAACCGCCTTTCATAACATCAGATTTATATATGCTTATTCCGGCAGCCGGAATTCTTGAAACGATACCTGCAAAGATGATCATTGATATACCGTTACCAAGACCCTTGTCTGTAATCAATTCACCAAGCCATACAATGAAAGCTGTACCGGCAGTGAATGTAAGAACGATTACGAAGAATGAGAGCGCCGGTGCGGCTGCAGTTGAAATAGGGTCAAGACCCGTTGTTACAGCCATATTCTTGAGTGTGATATACAAGCCTGCGCCCTGAACAAATGCAAGGATTATACCTACATATCTTGTGATTTTGTTAATCTTCTTTCTTCCCTCAACGCCTTCTTTTGAAAGTCTTTCAAGCGCCGGGATTGCTACTGTGAGCAACTGGATGATGATTGAAGCGTTGATGTAGGGCGAAACACCGAGTGCAAGAACTGTTGCGTTCTGGAATGCACCACCTGTGAATGTATCAAACAGGTTGAACAAGTCCATACTGCTTCCTGCATCAAGGAATGCCTTCATCGCTTCTGCGTTCAGAAACGGTACCGGAATTGCTGCACCGAATCTGAATACTACAAGCATCAGGAGTGTGAATACGATTCTGCGTCTTAAATCAGGAATTTTAAATGAGTTTCTGATTGTTTCGAGCATCTCAGATCACCTCTGCCTTTCCGCCTGCCTTTTCGATTTTTTCTTTAGCTGACTCGCTGATCTTAGCTACCTTAACAGTGACCTTCTTTGTAACTTCACCTCTGCCAAGGAACTTTACGCCATCAAGAGTTTTGCTGATTATGCCCTTTTCGAGTAAGCTTTCTGCTGTTACCTCATCACCGTCGTTAAACTTGTCGAGCACTTCTACGTTTACCGTTACAAACTTCTTAGCGAAGATGTTTGTGAAGCCACGCTTCGGCAAACGTCTGTACAACGGCATCTGACCGCCTTCAAATCCCGGTCTCACGCCACCGCCACTTCTTGCTTTCTGGCCCTTATGACCTCTGCCTGAAGTTTTGCCAACGCCTGAACCGATACCACGGCCAACGATTTTCTTTCTGTGAGTTGAACCCTCTGCGGGCTTCAATTCTTCAAGTCTCATTCGCTGCACCTCCCTGCTCAAATTTCTTCTACTGTTACAAGGTGTGATACCTTGTTTATCATTCCTCTGATCTGCGGGTTGTCGTTATGTTCAACAACTGAGCGGATCTTCTTAAGTCCAAGAGCCTCAACAGTTTTGATCTGATCCTGCTTTCTGCCGATTGTGCTCTTAACCAAAGTAATTTTTAATTTAGCCATTACTTAACCATTCCTTTCTGTTAATCAGCGTTTGATTAACCTCTGATCTGGTCTACGGTCTTGCCGCGAAGCTTTGCAACTTCTTCAATGCTCTTCAATTCCGACAGACCCGCAATAGTTGCATTTACAACATTACGCTTATTGTTTGAACGTAAGCATTTTGTTCTGATATCCTTTATACCAGCAAGCTCCAATACTGCACGGGCAGCACCGCCTGCGATAACACCGGTACCTTCTTTAGCCGGCTTAAGGAGAACCTTACCTGCACCGTCAACACCGATTGCTTCATGCGGAATTGTTGTACCTACTAAGGGAACTCTTATAAGGTTCTTCTTAGCAGCCTCAATACCTTTTCTTATAGCCTCGGGGATTTCAGCAGCCTTACCTGAACCGCTTCCTACGATACCGTTTCCGTCGCCTACTACTACCAAGGCGCTGAATCTCATAGTACGTCCACCCTTAACTGTCTTTGATACACGGTTAATGGCAACAACGTTTTCCTCGAGCTCAAAATCTCTAGCGTCTAATCTTTCAGTCACTTGTTTGCTCCTCCTATCTATTAGAATTCCAAGCCGCCTTCTCTTGCACCTTCTGCAAGAGCTGCAACTCTACCGTGATATACATATCCGCCTCTGTCGAATACAACAGTCTTTATGCCTGCAGCCAATGCCTTTTCAGCGATTGCCTTGCCGACAAGCTTTGCACCCTCAGCGTTGGATCCGTTACCCTCAAAGCCCTTTTCAAGACTTGAAGCAGCTACGAGTGTAACACCGTTCACGTCATCGATAACCTGAGCGTAAATGTGGTTTAAGCTTCTGAATACGTTAAGACGGGGTCTCTCCGCAGTACCGGAGATGTTCTTTCTTACTCTGTAATGACGCTTAATTCTAGCCTGATTTTTATCTTTCATCTTTATCATTTTAAGAACACTCCTTTCAATTATTTCTTCTTAGCACCGGTCTTACCTTCTTTACGTCTGATGTATTCATCAGCGTACTTGATACCCTTGCCCTTATACGGCTCCGGAGCTCTGAAGCTTCTGATCTTTGCTGCAACAGCGCCTACACGCTCTTTGTCAGCACCCTTTACAACGATCTGGTTGGGTGCGGGTACCTCGATTGTGATACCTGCTTCTGCCTCGAAGTTAACCGGGTGTGAGTAACCCAATGTTAAGTTCAATGTCTTGCCGCTCATTGCAGCTCTGTAACCAACACCGTTGATTTCAAGGTTCTTTACAAAACCATCAGTAACACCGATTACCATGTTGTTTACAAGTGTTCTTGTAAGACCGTGAAGTGATCTGTGCATTTTGTTGTCTGAAGGACGTACGATTGTGATTGTATCGCCTTCAATTTCAACCTTCATTTCAGGATGAAGTGCTCTTGTCAAAGTTTCCTTTGCACCCTTTACTGTGATAACATTATCAGCAGTAACGTCTACCTTAACTCCCGCAGGAATTGTGATAGGCATTTTACCTATTCTTGACATAGGGTTTTCCTCCTTAACTTAAATTTCCTCTGCCTTGTGGGCAGGTTTTCAGTTTTTTGTTTTTATTTGTTAGTTGTTACCAAACGAAGCAAAGTACTTCGCCGCCAACGTGCTCTTTACGAGCTTCTTTGTCTGTCATAACACCCTTTGAAGTTGAAACGATTGCTGTTCCAAGACCCTTCAATACTCTGGGCATTTCTTCTGCGCTTGCGTAATATCTAAGACCCGGCTTTGATACTCTCTTAAGACCTGATATTACTCTCTCGCCTGACGGACTGTATTTAAGTGTCATTCTGATAACATTCTGCTTGCCATCTTCTATAATCTGATAACCCTTTATATAACCCTCGTTAGCAAGAATTTCAACGATTGATGCCTTCATCTTTGATGACGGACAATCAACTGTTTCATGCTTCTGAGTGTTAGCGTTTCTGATTCTTGTTAGCAAGTCAGCGATAGGATCAGTGATTTGCATTTAAGTTACCTCCTTCCGCAGCAAATTCATTTTGCTGCTGACGTGTTTACGAATAATAAATTCGTCCTTCTATCAAAATTACGGTTAATTACCAGCTTGCCTTCTTTACGCCGGGAATCTGTCCCTTGTATGCAAGCTCTCTGAAGCAGATACGGCAGATGCCGAACTTACGAAGATATGCGTGCGGTCTGCCGCAAATCTTACATCTTGTATAGAACTGTGTGCTATACTTAGGTGTTCTCTGCTGTTTAACCTTCATAGATGTTTTTGCCATGATTTTGTTCCTCCTTTAACCTGTCACCCTGCATTAGTTAGCAAACGGTGCACCGAAGAGTGTCAATAACTCACGTGCTTCTTCGTCTGTCTTTGCAGTTGTAACAAAGTTAATATCCATACCTCTGATTTTATCAATCTTATCATAGTCGATTTCAGGGAATATGAGCTGTTCTTTGATACCGAATGAGAAGTTACCTCTTCCGTCAAAGCCGTTTGCACTTATACCTCTGAAGTCACGTACACGCGGTAGAGCAATATTGAACAATCTGTCCATGAACTCATACATCTTGTCACGTCTTAAAGTAACCTTACAGCCGATTATCATGCCCTCACGGAGCTTGAAGTTAGCGACTGACTTTCTCGCACGTGTCAATACCGGCTTCTGACCTGTTATAGCAGCAAGGTCTGCACTTGCAGCATCAAGAACCTTTGAGTTTTCCTTAGCCTCTCCAAGACCAATGTTGATTGTTATCTTTGAGATCTTCGGAATCTGCATAACGCTCTTGTAACCGAACTTGCTCATAAGAGCCGGTGCGATTTCCTGATTATACTTATCCTGTAGTCTACTCATTATCTAAGTGTACCTCCTCTCAATCAATCGTTAAATGTTTCGCCGCACTTCTTGCAGAACTTAGCCTTTGAGCCGTCGTCAAATACCTTAACGCCTACTCTTGCCGGCTTACCGCACTTCGGGCAAACTCTCATAACGTTTGATGCGTCGATGGGCATTTCCTTGTCGATGATAGCGCTTGACTGACCCTGCATTCTTGCTTTCTGATGCTTCTTAGCCACTGCTACGCCTTCAACGATAACCTTGTTCTCTTCCGGGAATGCTGCTACAACATTACCCTCTTTGCCCTTATCTTTACCTGCGATAACTACTACCTTATCGCCTCTTTTTACATGCATTTTATTCATTTCCGACTTCCTCCTTAATTAAAGAACTTCCGGAGCCAATGAAAGAATCTTCATGTATTCTTTGTCTCTGAGCTCTCTTGCAACCGGTCCGAAAATACGAGTACCTCTGGGGTTCTTATCGTCCTTTACTATTACAGCTGCATTTTCGTCGAATCTGATATATGAACCGTCAGCACGTTTTGACATGTTTACTGTTCTGACAACAACCGCCTTAACAACGTCGCCTTTCTTAACAACGCCGCCTGGTGTTGCCTTCTTAACGCTACAAATAATTTCATCGCCAACAGCCGCATATCTCTTTTTTGAGCCGCCGATAACACGGATACACATAACTTCTTTAGCACCGGTATTGTCAGCAACTTTCAAGCGTGTCTGTACCTGAATCATTATGAAATCCTCCTTCCGAAATAGCTTACTTAACTTTTTCTACTATTTCTACCAATCTCCATCTCTTATCCTTTGAGAGGGGTCTTGTTTCCATTACCTTTACCTTATCGCCGATCTGACATACGTTTTCCTCGTCATGAGCCTTCAGCTTGTAGGTGCGCTTTACGATTTTTCCGTAAAGCGGGTGTTTTACGTTATATTCAATAGCTACAACGATAGTCTTATCCATTTTGTTGCTGACTACCTTGCCTATCTTTACTTTACGTCTGTTTCTTGTTTCCACAGATACGTGCCTCCTTTCAAGCAATATAAATCTGTTTTACTGAGTTAACCCTGAAGTTCACGCTCGTGAACAATTGTAAGAATACGAGCAATAGTTCTCTTAACATCAGTAATTCTCTTGGGATTCTCTAACTGGTTTACTGCCTTTTGAAAACGCAGATTGAAGAGCTCCTGCTTGCACTCCTGCAGCTTTGCTTCGAGCTCAGCGGTTGATAAATCTCTGATTTCGTTTATTTTCATTACTGCTCACCATCCTCACGTTTAACAAACTTACACTTGATCGGGAGCTTGTGCATTGCAAGACGCATAGCTTCACGAGCTACTTCCTCTGAAACGCCATCCATCTCGAACATCACTCTACCCGGCTTAACTACTGCTACCCAGTACTCCGGAGCACCCTTACCTTTACCCATTCGAACACCTGCCGGCTTAGCTGATACAGGCTTGTGCGGGAATATCTTTATCCATACTTTACCGCCACGCTTGATATATCTT